>CAZPZW010000028.1:0-27675 GCA_964591165.1 uncultured Thermoanaerobaculia bacterium | reverse complement strand
AGCTAACACCAAGATCACTGGTCGTTGTTTCCTCATCTGGTGTTGGGGGGAGTAGTAACCTTTAGGTTTATCTTCACACTATAAATTCTCGATAGGGAAGGGTGTTGATATATGGTGGCTTATTGTACTTAAAATGCCTGGTTATTTTTACCTGTAGTACGGTTAAGAGTTACTCGCCAGCTTCAGCTCTGTGGATAAAATTGATTTTTTTTTGCACCATGAGAAAATAAGCATAAGAATGATAGAAAGGAATACTAAAAATGTCAGAGATAGGTCGATGGACACCGGAGGATAGTCAAGCACTAAATGGCGAAGACCATAATGCGCGCGTTAAAGCCTGGGATAAATGGGATGAGATGAATCGGTCGGCCGTGAATGAGGGGGTGGCTACTGAGTTGCCAAATGTTATACGGGATGTAAGAAGATTGCCACAAGACTATATAAGTGCCTTAAGGGAAGTTCAGGATCGACAGGACATTGTAAATGAATATACCGAACGAGAACAGGCTAGCTTGGCTCGTGGTGAAGGGGAGTTATCTGAGTTGCGATACGTAAAACACCAGCTTGCAGCCATTCAAGAACCTCTGGAGCGAGCGCGCAGTTGGGCGGTGCGTCTTCAAGAGGCACGAGCTCGTGGAGTGGAGATTCCGGAAAAATTTTCTACCACCGAGCGGATTATGTATCATGAAAGTGAATTAGAAAAGTGTAAGAAAGAGAGAGACAGTATTGCGCTTGGGGCACTGGAGTTCCACGGAGCTGATGAAAATCTAGACGCTAGAGCTGTGCATAGAGCCCTTGCTCGCATACCGGAAGTGAATGAGATGGGTGGTATTGACTGGGAAAGCTTAAGAAGGTGGGTAAAGCGACTTCAGGGAACGCCGGAAGGAGACCAAGCACAAATAGTGCTTGATAAGGCTTATCCAGGTGATGAGCTCTACAATGCCGGCATCGAGTACTATCGTGATTTGGTAGAGATTCATGAGATTTTACAGCCGGTGCGTGAGAGGATAATTGCACGCTATGAAGAGGAACTACGTGACTTTATTGAAAAAACTAGTGAGCTGCCAGATGGAGCTCAGGAAATTACTACATAGGTTGCGTATTGGCACTGAGGTATGTATTGGTCGTCAAAAAGCATTGAGGCCTAGTAATATTAGTCGAGCTATAGCCAGTGTGCCAGCATCTTTTTAAGAATGCGCTTAGATCAGCTTGGCTGACTTGCTATTGTCCTATTGTCTGGCGCTGCAGAAAGCAGGAGATTTGACGAAAAACTTTGAGTCAAAGCATTGACAGAATAAGCATAAGCTGATAGAATACAGAGCATTACCACTTCGGTAGTCACTTCAAAGTGTTTGAGGGTCTACCGGAGTGGTTTTAGAAAAAGAGTATTAGTGCTGACTGTGGAGGGTCAGCTCGAGCGCTAGCTACTCACTTGAAAGTAATTATCAAGGAGAACGCTATGCCAGGAACAGTTGCTGGTGGCCGTAAGGCTGCTGATACTAACCGCAAGCGCTACGGTAAGACGTTTTACGTTCGTATCGGTGCACTCGGTGGTAAGAAAAGCACAGGTGGTGGTTTTGCTGCTAACCCAGAGCTTGCTCGTGAAGCAGGTCGTAAGGGTGGGCAGGCTCGTAAGAAAAAGCAGGCCTAGAGCTTACTAACTTAGGAGTATAACCTCACAACACAATAGTCCCCGTATTTTTTTACGGGGACTATTGTGTTAATCGGTGAGTTTTATATGGCGAATGCGTGGCTCAGTACCTTCTGCGATATGCCAACGAGTTTGGCAGACAAAACAGCGGTAAGTAGACTTATCTTCTTGGAGAGAAAAATTTGCACAGGCAGGGCAAGTACTGCGCTCTTCCACCCAGTGTCCGTAGCTCGCTAGGCAACTTTGAATAAAATGATCAGAACAAGCAATATTATAGTGGCGAGCTAAGTTGCGAGTTTTCATCCAAGCCTGAGATTCCATAGCGAATAGTTCAAAGTCGGTACGAAAATCAAAGTGGGCTAGTTCAGCATGAGAAATTTCATGTAATAGACTGATGACACCTCGATTGGTATCCAGGCAAGTTGAATCAAAATATATACATTCACTAGCAGAATCAAAATAGAAGTCATTATCTTCTATAAATTGATACGACGAGAAATCCTGCATAATTTGCCGGCTGACCGTATGTAACTTCACCCCCATAGGCATATCATAGCATTTTTTAGTGTTGGTGGATGGCGTGGGCTAGTAGACCAGCGCCGATGAGGGGAGCGGTTTCAATATATTTGGCGGGCTTAATTGGTGGAAGTGGGAATTTTGGAGAGTAGGCTAATTCTGCAAGATGCTTGGTGAGCGGAGGTAAAAACTTTTTATGATGCTTGGAAACTCCACCGCCCAATACGACGATTTCGGGATTTGTGGCAACAATAAGGTTATGTAGGCCTTGGGCTAGTGGTCGGGTAATTTCATCCCAGGCTTTTTTGGATCGAATATCGGCTGCAATTTTACCATATTCTCGCACAATGGCCTTGCCACTAGCTAAGTACTCAAAACTGCCGTAGAGAGGGTTACGAACGTGGTCAACAAGAATTATTTGACCACCTTGGGGATTATATGGTCCAGGGAGCGGCTTACCATCTAGGATGAGTGCCGAGCCGATGCCGGTAGAAATAGTTACGTAGAGAATGTAGCGATATTTCTGTCCGCTACCAAGCATGGCTTCACAAACGCCTCCTAATGTAGCATCATTTTCAAGTATTATTGGAGCATTAAATTCCTGCTGTAATTTGGCTACAATGGGGAGTTTTTTCCAGGTTGGGATGTGAGTACAGGGGCCGATAGTGCCGTGCTTGCGATCAACTTTTGCCGGGGCAGCAATACCAATTGCTAGTGGTTCAACTGGGCCAGTAAGGGTCTGGATGGTGGAAATTGTCTGTTTTATCATAGCGGCTTCACTGGCGGGAGTAGGAAAATCTATAAACTGAGAAATCTTTCCATAGCCATTAATACGGCCAATGCGTACTTTTGTACCACCAATATCGATTGCGATAACTTCTTTTTTCATGCGCTCCATAACTCTATCATACCGAGTGTGGTTAGTTTGAGCAAAAATGCTTAAGCTTGCACTTCTCAGTTATCAGTTTTAAAATCTATCTTTATAGAAGTATATAAGGGCTTATTGCTCGATGAGGTTATTAAAGGCGTGTTACTCAAAAACTCAGTCGTAAAAATTATTTTAGCTGTAGCGGTGATTATTTTAATTGTCGCGGCTACTTTTGCTTATGGTAATTCACAGAGGCAGGCACAGGAGCGGAGCAAGACAGAGCAGGAACAGCAGGCCACCAGCTCCGAATCAACTAGCCCCACACCTTCAGCTAGCTCGGCAACCCCAACTCCTAGCGCTACTTCCACCACCCCAGCTCCATCAGCTACAGCTCAGCCCGGTAGCCCCGCTCCATCTGCCACTGCGCAGGTTGCCCCACCAAATGGTAAAACTCCTGCTACTGGGCCAGGTTATTTACTGGCCTTGCCTGCGATAGTATTAGGAATTTTAGCATACGCTTATCGCTTGAGCCTGCGTAAGCTTACTGATACACTTAAATTTTAGTTAGACTTTACTTTTACCAGGTATAGCGGTATAATTTAACCTGATTTGCGATTGACTTCGTGCTTGTTTAGTTGCAGATTTTTGACCCAAATCTACATGGGGTGTTAAAAAATCTGTTATTTTTACGCTTAGCGTGGTCGAATGCGGACATCTCTCCATAAGAAAGGTAGGAATAGTAATAATATGACAAAAACACTCTCAATGGATCAGCTAATGGCTGAAGTAGAGGTTAAGGCCCCGGGTGTTGGGGATATTTTGGAAGGTACGGTACTGAGCGTAGAAAAGCACGAAATATGGCTTGATCTTGGTGCATCGGGGACCGGTGTGGTGTTAGGTCGAGAAACCGAGTCGGCAGTACGAGCACTCCAGCCTGGTGATACAATTTCAGCTTCTGTTTTAGACCCAGAAACGGATGAAGGTTATGTTGTGCTAAGTTTACGTAAGGTAGCAAAAGAAAAAGGTTGGGAAACTTTAGAAGAGCGCATTAAGAGTGGTGAGACTTTTGGAGTTGTGCCATTTGATGCTAATCGGGGCGGTATGTTGATTGAAGTTGATGGAATTCGTGGATTTTTACCAGTTAGTCAGCTATCAGCAGAAAATTATCCACGAGTTTCTGGCGCTGATAAAGATGAAATTTTACAACGGCTCAATCACTTAGTTGGGCAAACCCTCATGGTGCGCGTCTTAGATCTTGACCGGAAGCAGAATAAGTTGATTGTGTCGGAAAAAGCTGCTCGTCGTGAAATGACTGAAGGTAAACTAGCTGATATTGAGGTTAATAGTGAAGTTGATGGTATTGTAACTGGTATTGTGGATTTTGGCGTTTTTGTAAATGTTGATGGCGTGGAAGGTATGGTGCATATTTCTGAAATTGCCTGGGATCGAGTGGATAACCCAAGCAAATATGTGAAGGTTGGTGAGACTGTAAAGGCAAAGGTGATCGCAATTGATCAAGACAAGCTTTCGCTTTCTATGAAGCAACTCAGTGCCGATCCGTGGATTGAAGAGAGCAGTCGTTTCTCGGTTGGCGAGTCGGTAGATGGTACGATTAATCGCATTACCCCGTTTGGTGCTTTTGTCCAAATTACTCCTGTCATTGAGGCTTTGGTGCATATCTCAGAGCTTTCGGAAGATCATGTTGCTGACCCAAATGACCTAGTGAAGGTTGGCGAAAAGAAAACATTCCGTGTGATTGCAATTGATCCAGCTCAGCATAAGTTATCACTTTCTTTGAAGCCAGCTAAGGCTGACAAAAAGCAGGAGGATTAAGCGGCATGGGGCGACCCAAAGGCAACACATCACCCGAACGAACGTGTCGAATGTGTCGAGGGCGTTTCCCGAAGAATCAATTAGAACGCTGGGTGTTACGCGGGTCGGATCTGGTGCTTGACCTTAAGCAGGTAGAGTCAGGGCGAGGATGGTATAGTTGTAAGAAGCCAGCTTGTTCGAGAAAAATGCACGAAGTTGGTGCTCAGGTGGCTTTATCACGTCGCCATCGCAAACCCAAACAGGAGAAAACTACATGACAGAAAAGCCAGCTGAATTACGCAAGATAAGTATTCCTAAAACTATTGCTGTGCATGATTTTGCTTCTCGTCTGGAAGTTCCTGCCACAAAGGTAATTGGTGAGCTGATGCGTAATGGAGTGATGGCCACCATTAATGAGTCAATTGATTTTGACACAGCAAGCATTATATCGGAAGAGTTTGATGTAGTAGTTGAGCTGGAGGCTACAGTTGACGAGCGTCCAGCTCGTAGCGATGAGTCTGTCGGCAAGAAGAAATCTCGTCCACCGGTGGTGGCGGTTATGGGGCATGTGGATCATGGTAAAACCAGTGTGCTTGATGCGATTCGTGATACTGAAATTGCTACGCGCGAAGCTGGCGGCATTACTCAGCACATTGGCGCCTATCAGGTGCACCGCAAAGATCGAACGCTGACTTTTTTGGATACGCCTGGACATGAGGCATTTTCGGCTATTCGAGCTCATGGCGTGCGGGCCACCGATGTGGTAGTGATCGTAATTGCTGCCGATGATGGCGTAAAGCCACAGACTCAGGAGGCTATCAGGTTAGCTCAAGAGGCTGGGGTGGGTATTGTGGTTGCGATTAATAAGGTTGATAAGGCCGATGCTGATGTTGCACGAATTAAGCAACAGTTATCCGAAATAAAGCTAATCCCCGATGATTGGGGTGGTGATACACCGTGTGTTGAGGTATCGGCGAAGGCTAAAACAGGCCTAGAGGCACTACTTGATATGGTTTTGCTGGTCAGTGATATTCATAAACCTGAGGCTACATATGATGGGCCAGCCCGCGGAGTTATTATTGAAAGTCATATGGAAACTGGTCGTGGCGCTACGGTAACTCTCCTGATTGAGCAGGGTACACTTAAACCCGGAGACTATGTTGTGGCTGGTAGTACGTATGGTAAGGTGCGGTCGCTTGATAATTATGCGGGAGAGCCAATAAAACAGGCAACTCCATCTACTCCGGTTGTGGTGACTGGCTTCAAGGCTGTGCCTGCCTTTGGTGACTGGTTTGAGGTTGTCGAGAATGAGAAAGCAGCTAAGGATTGGCAAGTTAAACAGGCGCGTAAAAGCAGTATAAAAAGTGTTGCTAAGCCAAAATCGGTCAATGCTTCCGATTTGGCTCGGGCTGTGAGTCGTGGTGCTGTAAAAGAGCTAACTATTATTGTAAAAGCTGATGCGCAGGGCTCGTTGGAGTCAATTACCCAAGCCCTGCATTTGATCGGCAATGAAGAGGTGCAGGTGAAGATTGCTGCCAGTGGTGTAGGGGCAATTACCGAGGGTGATATTCATACTGCTACTGCCACAGGGGCAATTATACTGGGCTTTCATACAACGATTTCGGGTGCTGTTAATCAACTAGCTAAGCGATCGGGTGTTACCTTCCAGCTCTATCAGGTTATCTATGATCTGCTAGATGATGTGCGAGAGTGGTTAACGGCATTATTGGAGCCTGAAGTAATAGAGACAGAAGTTGGCCGACTTAAGCTATTGGCTGTATTTAAAACCACCAAAGACCATATTATTTGTGGCGGTAAGGTAATGCAGGGGCAGGCTGAGGCTGGCGCATCAATTCAAATTATGCGAGAGGGTGAACTATTGGGTGCTACTAAGCTAGCTGAGCTTCAGAAGCAGATGCAGCCAGCGCAGACTGTTCTTGCCGATGAAGAGTGTGGAATGTCTGTTGAACGAGCGGAAATAGTGCCTGAAGTGGGAGATGAGTTCGTATTTATTCGTCGCGAAGTACGCGAGCGGAGCCTTTAAGGTGTCGAGACGCGCCGATCAAGTTGGGCGTGAATTGCATCGGCACATGGCACTGGCTCTAACGGAGGTATTTCAACAAGGGACACGAGTAACTATTACGCGCGTAAAGGCCACAGACGATCTTAAAACTTTACGAGTTTGGGTGCAGGGCTGGAAAAATCTTGATGATCGCGTAAGAGCAACGATAGAGTATCTCTTTCGAGATGCTATTCGTTCTAGTTCACAAACTAAATTTACACCTCGGTTAATTGTTTCAAATGACGATAGTGTTGATTACGCTGAGCATATTGATAAGCTCCTAAAAGAAGATAAATAGGTTTGACGACTTGGTGAGGGAGGACTAAGATAGGCATATGAAGCGAGTATTGTTGGTTGAGGATAATGATTTCATCCGTAAGATGTATTTGATGAAGCTAGGCAAGTCTGAATCTATTGAGGTGCTAGAAGCGGCTGATGGGCCAGCAGCACTAGAAGTCTATCAGGCACAGAAGCCAGATCTTATTCTTCTAGATATTATGATGCCAAAAATGAGCGTTATAGAAGTGCTGGAGGAATTACATAAGAGTGGCTCTAAGGTGCCAGTAATTATTCTCTCAAATGTGATGAGCTCTGAAACTAGAGAAGTTGCCACAAAGTATGGCGTGGTAGACTACATCATTAAAAGTGATCTCACTCCGTCGCAGGCGCTAGAGAAGATTGAAAAATATCTTTAAGCTAAGCGAATTTCACCGACATTGCATAGGTCGCGACCAGTAACTACCCTTTTCCCTGGTAGTTGGGCCTGTAGTATTTCGATACAGCCCCCTGAGAGTTGCAGTAGTAAGTGCTTATTTTGGCAGTACAGCTTGATCTTATTAGTGGAAGTGTCGTGTATTTTTACCTGGTGCAAAGAGAGTGTTTGTGGTTTATTACGTAGTAATATTGGTATGCGAACTCCTGGCCAACCAGAGTAAGCACGAACCAATCTTTCTAGCTGAACGGCAGTCATAGTTTTGGGGGAGATATCACCATCTTGTTTTTTAATAAGTTTGGAGTAGCTAGGTTTTTGGCTCAAGTCTTGTGGGGTGGTGGTGATCGCGCTCGAAGGAATCGGCCGGGACGAGCTCGAGCGCCGCTTCGCGGCCGGCGGGCTGAGCGGAGGGTTGGGGCGACTCGACGGCGACCAGGGCGGCAGCGCCCGGCTCGTGCCGCTCGCGGCGCCGCTCACCCTGCCCGGACTGGTGTCGCTCGCGACCGGCGTGGCTCCCAGCCGGCACGGCATCGTGGCCGACCGCTTCCACCGGCCGGAGGACCCGATCGGGACCTTCGTCGACGGTGCCACGGCGCCGATCGCGGTGGAGACCCTCTGGCAGGCGGCGCGCCGTCAGGGCCTGCAGGTGGGCAGCGTGCTCTGGCCGGGTGCCGATGGCACGTCGATCGAGCGCCGAGCCAACTGGGCGGTCCAGGCGGGGGACGCACCGCAGTTCCGCTCGCAGACCCTGATGCTGAAGCCCGAGAAGTGGCGCAACGAGCTCTACGGCATCGGCCCCGGACCGGGGCTCAACTGGTCGCTGCCGAAGCAGGTGCGCAGTTACTCGACGCCGCTCACCACCACGCTGCCGTTCACCACCGGACACGTCAGGTTCCGGATGCTCTACGACCTGATCGCCGTCGACCGGACCGACGACGGCCAGGTCAACTACGACGGGCTCTTGGTATCGAGCGACGTGAATCCCGCGAAGGGTTATCTCGGGGTGATCGAGGTCGGGGGCTGGTTCCCGCTGGTCCTCCCCGAGGAGGCATCGATCGGTCTCGCCGGCGCCGCGCAGGTCTGCTGGGTGAAGGTGATCGATCTCGACCCCGTCCGTGGCATCTCCCGGATCTACGCCTCGGCAACCCACGTCAACCGCGCCTATCCGGCGGCGCTCTCGCGGCGGCTGAGCGACCAGAACCTGGTCTGGCCGGGTCCTCCCGACGGGGCGGCGCTCGAGCGGGAGATCTTCGGCGTCTCGAGGATCGACGCCGCGACGCTCGCAGAGCAGCTCGACCGCCTCACCGGTTTCGTCTTCCAGTCTGCCCAGAGCGGTGCCAAGTTGCCCTGGGACCTCCTGCTGGTCCACGTGCCGACCTTCGAGGAGGCGGCGAAGGTGGCGCCCGGGCGCCCTGAGCTCCGCCGTGCCCTGCGCGACCAGGCCTGGCGATCGGTCGATCGCGAGCTCGACAAGTTCCTCGCCACGCTGGATCTCGGGCGGACGACGGTCCTGCTGCTCAGCACGCACGGCGCCGTAGAAGTGGATGCCGAAGTCGACGTCGCCGAGGTCCTGCGCCAGGACCCGGGAGTCCAGCAGGCCGTTGCCGCCGGCCAGCGGTGGGCCCTGGCCTCGCCCTATCGCGCGGTGGCCAACCAGGGACTGGCGCACGTCTACCTCAATCGACCGGGCGCGAGCGCCGACGGTTTCCTGGCGCCCGCGGAGGCGACGGCCTTCACGCGCGCCATCGGACGGGCGCTCGCCGCCGCGCGCTTCGAGGGCCGGCCGATCTTCGAGCAGGTCTGGACCAAGGCGCAGGCCACGCGCCGGGGCTTGGGGGGACCGGGCTGCGGCGACTTCGTCGCCTTCGCGCGCCCCGGCCTGCGGCTGGTCGACCGCAGCCCCAGCGCGCGGATCGGCTACCGGCCGCCGACGCTCGGCTACGCCGCCGGGCTGGCTCCGGGCGAGCCCGAGATGCGCGGTTTCTATCGTGAGCTCGGTCGGGCGGCGCGCCGTCCGCGCAAGCTCGAGGCGGAAGAGGTCGCTCGCCGGGTGGCCGAGCTGCTCGACATGGCGCCCCCGGGCGCCGGTCCTCGCTAGCGCGGTTCGGCGGCGCTCGGCCGGGCGGCGATGGCGAGCATCAGGTCGCGCACCAGCTCGCGCAACTCGAGCACGTAGCTGGTGACGTCGCGCAGCCGCTCCTCGAGCTCCTCGGGCGACGCGCGATGGGATCCCGCGACCGTGCGGCTGCGCAAGCGATAGGAGAGCCGGTCGTCGAGCGCCTCGAGCCGATCGAAGACGTCCTTGAGTTTCTGCGGGTCCATGGTCTCACCTCGCCTGGAAGCGCATCACGTAGTCGACCAGCAGCTCGATGTCGCCCTGCGGCAGCTTGTGACCGAACGCGGGCATGGTGCCCTGCCCCTGTTGAATACGCCGGTAGAGCGCGCCGCGCGCCCGGCGGGCGATCAACGTCGAGCGGGTCAGGTCGAGCGCCGGAGCGAGCGGCAACTGGCGCGGGTCGCCGCGGCCGTCCTCGCCATGGCAGCGCGCGCAGGATTCGGCGTAGAGCTCCCCGGCGGGCCGGCCCGAGGTCGGCGGCCCGCAAGCGGCGAGCAGGAGGAGCGGCACCGCGGCGACGCGCTTCACCGGCCCGCCTCGCCGCGCAGCAGACGCAGGTGCGCGATGAGGGCGCGGACCTCCTCCGCGGTCAGCGTCTCGTTCGCCGGCATCTCGCCGAAGACGCCCTGGCGGATCGCCGACTCGAGATCGGAATCCTCGCCACTGAACAGGTGCCAGGCGTTGTCGGTGAGATCGGCCCAGGGATTGCCCATGTACTGCGGCGTGTTGCCGGCCGCGTCGAGGCCGTGACAGCGGGCGCACAGCTTGCGCCAGAGCCGCTCACCGGGCGTACGCGCCAGCCAGGCGTCGCAGGCGCCGGCGACGAGCGCGGCGAGCGGCAGCGCTAGGACCAACCCGCGGCGCCGAGGGTTGCCCACCACGTTGCGTTCCCGGTTCGCGGTCGTCATGGGTTGCGGCGATGGACCAAGGTCGCCGAAGCCTGGTCGCGCGGCCGCAGGACCAGCTCGTCGATGTTGACGTGCGCCGGCCGGGTCGCGACCCAGGCGATCGCCTCCGCGACGTCTTCCGCGGCGAGCGGCGTCATGCCGGCGTAGAGCTTGCGGGCGCGCTCGGCGTCGCCTTCGAAGCGCACCAGCGCGAACTCGGTCTCGGCCATTCCCGGCGCGATGTCGGTCACCCGGACCGGCTGGCCGAGGAGCTCCAGCCGGAGAGTGCGGGTGAGCGCGCGCAGGGCGTGCTTGGAGGCCGAGTACCCGGCGCCTCCCGGATAGACCTCGAAACCGGCGATCGATCCGACGTTCACCACCAGGCCGTCACCCGAGGCGAGCAAGAGAGGCAGCAGCGCGCGGGTCATGCGCAGAACGCCGAGCACGTTGAGCTCGTACATCGCGGTCCACTTGGTGTCGTCGGCGGCGGCGACGCTCTCGGCGCCGAAGGCGTTGCCGGCGTTGTTGATCAGGACGTCGACCCGGTCGAGCGCCGCGCAGAAGCTCTCGACGCTCGCCGTGTCGGTGACGTCGAGCCGGGCGTAGCGCGCGTCGAGGGGCTCGGCCAGAGCGCGCAGGCGGCTCTCGCGTCGCGCCCCGAGGACGAGATCGAATCCCGCGCGGTGGAGGGCCCGGGCGGTGGCCGCGCCGAACCCGGAGGAGGCGCCGGTCACCACCGCGACGCGTCGGTTGGAGCTCATCGACGCAAGTGTACCCGAAGCCCGCGGGCCTTCCGGTGCACCGCTCAATCGGCCGACGGGCAGAGCTCGGCGAGCGGGCAGCGCGTGCAGAGCGGCCGCCGGGCGTTGCAGATCTGACGCCCGTGCTCGATCAGCAGGTGGGCGAGCAGGGTCCACTGGTCGCGCGGGAAGAGCGGCATCAGATCCTGCTCGATGCGCGCCGGGTCGCTGGTGCGCGTGAGCCCCAGCCGTCCGGCGAGCCGACCGACGTGGGTGTCGACCACGATGCCCTCGTTGCGGCCGAAGGCGTTGCCCAACACGACGTTGGCGGTCTTCCGCCCGACTCCGGGCAGAGCGACGAGCTCCGCCAGCGTCGCCGGCACCGCCCCGTCGTGGCGCTCGACCAGCGCGCGGCCGAGACCCTGGAGCGACTTCGCCTTGTTGCGGAAGAAACCGGTCGACTGGATCAGCGCCTCGAGCTCCGGCAGGGGGATCGCCGCGTAGTCCGCCGCCGTGGGGCAGCGGCGGAAGAGCGCCGGGGTGACCAGGTTGACCCGTGCGTCGGTGCACTGGGCGGAGAGGATGGTGGCGACCAGGAGCTCGAGCGGACTGCCGTGACGCAGCGCGCAGGCGGCCTGCGGATAGGCGCGTTCGAGGCGCGCGAAGAGCTCGCGCGCGCGCTCACCGCGGGCCCGGGCGCTCTCGCGGCCGCGCGGGCGCGGCGCAGTCTGGCGGCGTGCCGGGCCGGCCGGGCGCTTCGCCACCGGCTCAGTCCCGGTCGAACAGCGCGCGCAGCAGCAGATTGAAGAGCGCCAGGAAGAGGCCGCCGGCGATCGCCCAGAGGAAGCCGTCGACCACCAGACCGTCGAGCAAGACGTCGGCGAGCCAGAGCATCGCCCCGTTGATGACCACGAAGAAGAGCCCGAAGGTGATCAGCACGAGCGGCAGGGAGAGCAGGGTGACCAGCGGCCGGACCAGCAGGTTGATCAAGCCGATTACGCAGCCGGCGCCGAGCAGGCTCCAGAGACCTCCCGAATAGTGGACACCCGGCAGCAGCTGGGCGGCGAGCCAGAGTCCGATGCCGTTGAGCGCGACACGTATCAGGATGCTCATTCGTGGGCTCCTTGTTGCTCCGCCGCGGAGTCGTCCTGGCGCTCGCGGACCAGCGTCCAGGCGCGCTCGGCGACCCGTCGTTCGTTGGCGTGCGACAGCTTGGCGATCGCTTCCGGCCAGGCGAACCAGCGCGCCGAGACGACTTCGTGCGGATCGAAGTCGGTCTCGCTGCCGCTCTCGTACTCGAGCAGGAAGTAGTCGACGTGCTTCTGGATCCGGCGCAGGCCGCGCTCGACGAAGGTGTAGTCGATGCCGGGCAGGGGCGCCACCACGCGTCCGCTGACGCCGGTCTCTTCGCGCACTTCGCGCACCGCCGCGTCGGCCGGCTGCTCGCCCGATTCGAGGTGCCCCTTGGGGAGCTGCCAACGGCGACCGCCGGCGGTCGAGATGAGCAGCACTTCGCTGCCGCGGACGACCAGGCCGCCCGCCGAATGCTGCTCCTCCGCGATCAGGGCGCGCTTCGGCCGGCTCACGGGCTCAGGATCTCCATCCGCCAGCCGGCGCTCTCGCGGTGGAACGAACGACGCTCGTGCAACCGGCTCGGCCTGCCGCGCCAGAACTCGATGCGCTCGGGACGCAGCAGGAAGCCTCCCCAGAAGGGCGGCCGGGGGATCGACCGGCCGAAGTGCCGCACTTCGAGCGCCGCAACCTTGCGCAGGAGAGAAAACCGCGAGCGCAACGGGGCGCTCTGCTCCGAAGCCCAGGCTCCGAGCTGATGGCCGCGCGGACGACTCGCGAAGTAGGCGTCCGATTCCGCCTCCGGCAACCGTTCGACCGCACCCTCGGCGCGCACCTGGATCTCCGCCCAGGGCCAGTGCCAGCAGAGCGCGGCGCGCGGGTTGTCGGCGAGGTCGCGTCCCTTCGGGCTGAGGTAATTGGTGTAGAAGGCGAAGCCGCGCTCGTCGACCCCCTTGAGCAGCACCATGCGGGCGCTCGGCGAGCCGTCGGCGCCGGCGGTGGCGAGGGTCATCGCCGTCGGGTCGAAGGGCGCTCCCGCCGAGACGCGGGCGAAGATCGACTGGAACTCCGCGATCGGATCGGCGGCCGGCATCAGTTGGCCTCGCCCTCGGGATCCGGCTCGGTCCAGGCCGGGAGGTTCGCCGGGTCGACACCGACGCTGCCCAGCGCCGCCTCCCAGACGGCGTCGGTCTCCTCGCCGAAGACCAGCGCCGGGTCGACCGGCGCGGTCAGCCAGTCGTTGCGCAGGATCTCGCCGACCAGCTGGCCGGCGCCCCAGCCGGCGTAGCCGAGCAGCAGGCGGAAGCGCTCGGGAGGCGCGGTCGCCAGCTCGGCGAGCTCCGAGAGGTGCTGCGTCAGGTGGATTCCGGGGCAGACCTCGGAGGCCCCGGGGAGCGCCGGCAGGCCGGGGGCCGAGCCGGCGAAGAGCACCGTCCCGACCTGCGGCTGGACGGGACCGCCGAAGCGCGCCAGAGCGTCCGGATCGCCCTGCCAAGGCAGCTCGAGGTCGCGCAGGATGTCGCCGATCTTGAGCTCCGTCTTGCGGTTCACGATGAAACCGAAACTCCCTTCCGCCTCGTGGGCGAGCAGCAGGACGACGCTCTTGCGGAAGAACCGATCCGCCACCTGCGGCATGGCGAGGAGCAGGACGGGGGCGATCAGGTCCGGGGCGGGCATCTCGCGGGCAGCGGGCGCTCGTCCGGCGCGCCGCGGGACGCGCCGATCATGCCCGCGACGCAGATTATCACCGCGCCCGCGGCCGCGGTCTGGTCGGAGGCGCGATGATATCGTCCGCGGGTCGGTCGACTTCCTCGGAGCCTCCCATCATGCGCGACAGTTTCGGCAGTCACGGCACGCTCTCCGTCGGTGGCGCGAGCTACCGCATCGCCCGCCTGGCAGCGCTCGAGCGCCACGGGTTCTCGCTCGCGCGACTGCCCTACGCGCTCAAGGTGCTGCTCGAGAATCTGCTGCGCCGCGAGGACGGCCGGGTGGTCTCGGCCGAGGAGATCGAGGCGATCTGCCGCTGGCAGCCGACCGCCGAGCCCTCCCGCGAGATCGCCTTCATGCCCGGGCGCGTCCTGCTGCAGGACTTCACCGGCGTTCCGGCGATCGTCGATCTCGCGGCGATGCGCGACGCGATGCGGGCGATGGGCGGCGATCCGGAACGCATCAACCCGCTGCAGCCGGTCGAACTGGTCATCGACCACTCGGTGCAGGTGGACGAGTACGGTTCCTGGGCGGCGATGCAGCTCAACTCCCGCTTCGAGTTCGAGCGCAACCACGAGCGCTACCTCTTCCTGCGCTGGGGGCAGAAGGCCTTCCGCAATTTCCGGGTGGTCCCGCCGGCCACCGGGATCGTCCATCAGGTCAATCTCGAGTACCTCGCGCGGGTGGTGATGTCCGAAGAGGGTTGGGCCTACCCCGACACGCTGGTCGGCACCGATTCGCACACCACGATGATCAACGGACTCGGCGTCCTCGGCTGGGGCGTCGGAGGCATCGAAGCCGAGGCGGCGATGCTCGGCCAGCCGGTGTCGATGCTCATCCCGCAGGTGATCGGTTTCCGCCTGACCGGCCAGCTGGCCGAAGGCGCTACCGCGACCGATCTCGTCCTGACGGTCACCCAGGCGCTGCGCAAGAAGGGAGTGGTCGGGAAGTTCGTCGAATTCTTCGGTCCCGGCCTCGCCGGCCTCCGCCTCGCCGACCGCGCGACGATCGCCAACATGGCGCCGGAGTACGGCGCGACCTGCGGCCTCTTCCCGGTCGACCAGGTGGCGCTCGACTACCTCGCCTTCTCGGGACGCTCGCCGGAGCGCATCGCATTGGTCGAGGCCTACCTGCGCGAGCAGGGGCTGTTCCATACCGCCGCGACCCCGGAGGCCGAGTACTCCGACACCCTGTCGCTCGACCTCGCGACGGTCGAGCCGTCGCTCGCCGGGCCGCGCCGCCCGCAGGACCGGGTGACCCTCGGCGCGGTGAAGCGGAGCTTCCTCGGCGAGCTGCCGGGCCTCGCCACGGGCAAGGGCAGCCAGCCGCAGCCGCGACCCGAGACGCTCGGCCGGTTCGAGGCCGAAGGAGGTGGCACGGCGGTGGCCGAAGTCGCGCCGCCGATGGTCGAGCTGGAGATCGACGGCGTGCCCTGCCGGCTCACGCACGGCTCGATCGTCATCGCCGCGATCACTTCCTGCACCAACACCTCCAATCCTTCGGTGATGCTCGCCGCCGGGTTGCTCGCCGAGAAGGCGGTGGCGCGCGGGCTGTCGACCAAGCCCTGGGTCAAAACCAGCCTGGCGCCCGGCTCCAAGGTGGTGACCGAGTACCTGCAGGCCTCCGGGCTCCTGGCTGCGCTCGAGAAGCTCCGCTTCCACGTGGTCGGCTACGGTTGCACCACCTGCATCGGCAACTCGGGTCCGCTGCCGCCGCCGGTTTCCAAGGCGATCGCCGACGGCCAGCTGGTGGCGGTTTCGGTGCTCTCGGGCAATCGCAATTTCGAAGGGCGAATCAGCCCCGAGGTGAGGGCGAACTACCTCGCCTCGCCGCCGCTCGTCGTCGCCTACGCCCTCGCCGGCCGGATCGACATCGACCTCACCACCGAACCGCTCGGCGTCGGTGACGACGGCCGGCCGGTCTTCCTCGCCGATCTCTGGCCGTCGCAGGAAGAGCTCGAGACCACCATGCGCCGCGCAGTCCGCCCCGAACAGTTCCAGCGCCAGTACGCCGACGTCTTCACCGGCGAGACGGCCTGGCAGAACCTTGAGGTCCCGGAGGGCGAGACCTTCGCCTGGCAGCCCGATTCGACCTACGTGCGCTGTCCGCCCTATTTCGCCGGCATGCCGCTCGAGCCGCGGCCGATCGAAGACCTCGCCGGCGCGCGCTGCCTCGCCGTGCTCGGCGATTCGATCACCACCGACCACATCTCGCCTGCCGGCTCGATCAAGAAGGACAGCCCCGCCGGCCGCTACCTGATGGAGCACGGCGTCGCGCCGGCCGACTTCAACTCCTACGGCTCGCGGCGCGGCAACCACGAAACGATGGTGCGCGGCACTTTCGCCAACGTGCGCATCCGCAATCGCATGGTGCCCGAGATCGAGGGCGGGTTCACCCGGCACGTGCCGTCGGGGGACCGGATGACGATCTACGATGCGGCCGAACGCTACGCCGCCGAGGGGACGCCGCTGGTGGTCCTGGCGGGCAAGGAGTACGGTTCCGGCTCCTCGCGCGACTGGGCGGCGAAGGGTCCCTACCTGCAGGGGATTCGCGCCGTCATCGCCGAGTCGTACGAGCGCATTCACCGCTCCAACCTGATCGGCATGGGGATCGCGCCCCTCGAGTTTCCGGCGGGCCAGAGCGCCCTGAGCCTCGGCCTCACCGGCAGCGAGACCTTTGCCGTCCACGGACTCGCCGACGGCGTGGCGCGCGGCTTCGCGGGCCGGCGTGAAGTGACGGTGACGGCCACCGCCGAGGACGGCCGGGCGGTCTCCTTCGCCGCCCGGGTTCGGCTCGACACGCCGCAGGAGGTGGAGTACTACCGCCACGGCGGGATCCTGCAGTACGTGCTGCGTCAACTGCTCGCGACGGAGTAGAAAAAAACCCCGTGCAGTGGAGGGAGATCTGCACGGGGGGAGGAGAGGGAGCTCTTGTGATGCCCGGGACCTGGCGGTCCCGGGGGCGGATCCAGCCCCCACACGATCCGCTCCTGGAGACATAACGTTGCAAACCTCGCGCCGGATTCCCGGCCTCCGATGCGCGCCCCGATGCGCTGCTTCCTGACCGGCGCAACCGGCTATATCGGCAAGGCTTTGTGCCTGCGGCTGCGCACCGAGGGGCACGAAGTGCGCGCCCTGGTGCGCTCCACGAGCCGGTCGGAGTCGCTCCAAGCCATCGGAGTGACGACCTTTGCGGGAGACATTCGGGACCGCGCCTCGCTGCGCGAGGGGATGTCGGGCGCCGACTGGGTGATTCACGCCGCGGCGGAGCTCAGCCTCGACGCGCCGGACGAGCGGATGGCAGGGGCGAACGTCGAGGGCTCGGAGAACGTCGCCTCGCTCGCTTACAAGCTGGGCGTCGGGCGCCTGCTCTCGGTGAGCTCGGTCGCCGTCTTCGGCGGCAGCCCCGCCGACGGTTCGGCGGCCACCGAGGAGACGCCGCCGCAGCTACCCTACCCGACCCGCTACGCGGCGACCAAGGCGGCCGGGCAGGCGCGGATCGCGGCCTGGGCGAAACAGGGCCTGCGGGTCAACACGATCTACCCCAGCCTGGTCTACGGTCCCCCCGGCAAGAAGCAGGGAGCCAACGCTCTGCTCCGCTCCCTGCAGCTCGGGCGCTTTCCGGCGCTGGTCGAGCCCGCGAAGCTGGCGAGCTGGATCTACCTCGACGATCTCGTCGAGGCGGTCGTCCGAATCCTCGAGCGGGCGCCGGACGGGCGCGACTATCTGCTCGCTGGCGAGGCGCGCTCGGTGCGGCAGCTCACCGCCGACGTCGCCCGGTGGAGTGGCGTCCGGGCGCCCCGCCGCGAGCTCTCGGCGCGGACGGCGAAGCTCCTCTTCCGGCTGGCCGCCCCGTGGCTCGCGCTCACCGGCCGGCGGCTGCCGGTACCGCTCGAGCAACTCGACTCGCTCGAGCGACATTGGAACTTCGACGATTCGCGCGCCCGCCGCGAGCTCGCCTGGACCCCGCGCGGGCTCGACGAGGGGCTGCCGGTGACCCTCGACTACCTGCGTCGCGCCGAAGCCGAGCCCGAGCCGCGCCGCTGAGCCCGAGCGGTCGGCCAGAGCGGGCCGGGAGGGAACGCGCTATCCTCTCTGCCCGGCCGGCACTCGGCTCCGCCGCGAGAGACGATGTACACCATCTGCAAGGACTTCACCTTCGCCGCCGCGCACCAGATTCGCGGCCATCAAGGGGGTTGCCAGAACCTCCACGGGCACAACTACCGGCTGCGCGTCCACGTCGCCGCGGAGACGCTCGACGCCTTGGGGATGGTGATCGACTTCGCCGATCTGAAGAAGCTGGTCGCCGCGCTGGTCGAGCCGCTGGATCACCGCCTGATCAACGACGTGCCCCCCTTCGACCAGCGCAACACGACCGCCGAGCTGCTGGCGAGACACTTCTTCGACCAGCTCGGCGCCCGGCTGCCCGCCGGCCGGATCGTCCGCCGGGTCGAGGTCTGGGAGACCGACAGCTCGTGCGCGATCTACGAGCCGTAGCGTGGCCGCCGGAGCGCCGTCGCGGCGCCTGAAGGTCCACGAGATCTTCCTCTCCCTGCAGGGGGAGTCGACCTTCGCCGGGAGGCCGTGCGTGTTCGTGCGGTTGACTGGCTGCCAGATGCGCTGCGTCTGGTGCGACACCGCACACGCCTTCTACGACGGAACCTGGCGGAGCCTGGACGAGATCCTCGCCGAGGTTGCCGCTTACGCCTGTCCGCTGGTCGAGGTGACGGGGGGCGAGCCGCTCCTCCAGCCGGCCGTGCTGCCGTTGCTCCGCGAGCTCTGCGACGCCGGCTACGAGGTGCTGCTGGAGACCGGCGGGGGGCTCGACATCGCGCCGGTGGACCGGCGGGTGCGGCGCATCGTCGACGTCAAGTGTCCGGGTTCCGGCGAGGCGGAGAACAACCGCTGGGAGAACCTGGCCGCGCTGCGGCGGGACGACGAGCTCAAGTTCGTCCTCGCGGGTGAGGCGGACTACCTCTGGGCGAAGCAGACGATCGAGCAGCGCGCCCTGGCCGGCCGCTGCCCGATCCACTTCTCGCCGGTGCACGGCGCGGTCGATCTCCAGGCGCTCGCCGGCTGGATCCTGCGCGACCGCCTGCCAGTCCGCCTGACGCTGCAGCAGCACAAGATCATCTGGGGAGCCGAGGCGCGGGGTGTCTGACGACGGGCCGAGCTCGCCCGCAGGGCGGGCTGCCGGTGCGACCGAATCGCGACGCGAACGGCTCCTCGCATTCCTCGCCACGGCCGCGTTCGTGCTGCTGCCGGTCGCTCTCGTGCGCCATCCGCCGCTCGCCGACTTGCCGCAGCAGTTTCACCAGGTCGTTCTCGCCGACCGGGCGCTTCGCGGGCTCGAGCCGGAGCTCGTGGTCCAGCCTCTGATGCCGAATCGTCTCGGCTACGTTCCCCTCGCCGTGGGCTGGTATTGCGCCGGGGCCAGCGAGGGGCCTCGAGTCGCCATGGCGCTCCTCGCGCTCGCCTGGACCTCCGCCATCCATCTCTATGCCTGGCGCAGCGGCGTCGGAGTCGCCCAGGCGGTGCTCGCCTCGATCTTCCTCTTCAGCCGGCTCCTCTACTGCGGGTTCTTCAACTTCCTCTGCGGGATCTTCGGCTTGTTGCTCTGGTTGCGAGAGCTCGAAGGCGACGGCAGTCGGAGGCCCTGGCCTCGTCTCGCGGCCGGCGCGCTCGCCGCTTCCGCCCTGCTCTTCTGCGCGCACATCCTGTGGTTCGTCGGCGGGACCGCCTTCGCCCTGAGCGTCCTGCTCCTGCGCCGATTCGAGTTGCGTCAGCTGGCGGCGCGCGCGCTCGGCGTCCTGCCCTTCGCGCTGCTGACGCTCGCTTGGGCGCGCGGCTTCGGCGGCGCCGGCTGGCAGGGTGCCCTGCGCTGGGCGATCGAGCCGCTCGATCGCGTCTCCTCCCTGGGTGCGCTCGCGGAGCTCGTGCTCGGCGGGCTGCGCGACCCCGTCGAGCCGCTCACCACGATGGTGGCGCTAGTGATCCTGGGCCTCGGTGCGGCACGATCTCTTCGATCGCGGTCATTCGCGGGCTGGCGTCCAGTGTCGCTCGCCGCGGGCGCCTCCTGTTTACTGGCCGCGATCCTCCTGCCGACCGAGGTCGATCTCACCGTCTTCTTCAACGCCCGCTGGGCACCGTTCGCGATGGTCACCCTGCTCCTCGCGGCGCCTACGCCGAGAGTACGCCGGGGTTTCGTCCTGGCTCTGGCGCTCGCCACGGTCGCGGCCGTCTCGGCGACGACGACCGCGGTCTGGCTCCGTTTCGAGCGCGACGAGCTCGCCGGATTCTCCGCAGCCATCGGCGCCATTCCCGAGGACGCGAAAGTCATCGGGCTCGACCTCGGCGATCCGAACGAGCAGCTGCGATGGGACCCGTTCGAACACCTCGCGGCCTACGCCGGCGTCGAGCGAAACGCCCGGCCCAGCCTGAGCTTCACCCAGCTGCAGAGCTCGCTCGTCGTGCTGCGCGATCCGGTGCATCCGCCCGCCTGGCTGCCGGTGCGGGATGCGGCCATGGTCCGGCCGGCGGACCTCGCGAACTACGATTTCGCTCTGGTTCGCGGCGCCGCCGAGCGGGTCGTGCGGCTGCGCTCGATCGCGCCGCCGACCGCCGTCGTTCGCGCGGGCCCCGCCTGGACGGTGCTCGCCATCGGCCGAACGGCGACCGCTCCGCCGGGACCCTGAACCGCGGCGCCGCGCCGGCGGTGGTGTGAGCCGGCGAACAGGCGCGCCGCGCCGGGCAAGGTAGCCTCGGCGCGTGCTGCGCATTTGCCTCGCCTGGATCGGCCTGGCCGTCGCCGCGCCGCTCGCGGCGCGGTTGCCGCTCGCCGCGCCGCCGCTGCCGCCCCCCGATCCGGGGAACTACGCCATCGTCGAGGTCGACACCGCGCAGGAGCTCGCCGACGCTTGCTGGAACCTCGCGTCCGACCAGGCGATCGTGATCGCGCCTGGTACCTACGATCTCGCGAGCGTGATCTTCCCCAATGGGGTCGACGGTCGCCTGACCGTGGGGCGCTACGGGGCGCCGCCGATCGACCATCTGCAGATTCGCGGCGCGACCGGTGATCCGGCGGACGTCGTGCTGCTCGGCGCCGGCATGCTCGATCCGATCGTGCCCTTCGGCCTGCAGGTCTTCACCGCGACCGACGTGCTGATCGCCGACCTCTCGGTGGGCGAGGTCTACTACCACGCGATCGCCATCCAGGGGGACCAGGGGGCCGAGCGGGTCCGGCTTTACAACGTGCGTGCCTTCGACGCCGGGCAGCAGATCGTCAAGGGATCGGGCGCGGGCGCCGACGACGTGGTGATCGAGTGGAGCGAGATCTTCTACACCGCCGGCGCGATCGAGCACCCGGAAGGTAGCCCGCCCGGCTCCTGCTACACCAACGGCATCGACGCGCTGGGAGTCTCCGGTTGGATCGTCCGCGACAGCTTCATCCACGACATCTGGTGCCAGAACGGTGAGCTCGCCGGACCGGCGATCCTCGTCTGGCAGGGCTCGAGCTCGACGCTCGTCGAGCGCAACCTGCTGCTCGACTGCGCCCGCGGGCCGCACCTGGGGCTCGGTCCGGGAGACCACGTCGGCGGCGTGGTGCGCAACAACTTCATCCGTTGGGATCCGGCGGCGGCCTACGTCGCGGACGTCGGGATCTACACCGTCTCGCCGGGATCCCTGATCCTGCACAACAGCGTGCTCACCCGCGGCAACTACCCCAACGCCGTCGAAGTGCGCTTTGCCTCCTCGACCGGCGTCGAGGTGCGCAACAACCTGCTCGACGCCGCAGTGGCGGCGCGCGACGGCGCGCTGCCGGTGACCTCGGACAATCTCTCCGGCGCGCTCCCCGAGTGGTTCGTGGCCGAGAGCGCCGGCGACCTCCATCTGACCGCGCTCGCCGAGGCGGCGATCGACCAGGTCTCCCGGCTGACCGACGCCGGCGACGACTTCGAGGGGTGGCTGCGCCCCGCCGCCGCCAACGCGGCCGACCTCGGCGCGGCCGAGTACGAGCATCTCTTCCGCGACGGTTTCGAGAGCGCGCACTTCGCCCTCTGGTCCTCGGTCGTCCCCTGAGGCTCCCCGGGCCGGCTTTCACCGGCGCCAGGTCGCTGTTGGCCGGCCGGATTGGGCCGGAACCGCGGGTCTGTCGTAGTTTTCCCATGCGGGGAGGAGATGGCATGGCTGCGGACCTCAAGCAACAGCTGGCGACGCTCAAGATCGATCGTGGGGAGGAGGGGCCGGAGCGCCGCGGCGGGCTCGGCTGGATCCTCGCGGCGGTCGTGCTCGTGGGCGGAGCGCTCGCCGCGTTCCTGCTCTGGCCGCGCGCGGTTCCGGTGCGCACCGTGACCGTCGCGGAGAGCGCGACTGGCGTGGGCGGCTCCTCGGCCGTGCTCAACGCCTCGGGCTACGTCACGGCGCGCCGGCAGGCGACCGTCTCCTCCAAGGTCACCGGCAAGGTGATGGAGGTGCTGATCGAGGAGGGGATGCGGGTCGAGAGCGGCCAGGTGCTCGCCCGGCTCGACGACAGCCAGGCGCGCCTCGCGCTCGAGCTCGCCGAGGCCGAGCTCGCGACGGCCGAGCGGGGGCTGGAGGAGACCGCGGCGCTGCGGCACGAGGCCGAGCTCCGCCAGGGGCGGATCCGCGGCTTGGCGCGCGACGGCATCGCGCCGCAGGGCGAGGTGGACGCGGTCGACGCCGAGACGGCGGCGCTCGTCGCGCGGATGGCCACCCAGCGCGAGCAGATCCGCGCCGCCGGCCGCTCGGTCGCGCTGGCGCGCCAGAATCTCGAGGACATGGTGATCCGGGCGCCCTTTTCGGGAGTCGCCATCTCGAAGAACGCGCAGCCCGGCGAGATGATCTCGCCGATGTCGGCGGGGGGAAGCTTCACCCGGACCGGCATCTCGACGATCGTCGACATGGCCTCCCTGGAGATCGAAGTCGACGTCAACGAGGCGTACATCCAGCGGGTCCGGCCGGGCCAGCAGGTCGTCGCGACGCTCGACGCCTATCCCGACTGGCCGATCCCCGGCCACGTCATCACCACGATTCCGGCGGCCGAGCGCGACAAGGCGACGGTCAAAGTGCGCATCGGCTTCGGCGAGCTCGACCCGCGGATCCTCCCCGACATGGGAGTCAAGGTGGCGTTCCTCGAGGAACGCGACGCCGAGGGCGGACGCCGGGCGCTGCGCCTGCCACGCGCCGCGGTGCGCGGCGCAGCGGGCGGCGAGTTCGTCTGGGTGGTGGCGCCCGAGGGGCTCGAGCGCCGCGCCATCCGGCTCGCCGCCGGCGGGAGCGATCCGGCCGAGGTGGTCGCCGGCCTGGCGGCCGGCGAACGGGTGGTGGTCGAGGGTCCGGCCGATCTCGCCGCCGGCACCAGAGTCGTCGAACGCAGCGACAAGTGAAAGGAATCGAGCGATGAGCCTGCTGGTTCGCGTCCGCGACGTGCACAAGACCTTCACCCGCGGCAACGAGAAGATCGACGTGCTGCAGGGCCTGAACGTGGAGGTCGAGCAAGGGGAGTTCCTGGCGCTGATGGGGCCCTCGGGATCGGGCAAGTCGACCCTGCTCAACCTGATCGGGGGGCTCGACCGGCCGAGCTCGGGGGCGATCGAGGTCGGGGGGCAGCGGATCGATCAGCTCTCCGATGCGCGGCTCGCCGCCTGGCGGGCGCGCCACGTCGGCTTCGTCTTCCAGATGTACAACCTCTTGCCGGCGCTCACCGCGGAGCGCAACGTCGAGCTGCCGCTGCTCCTCACCCCGCTGTCGCGCTCGCGTCGCCGCCAGCAGGTGGCGACGGCGCTCTCGCTGGTCGGGCTGGTCGATCGCGCGAAGCACTACCCGCGCCAGCTCTCCGGGGGCCAGGAGCAGCGGGTCGGTATCGCGCGGGCGATCGTCACCGACCCGACGCTGCTGCTCTGCGACGAGCCGACCGGCGACCTCGACCGCAAGTCGGGCGACGAGGTGCTCGACCTCCTGCAGGCGCTGCATCGCGATCAGGGCAAGACGATCCTCATGGTGACCCACGATCCCCACGCCGCGGAGCGCGCCAAGCGCGTCCTCCATCTCGACAAGGGCGTGCTGGTGGAGCAGGCGGCATGAAGTTCTGGCCGCTGCTGTGGAGCAACCTGCGCCGCCACCGGGTGCGCACCATCTTCACCCTGCTGTCGATCGTGGTCGCCTTCGTCCTCTTCGCCTACCTCGGCGCGGTGCGCGTCGCCTTCCGCGCCGGCGTCGACGTGGCGGGGGCCGACCGGCTATTCACCACCCACAAGACCTCGATCATCCAGCCGCTGCCGATCGCCTACCTGGAGAAGATCGCCGCGGTGCCCGGCGTCACCATGGTGACCCACTCCTCCTGGTTCGGCGGCATCTACCAGAACCCCAACACCGGCTTCCAGGGGGTCTTCCAGTCGCCGGTCGAACCCGAGAAATACCTCGCGATGTACCCGGAGTTCCGCCTGCCCGAGGAGCAGAAGCAGGCCTGGATCGCCGATCGCGAGGGGGTCGTCGTGGGGCGCAAGACCGCCGAGCGCTACGGCTGGAGTGTCGGCGACCGGGTGCCGGTGCAGGCGACGATCTGGCGCAAGCAGGACGGCTCGCGCACCTGGGAGTTCAACGTGCGGGGGATCTACGACGGCGCTGAAGCGGGGACCGACACCACGCAGTTCCTCTTCCACTACGACTACTTCGACGAGGCGCGCGCCTTCGGTCGGGGCATCGTCGGCTGGTACGTGGTGCGCATCGCCGATCCCGAGCGCACCGCGGAGATCGGCGGCGCGATCGACCGGCTGTTCGAGAACTCCCCGGCCGAGACCAAGACGGTGACGGAGAAGGCGCTGGCGCAGAGCTTCGCCGATCAGATCGGCGACGTCGGGGCGATCATCAGCTTCGTTCTCGCGGCCGTCTTCTTCACTCTCCTGCTGGTCTCCGGCAACACCATGGCGCAGTCGGTGCGCGAGCGGACCAACGAGCTCGCGGTGCTGAAGACGCTCGGCTTCTCGAACGGCGGCGTGATGGCCCTGGTGCTCGCCGAGTCGGTGCTGCTCGCGGTGCTCGGCGGCGGCCTCGGACTCGCGCTCGGCGCCGCGGCGATCGCCAGCGGCGACCCGACGGGAGGTTTCCTGCCGGTCTTCTTCCTGCCTGGCCGCGACCTCGCGCTGGGCGTCGTGTTCGTCGCGCTGCTCGGACTGGTGACCGGTTTCGTACCCGCGCTCACGGCGATGCGGTTGCGCATCGTCGAGGCGCTGCGGAGGGCGTAGGCCATGGGTTCGCTCGCCAACTGGTTCTCGCAGGTCGTGGCGGTGACCGCGACCGCGGTGCGCACCATCCCGCAGCGCCGCGGCGCCTCGCTCGCGACCGTCCTGGGCATCGCCGGAGTGGTGGCGGTCTTCGTCGGCGTGCTGGCGATCGGCGAGGGGTTCCGCCGGGCGCTGCGCAGCGCCGGCTCGCCCGACAACGCGCTGGTGCTGCGCGCCGGGAGCGACAGCGAGATGATGAGCGTCCTGTTGCGCGACGCGGTCGAGATCATCGCCCAGGCGCCGGGCGTGGCGCGCGCCCCGGCGCTCGCCGGCGGCCCGCCCGTCGCCCTGTCGTCGGGCGAGCTGTTCGTCATCGTCGACCTGCCGAAGCGCTCGACCGGCACCACCGCCAACGTGCCCTTGCGCGGCGTGCAGCCGCCGGCCTTCGCCACCCGGCGGGACTTGCGCATCACCTCCGGCCGCAGCTTCGAGTGGGGGAGGAACGAGATCCTGGTGGGCGAGGGGGCGCAGAAGCAGTTCGCCGGGCTGGAGGTGGGCAACCGCTTGAAGTGGGGACAGAACGACTGGACGGTGGTCGGCACGTTCTCGGCCGACGGCGCGCTCTGGGAGTCGGAGCTGTGGACCGACGCCGCGGTGCTGCAGCCCGCCTACCGGCGCGGCAATTCGTTCCAGACGGTGATCGCCAAGCTCGAGTCGACCGCCGCCTTCGACCGCTTCAAGGACGCGCTCACCACCGATCCCCGGCTGGACGTGCAGGTGCTGCGCGAGAGCGAGTACTTCGCCAACCAGGGGCGGACCCTGAGCGCGATCATCCGCGGGCTGGGCTTCACGGTCTCGCTGCTGATGGCGATCGGCGCGGTCTTCGGCTCGCTCAATACCATGTACTCGGCGGTCGCCGCGCGCACCCGCGAGGTCGCGACGCTGCGCGCCCTGGGCTTCGGGCGCGGCGCCGTGGTGGTCTCGGTGCTCGCCGAGTCGCTGCTCCTGGCGCTCGCCGGCGGTGGGCTCGGCGCGTTCCTCGCCTGGCTGCTCTTCGACGGTTACCGCACCTCGACCTTGAACTGGGACAGCTTCAGCCAGGTGACTTTCGCCTTCGACGTTACCCCGCCCTTGCTCGTCGCCGGCACGCTCTTCGCGCTGGCGATGGGCTTCGTCGGCGGCCTCTTCCCCGCCGTCCGCGCCGCCCGCCTGCCGGTCACCGCGGGATTGCGGGAGGCTTGACGACAATGACGACAATGTCTACACTGTAGGCATCATGGCGGGTCTAAACGTCCGCAATCTCCCTGCGGAGGTCCATGCTCGACTCCGGCGGCGCGCCGCGCGACACGGGCGGAGCATGGAGGCCGAAGCGCGTGCCATCCTCGCGGAAGCCTGTCGCAGCGAGGACACGCCGCTCTCTGCCGACGCGTTGCGGGACTGGGTCTCCGAACTCTACGACGGCCGGCCACCCAAGTCCGGCGCCTCCGACCTGATCGCCGAGCGCCGACGCGAAGCACGCGACGAGTGATCGTTCTCGACGCCTCGGCCGTGCTCGTGCTGCTCTTCGCCGAGCCCGGCCACGAGCAGGTCGCGCCGCACCTGCGCGACGGGCTGCTCTCGGCGGTCAACCTGGCGGAGGTCCTGGGTCGCTTCGCGCGCGACGGTCACGACCCCGAGCTGGTTTCCGCGGGCCTCGCCGCCACGGGCCTCGAGATCGTCCCCTTCGATCGCCACCACGCTGCGCTCTGTGCAACTCTCGAGCCCGCCACTCGCCCGCTCGGTCTCTCCCTGGGCGACCGTGCCTGCCTCGCCCTGGCCCGCGATCGCGCTCTGCCCGCCCTCACCGCCGACCGGGTTTGGGATCGACTCGACCTCGGAATCGAAGTGCGACAGGTGCGGTGAGGAGCGCTCGCTTCGACTTGCCGGGAGGCGTCGTCGGAGCGGATCGCGAGATAGACCTCGGTCAACCACCGTTCTGTCGCAGCGAGCGCGACCAGCTCGAGCACGCCGTCGTCTCGTCTTGCGGCAGGCATGAGCGCGTGAACGGCGGGACGGCGCGGCTCTGATGCAGGGTCCGCGTCTCCTCTGAGCTTCAGTTGGGCTCCCCCCGCCCACCTCGCCGTGACCCGCGATCGCGCGCCGTGACGGTCGCGCGACCGCGCGAGATTCCCCTTGGCCGGGCCGGGGGGCGCGGCTAGAATCCCGGCGGCGCGGCAGGGCGCTGCGCGCGTTCCTCTCGGCGCGGGGTGATCCATGGGGTCGGCGAAACTGCTTCTCGACGGCAAGGAGTT
>CAZPZW010000027.1:0-27883 GCA_964591165.1 uncultured Thermoanaerobaculia bacterium | reverse complement strand
AGAGCGTGCTGGTGCAGCGGACTTCGGGGCTGCCGGCGATCTCCCCCGACGGCACCAGCGTGCTCTACACGGTCGGGAGCGACATCCAGAAGCCGGATCTCTATCGCACCTCGCTGGCCACTCGCGAGGAACGGCTGGTCGCGCGGAGGGCGATGCAGGCCGACTGGGCTCCCGACGGCCGGAGCATCGTCTTCGTCCGGGTCGCAGAGCCCGGTGCGGAGGGCGGCGGCAGCGAGATCGTCGTGATCGACCTCGAGGGCGGGCGCGAGCGGGTGATCCATCGCGATCCACGGGGGCGCTTGAACGAGCCGCGATGGTCCCCGGACGGCCATCGCATCGCGCTGGTGTACGACTCTTTTCAGGCCGGGACGAACGACCGCATCGGCCTGCTCGACCTCGGGAGCGGAGCGCTCGAGGAGCTGCCCCTCGACCCGCTCGGCCAGTCCGGGATCAAGGTCCGCGGCACCACCTGGCTCTCGCCCCGTCGTCTCGGGCTGCTGCTGCTCGACCGCAGCGAGCCGGTCAGCAGCTCGGGCCGGATCGCGGTGCTCGATCTCGAGCCGCGCCAACTCCGGAGCCTCCTGCCGATCGCCAACGTCGGTTGGGGCCTGGACGTCGCGGGGCCCGAGTCGCTGATCGTCGGGGTCGGCTCGAGCGACCAGAACCTCCGCGAGGCGAAGCGTGATACCGCGGGCCGCTGGGGGGCGCCCGAGCTGGTGACCGAGGGGCCGTTCCGCGACCGCCAGCCGGTCTATTCGCCGGACGGCCGCTGGCTCCTCTTCACCTCCAACCGCAGCGGCAATCTCGACGTCTGGCGGCGCGACCGGGAGACCGGCGAGGTCCAGCGCCTGACCGACCACGAGGCCGAGGACTGGGATCCGGCGCTCTCGCCGGACGGCAGCCGGTTGCTCTTCAGCTCCAACCGCACCGGGCGCTACCAGGTCTGGCTCGCCGAGAGCGACGGCAGCTCGCCCCGCCAGGTGACCGATCTCGAGAACGCCCAGAACCCGACCATGACGGCGGACGGCGCCTGGATCGTCTTCGTGCTCCAGGACGCCGTCGAAGGCCGGGGCGGCCTCTGGAAGATCCGCCCGGACGGGCGCGACGCAACCCAGGTTTTCCCCGGCGCCAACCTGGTTCCGGAAACCAGTCCGGATGGCCGGTACGTCGCCTTCCGCGGACCCACCGAGCAGCGCATCGTCCGCCTCGCCGACGGCGCCCTGCTCGACACCGCGCTCGACGCCACCGACCGCTACCGCTGGTCGGTCGAGAACGGCAGGACCTACCTCTGGGCGCTCCACTTCGTCGACGAAGGGACGGAGATCCGCCGTTATCCCTTCGACCCGCAGCGCGGGGCGCTCGGAACCCCCGAGATCGTGCTCGACGCCGGTGCCACCTTCCAGGCCGAGACCCTCGGCGTCGCTCGCGACGGCTCGGCGCTCACCTTCGCCAGCTACGCCAACCGCCGCGGGCAGCTGGTCCGGATCGACGGGCTCACCGGACTCACGCGATGATCGCCGTCCTGCTCGGAGCACGGATCGGCTTCGACGACCTCGGTCGTGCGTCGGATCCGACACCGTCGCGTCCCGCCGCATCGCCCCGAGCAGCGGGACGAGGGTGCAGGACTCGCGCCCACGGAATCGCGGGCTCGCTCGCGATCGCAACGCTGCTCGCCGGCGCTGCGACCCTGTCGGCGCAGCAGGAGGCGGCCGTCCGTCAGCACTCCCGGCTGACCGCCCATAGCGTGCTCCCCGCCCAGACCTACCGCGCGGGTTCGCCGCCGTCGGGGGCCTTCCTCACTCCGGCCGAGCGCGCCGCCGCAGCAGCGAACGGCATCGCTGGCCCGACGAGCGGATCCTATTTCGCGACGCAGGCGGTGCAGGGGATCTCGAGCATGGTTCCCGCTGCCGGCGGCACCTGGTGGGCCCTCGCCGACAACGGCTACGCCTGGCGCAGCAACTCGGCCGACTGGCAGCTCGTCGTCTACCGGCTCGACCCGCGCTGGGGCGAGCCCGGCGGCCCGCAGCTCCTCGAGACCGTCGTTCTCGGCGATCCCGAACGCCACATTCCCTGGACGATCGTCTGCGACCCTCTGGCGGGAAAGCGCCTGCCCGGCTTCTCCTTCAACGCCCTGCCGGCCCCGCCACCCGCCTGCGGCGGCGACCCCGCGGCGCGCCGGCTCACCGGATTCGACTTCGATCCGGAGTCGATGGTGCTCGCCCCCGACGGCAGCTTCTGGATCAGCGAGGAGTTCGGACCTTTCCTGTTGCACGTCGCCGCCGACGGCCGGCTGCTCGAGCCGCCGGTCCCGGTGCCCGGTGTCCGTTCACCGCAGAACCCCTTTCTCGACCTCGCCGGCGGAGCTCGCCCCGAGCGCCCGACGCTCGCCACCAGCCGCGGCTTCGAGGGGCTGGCCATCAGCCCGGACGGCGGCTCGCTCTACGCGCTGCTCGAAGGCGTGGTGACCGGGGACGAGCCGCAGGACCTGCGGATCTACGTCTACCACGTGGCGCGCCGGTCCTTCGACGACGACGTCCTCAGGCTCCGCCTCGAGGCGCCGGCGCAACAGGTGGACCTCAGCCAGCTGGTGGACCCGCGTGGCAGGCGCGTCTACCCGGACGCCACCGCGCCGCCCGCAGGCCCGCTCGCGATCGGCGAGCTCAAGGCGGTGAACGACCACCAGTTCCTGGTGATCGAGCGCGACAACCTGGGCGACGACGAGCGCGCGCCGCGCTTCAAGAAGGTCTTCCTGCTCGACGCGGCCGGCGCCGCGGAGCGCGGCGGCTTCCTGGTCAAGAGCCTGCTGCTCGATCTGCTCGCCCTGCCCGATCCGCGAGGGATCGGCGGGGATGGCGACTTCTTCCGCCTGCCCTTCTATACCCTGGAGTCGGTCCATCCGGTCGACGAACAGACCCTCTTGATCGCCTCCGACAACAACTTCCCCGGCTCGAACGGGCGCGCGCGCAGCCGCAGCGGTGACCGCCGCGGTCCCCTCGCGGCCGACCCCTCGGAGCTCGTCCTGGTGCGCCTCGGCACACCCCTCGAAGTCGATCGCCGCCTCCTGCCCGAAGCCTCCCGCTCTCCGATGACGGCCGATCGCAAGCCCTGAACGGAGGCCGCGACCGCGTCGAGAGGGCCGCTCGCCCGACCGCCCGAGGTCAGGGCCCGCGAAGCAGGTCGATCCGCGCCTCCCGCCCAGCGACTTCGAGCTCGAGCAACGCGTACTGCCAGCGACCCGCCCGCTTCGTCGCCTCGACGTAGAGCGTCCCCGTGCCGCGCGGGCCGGAGAGCGGGACCGCCAGCGCCGCCTGACCCGACGGTCCTTCGACCGAGACCGAGCCACTGACCCAGAACCCGGGCTCGATCGGCTCGCCGAGCGCCGCGAGCGCCGCGGGGTGGGCGACCGCCTTGTCCAGGGCTCCCTGGAAGGCGCCGGACTTCTTGACCCCTCCCATGACGAGCGTGACGAACCCCCAGGCGGCGAGCGCGGAGACGAGGATCAGCCCGCTGCAACCGAGGACGATCCACCGGATCCAGCGCCTGGATGGCTCCTCGCTCATCTCTCAGTCGCTCTTCGCGATGATCACTTCGACGCGGCGGTTGCGTTGGCGGCCCTCGGCGTTGTCGTTGTCCGCGACCGGTTGGGCCTCCCCCAGGCCGCGGCTCTGCATGCGGCTGGCGGCGACGCCGTGCGCCGCGAGCCAGCGCACGACCGATGCTGCCCTGCGCTCGGACAGCCCTTGGTTGTAGTCGTCGGACGCGATCGAGTCGGTGTGCCCCTCGATCCGCACGGGCCGCGGCGCGTAGGCGACGAGCACATGAGCGAGCTCCTCGAGCGTGCGCTCGGCGTCGGCCCGCAGGTCGGCCGAGTCGAAGTCGAAGAGGATGGATCCCGGAAGGCGGATGGTGATCTCGGTCCCGGTGACCTCGGCGCCGAGGCGGCTCAGTCGATCCTCGACGCTGGTCGCCTCGGCAGCCAGCGCCGAGGAGGATCCCGAGATCGCGGTCGTCTGCCCGACGATCGTCGTCATCGACATGTGCAGCGAGATCGTCTTGCTCCGATTCACCGGATCTCGGAGGACCGACTCGGCGAGCGACTGCGCGCCGGGCGGCTCGGGGTCGACCCACGCCACCGACGGCGCGCTCGCGGGCGAGGGCGCGCGGCGGGTCGCAGCGGCCGCCGCCGGAGCGGCCTCCGGCGAACGGCCCGGGATCTCGCGCGGAACACTCTTCTCGCCGCCGCAGCCCGCGGCGAGCCAGCCGAGGACGCCAGCCAGGACGTGCCGGGGGAGCACGGCTATTTCTCGGTGATCGGCGCGGATTCGAAGGGCTCTGTCTCGTCGAACATCACGGTGAGCACCTTGACCTCGGGTGGCGGCGCGGGGAACTTCGCCCAATAGCGACGAGTGCCGCCGGCCTCGACCTGATCGACCACGCCGTACACGTCGGAACCCAGGTACTCGTGCATCGAGGCCACCGACTTCCCCTCCTTGTCGGTGAGGACGAAGTACTTCGTGCCGCTCTCCTCGTCGACCAGATAGGTGCGGGACTTGGGGCCCATGTAGCCGAACTTCACCTGCTTCTTCCCCGCCGCCTCGTCGGGGCTCGTGTTGCGCACCGCCCACTTCACCGTGAGCACGCCGCCCTTGCGCTCGAGCGAGTTGAGATCGACGGTGATGCCTGGAGTGTTCGACTCGGAGCTGCCGATCACCGCCGCGTCGACGGACGCAGCGAATGCCAGCATCGTCAAGAGCAGGCCGCAGGATCTGCGCACGGGGACCTCCTTTGGGAAGTGGTTGCGCGAGCATAGTCCAGATGGCGGCGCAAGGCACTGCCGGGGCGGCGAGCGGGGCCGAGCTCGACGTCCGGATCCACGACTTTGCCTGGACGACTCGAAGCAACCCGCGGTGGCGATCCGCCGACCCTCTGGTCACCACCCCCTCGCCAGGGCCGTCCGGACCTCTCGGGTTCGGCACGCCGCAGGCCGGCGTCGATCCCTCTCACCGGGTTACGCGAACTGTCCTAGACTGCCCACCCATGACTGCGGCGGCGTGGAAGATCGGCGGCGAGATCGAGGCCGGAGGTCGTGAGTCGTCGCAGATCGCGACGCGACGGCACTGAGGGAGGTTCGCCATGTATCTGCGCTTCATCCGGCTGGTGGTGCGCGAAGGGTCGGAGGCGGCGTTCCAGGCGTTCTACCGCGAGCGGATCATCCCCGCGCTGACCGCGGTCCCGGGCTGCGTCTTCGCCGGGCTGCTCACTCCCTGGCGCAGCGACGAGCACCGCTCCCTGACCCTCTGGCGCAGCGCCGACGCGGCGCAGGCCTACGAGAAGAGCGGGCTCTATCACCAGCTGCTCGGCGAGTCGATGCCTTATCTCTCCTCGCGCACCGTGTGGAGGGCGCGGCTCGCCGACGACCCGCTCGAGACCCTGGCGCCAGGCGCCGACCCGGCGAATCAGCGCGAGATCCCCCCCGAGGGCTACGAGCTCGCCGGCGCGGACGCCGAGGAGAAGCTCGGCTCCGCGCCGCGCTCGGTCTTCGTCCGGGTGGTCGCGGTGCAGCTCGCCACCGAGCGGCGCGAGGAGTTCCTGGCGCGCTTCCGCAGCCTGGTGATCCCCGCGCTGCACGCCACTCCCGGCTGCCTGGGCGCGCTGCTCGCCGAGGGAGTCCGGGACCGCAACGAGGCCCTCTCGATCACGCTCTGGGATTGCGAGACGAGCGCCACGCGCTACGAGATGAGCGGTGAGTTCGAGCGGCTCTCCCGCCTCGTCGAGTCGACCTACGCGCCGATGACGCACTGGCAGCTCGTGCTGGGCGAAGGGGGCGTCGAACGACGGCGGGCGCCCGAGATCGGCACCTACCAGCTCGTGCTCGGCCGCCGCCTGCCCAAGAGCTGAGCGCGGCAAGAGTCGGTCTAGACGACTTTCACCATCACCAGGGTCGTATCGTCGTGCCGGCGCGAGCCGCGGGCGAAGCGGGCGAGCTCGTCGACCGTGGCCCCGAGCATCGAGCGCGCCGAGAGCTGCGCGCTGGGCAGCTTGGCGACGAAGGACTGCAGCGCCTCGTAGCCGTACAGTTCGCCGGAACGGTTGGCGGCTTCGGGCGCGCCGTCGGAATAGAGGACCACGAGATCCCCCGGCAGGAGCTCGATCTCCCGACTGCGGTATTCGGTCGCCGGGAAGGCGCCGAGCGGCAACGAAGGGCCCACCGACGCGACCTCGGTGACCTCTCCCGCGCGCTTGAGCAGCGGTGGACAGACTCCGGCGTTGACCAGCTCGAGGGTCCGCCGGCCGGGATCGAGCCGCCCCAGGCAGAGCGCGGTGAACATCGGCCGCTCGACCTTGCGGTGCACGGCGCGGTTCACCCGCGTCATCGCCTCGGCGAGCGACGCCCCTGAGCGCAGCTGCGCGTGGGCCATGCCGCTCGACATCGCCGCCGCCATCGCCGAGCGCATGCCCTTCCCCGAGACGTCGCCCACCACGACGCAAAGTGGCGCAGGGTCCCCTTCCAACCAGACGTAGTCGAAGAAATCGCCGCCCACCTCGTCGGCCGGCACGCAGATGCCGGCGATCTCGAATCCGGAGAGCGAAGGATCGGCCTGCGGCATGATCGCCATCTGCGCGTCGTGCGCCGCGGCGAGCTCGGCACGCAGCCGGATGGAGCGCGCGTGCCGCCGCCAGGCCAGCGTCACGACGCCCACTGCGACCGCCAGCGCCAGCGCCCGGAACCACCAGGTCGCCCAGAAGGGGGGCAGCACCCGGATCGCCAGGCGCGCGCCTTCCTGATTCCAGGCGCCGTCAGGGTTGGCCGCCTGGACCTGGAACACGTAATCGCCGGGCGACAGCCGAGTGAAGGTCGCCGAGCGCCGGTCGGCTCGCGCCTCGATCCACGCGTCGGCAAACCCCTGCAATCGATAGCGGTAGCGGTTGTTCTCGGGCGCGGCGAAGTGCAGGGCCGCGAACTCGAAAGTCAGGACGTCCTGCCGGTAGCCGAGCTCGATCGCCGCGGTGAACTCGATCGGGCGCGAGAGCACGGCCCGGCCCGAGACTTCCTCGCCGGGCGCGACCGACCGATTGAACAGCTGGAGATCCGTGATCACGACGGGCGGTGGATCTTCGGTGAGGACGATCTCCGCAGGGTAGAACGAGTTGAACCCCCGGATGCCACCGAAGAACATCTCGCCGCTCGCGCTGCGGTAGAAGGCACCGCCGTTGAACTCGTCGGCCTGCAACCCGTCGTAGGCGCGAAAAGTGTGAAACCTGCGGCTCACCGGCTCGAAGCGGGCGAGACCGCGATTCGTGCTGATCCACAGGCGGCCGAATTCGTCCTCGAGCATGCCGTAGACCGAGTTGCTCGGCAGGCCGTCGTCGATCGTGTAGCGCCGGAACCGCCCGCTGGCACGATCCAAACGGGCGAAACCGCCGCCGTAGGTGCCGACCCAGAGCGTGCCGTCACGCGCTTCGTGCAGCGCGAAGACGAAGTCGCTGCCGAGCGTCGACGGGTCCTCCGCGACCGCGCGGTAGGTCGAGAACGTCCCCCGGTCGCGATCGAACCGGGAGAGACCGCCTCCCTGCGTACCCACCCAGAGCTCGTTCTGGGAGTCTTCGATCACGAAGCGGACGAAGTTGTTGGGCAAGCTCGCCGGGTCGCTCGGATCGTGCCGCAGATGAGCGAACCGACCAGTGGCGCGATCCAGCCGGTCGAGCCCTCCGCCGTAGGTCCCGATCCAGAGGTTGCCGCGCCGGTCCTCGTACACCGTGCGCAGCTCGTCGTGGGCGATCGAATCCGGGTTCGACGGGTCGTGCCGATGATGCTCGAAACGGCCGGTCGTGCGATCCAGCCGGTCGAGTCCGCCACCGTTCGTGGCGACCCAGAGGTCACCGCGGCGATCGAGGTAGACGTAGCGAACGGTGTCGTGGACGAGGCTCGCCGGGTCGTCCGGGTCGTGGCGATAGCGCCGCACTTCGCCGCTCGCGCGGTCGATCCGGTTCAGGCCCCCGCTGTCGGTGCCGACCCAAAGTCGCCCGCCGCCTTCCTCGGCGATCGACCACACGATGTCCTGGGAGAGAGAATTCGGGTTCCGCGGATCGTGGCGCACGGTCCGGAACTTCTTGCGCCCGAGGTCGAGCCGGTTGAGCCCGCCGCCGTAAGTCCCGATCCAGAGCACGCGCGACCGGTCCTCGAACAGCGCCAAGACTCGATCGGTCGACAGGCTGCGCGGGTTGGTGGGATCGTGACGATAGGTCTCGAAGCGCCGGCGAGCCGCGTCCAGCCGCGCCAAGCCGCCGCCGTCCGTGCCCACCCAGAGTCGCCCCTCGTGGTCTTCGACGACGGCCATGACGCGGTCGCTGGGCAGAGCGTCGTCTCGCGCGACATCAGCGCGAAAGCTCGTGAAGCGGCCGGTCGAGCGATCGAGGCGGGCGAGCCCGCCGCCCAGGGTTCCGATCCAGAGCGCACCTCCCGAATCCTCGTAGATCGCCTGCACCCAAGGGCTCGGCAACGCCGCGGGATCGTGCGGATCGACCGGAAAGCGGACGAAGGCGCCCGTGGCCGGGTCACGGCGATGAAGACCTCCGCCCGCGGTGCCCACCCAGAGGACTCCCGAGCGATCCTCGTAGAGGGCGCGGATGTCGCCGTCGGCGAGCGCGCCGGGGTTCGCCGGGTCGGCCGGGAAGTGCTCGAAGATGCCGCCCGAGCGGTCGAACCGGTCGAGCCCACCGCCCTGCGTTCCGACCCAGAGCGAGCCGCTGCGGTCCTCGAGCACCACGCGGACGATGTCGCCGGCGAGACGCGAGGGAGCGGAGGGATCCCAGCGGTGGTGAACGAAGCTCCCGGTCTGCGGATCGTAGCGGTCCAGGCCCGCGCCGAAAGTGCCGATCCACAACATGCCGTCGCGGTCCTCGTGCAGGCACTTGACGTCGTTGTAGCTCAGGCTGTTCGGATCGTCCGGATCGTGGCGCAGGACCTGGAAACGGTAGCCATCGTAGCGGTTGACACCGTCTTCGGTGACGAACCAGAGGAATCCTCGGCGGTCCTGGACGATGCGCTCGATGATGCTCTGCGAGAGTCCCTGCTCGAGCGACAGGCGCTCGAAATCGAGCGGATCGCTCGGAGCGCCGCCGGCCGGCGCGCCGAGAAGGAGACCCGCTGCGGCAACTCCCAGAACGGCAACGATCTTCATGGCCCTACGCGCTCCAGCGTAGGCCCCGCGGCGTGGCCGGTCGCCACCCCGCGGGGCGGTCGACGTCGCGAGCGCCTTCTACTTCCTCGCCGCGAGCTTCGCCAGGATCCCCTCGATGCGCGCCTTCTGCGCCTCCGGAGCCATCGCGAGCGCCTTCCGGTAGGCGGCGACCGCCTCGGCGGTCTGACCCGCGGTGGCGAGCCCCTCGCCGAGACTGTCGTGCACATTCCACGATTCGGGGTGCTCGGCGACGTTGCGGCGGAAGATGGCGAGCGCACCGTTGAGGTCGTTCTCCCCCATCAGCTGATAGCCGTAGGTGTTGAGCTCGGCCTCGTTGGCCTTCGGCAACGCCTGGTCGATCAGCGCCTTGGCGCCCGCCGCGTCGCCGCGCTTCGCCAACAGACGGGACTTGGTATTGACGTTGGCGAAATTCTCGTTGATCCCGATCGAGCGGTCGATCCAGGACATCGCCTCGTCGAGGTTCACCCCGTTCTGCAGGCAGTAGTTGGCCGCCTGATTCCAGGGCTGCCAGAAGAACTGCTGCAGGCCATGCAGGTCGCGGCGCAGGCTCGCGACGACCAGCGCGGGCGTGTCGGCTTCGATGGTGAACGGCACGCGCAGCTTCTCCCAGCGCAGTGCCGCCACCACCGAGGTGTTGGTCGGTGCGTCGAACTCGTAACGCAGCGCTTCTTCGAACGGCGCTGCCTCGGGCTGGACCGCGATGCGCAGGGCGTCGTCCTCCTGCGAATAGCTGAAGCTCCCCCAGTTGGTGTCCAGCCTGGAAAAGATCACCTGCCACTCGCCGGCGGTGGGCAGCATGTGCAGGCCATAGGAGCCAGCGGCGAGCGGCTGACCCCCGACCCGCACCGGGGTCGAGAAAGCGATGGTCGTGTTTTCGTTGGCGCCGGCGCGCCAGACCTCGCCGTAGGGGACGAGATCACCCCAGACGGGCCGCCCCTTGACCATCGGACGGCTGTAGTGGATCGCGACCTCGGTCACGCCGACCGTCTGCGTGACGGAAGCCGCAGGACTCGGGCGCGGGGTATGGAGCGGCGGCCATTGTGCCTCGAGCGACGTCGCCAGCGCCGTCGAGATCGCCAGCGTCCAGCCAAGCCTGTGCAGCGTCTTCTGCATGGTTCTGCCTCCTCGGGGTCTCCCCGGTAGGGAGCTCTGCTCTGAGGTACGCGCGAGACGACGACGGGTTCTCGCCCGGAGGCACCCTCGCTGCTAGACCAGCCGGGAGCGCTCGAGGGTGAAGCGGGCCAGGCGTTCGGGGAGCACCGTGACGCCGATTCCAGGACCCTCCGGAACGGCGATGAAGCCCTCTCCATCGAGCACCGCCGGCGGTTCGACCAGATCTTCGGCGAAGTAGCGGCGGGTCTCCGAAGTGTCCCCGGGGAGAGCGAAACCCGGCGCCGTCTGCAAGTGGAGATTGAACGCCCGGCCGATGCCGGTCTCGTCCATCCCCCCCGACCAGACCGGGACACCGCGCCTCGCGGCGAGCTCCAGGATGCGCAGCGACTCGAGCAGGCCACCGACCCGCCCCTGCTTGAGGTTGAGGATGCGGCAAGCGCCGAGCTCGATCGCCGCGACGGTGTCGGCGAGCTCGTGGATCGACTCGTCGAGACAGAGCGGCGTGGCGAGGGCGCGTTGCAGGATGGAATGCTGGTAGATGTCGCTGTAGGCCAGCGGCTGCTCGATCATGGTCAGGCCGAAGGCGTCGAGGCGCACCAGCGTGGCGGCGTCCTCCAGCCGGTAGTCGCCGTTGGCGTCGACCATCAGCGGCAGCTCGGGGAACCGTTCGCGCACCGCGCGCACGTACTCGACGTCCTTGCCGCGCTGGATCTTCATCTTCACCCGGTGGTAGCCCGCCGCCACCACCTCGGCGACCGCCGCGACCAGCGCTGCCGGCGAGTCCTGGATCCCCAGGCTGATCCCCGACGGGATCGGCCGGGCCGCGAAGCCGAGCAGCTCGCAGAGCGGCAGCCCGTGCCGTTTGGCGGTCCAGTCGAGCAATGCGTTCTCGAGCACCGCGCGCGCCATGCGGTTGCCGCGTACCGGCGCGAGGCGGGCCTCGAGCTCGCCGAAGGAGAGGCCGGCTTCGATCCGGGGGATCAGGTACTCGCGCACGATGTGCCGGCAGGAGGTGACGGTCTCGGGGCTGTAGTAGGGGTCGGGATCGGCGACGCATTCTCCCCAGCCCACGACCCCTTCGCCCTCGATGCGCAGCAGCAGCGCCTCCTTCGCGCTCCAGGTCGCCGCGCTGGTCGAGAACGGCACGACGAAGGGCAGGCGGACGACCAGCTCGTCGATCCGATCGATCCGCCCGAGCTTCGCGGCGGCAGCCTTGCCGGCGGCGCCGGCGGACGCGAGCTCGTGCGTCAAGGGGAACCCTCGGGCGCGGGGCCCGCGAGCGGCGCGGCGAAGGGGCCGTCGGAGATCGCCGGAGCCAGGTGGATGCCTTTCACGCCACTCTCCGGCGAGGCCTTCCTAGAACGGACCCCAGCGGGTGAGCACCGGCGGGACGAGCAGCAGGAGGCTGAGCACGACCAGCACCAGCATCAGGGGCAGGAACCAGCGGGCCCACTTCTCCCAGGGGATCCTCGCCATCCCCAGCACCCCCATCGTCACCGCGGAGGTGGGCAGGATCGGGTTGATCAGCTCGCAGAGCTGATAGGCGTAGACCATCGTCTGGCGGGTCATCCCGACGAGGTCGGCGAGCGGCGCCATGATCGGCATGGTGAGCGCCGCCTGCGCCGTCCCGGAGTGGATGAAGAAGTTGATCACCGCCTGGACGAGGAACATCACCTGCGCCGCCACCACCGGGGGAAGGCTCGAGATCGCCTGCGAGCTGTGAAAGAGGAGCGTGTCGAGGATCTGCGACTCCCGGGAGATGATCAGCAGCGCGCGCCCGCAGGCGACGATCAGCGTGACGTTGACCATGTCCTTGGCGCCAGCGACAAAGCTCGCGGCGATCTCGTCGGCCTCGAGGCCGGCCACGGCGCCCATCACCAGCCCCATGGCGAGGAAGAGGGCGCCGATCTCCTCGATGAACCACTGCGCCTCGAGAATCCCCCACACCAGGGCCGCCATGCTCGCCAGGAAGAGGGCCAGCACGGCGATCCGCCGCCCGGTCCAGGGCTGCGGCGCCGCGTCGAACGCGAGGCCCGCGCGGTCCCGGGCGAGATCGAGCTCGTAGACCGGACTCGACTCCGGGCGCCGTTTCACCCGCGCCGCGTAGACCATCACCCAGGCGATCATCACGCCCGTGCCGAGGACCCAGGTGAGCACCCGGTAACCGAGACCCGAGTAGAGCGGCAGGCCGACCAGCCCCTGCGCGATCCCGACGGTGAAGGGGTTGAAGAAGGCGGCGCCGAATCCGGCCGCCGCGCCCAGGAAGGGGATCGCCACGCCGACGATCGAGTCGTAGCCCAGGGAGAGCGCGAGCGGCACGAAGATCAGGATGAAGGGGATGACCTCTTCGCCCATGCCGAAGATCGAGCCGCCGAGCGAGAAGAGCACCATCAACACCGGGATCATCAGCTTCTCGAGCCGGGGGTGGGCGGTGAGCGCGGCGGTGATCTTGCGGATCGAGAACTCGACCGTGCCGGTCGCCTGGATGACGTTGAAGGAGCCCCCGATGAGCAGCAGGAAAGCGATGATCCCGGCGCCGTCGAGGAAGCCGCGGATCGGCGCGATCATCAGCCAGTGGGGTCCCAGGAGGACCTTTTCCACCTGGTGGTAGCTGCCGTCGATCGGGACCTCGCGGCCGTTCTTCTCCAGCCGCTCGTAGCTGCCGGAGGGGATCAGCCAGGAGAGCGCCAGCACCACCACGACCAGCGCCCCGACGATCACCAGGGTGTGGGGCATGCGGAAGGCCGGCTGGGCGGCGGGCCCCGTGGCCCCGGTCATCCCGTGGCGCCCCTCTCGCGCCGCAGCAGCAGCAGTGTCCGGTCGTCGGCGTACGGCACGCCCGCAGCGAACTCGTCGAGGGCCGTTTCGAGCGCCAGGCGCAGGCGGTCGAGCGGCACGCCGACCTGCGTGGCGAGGAAGGCCTCCAGCCGCTCGAGGCCGAACTCTTCCTCTTGCGGGTCGATCGCTTCCGTGATCCCGTCGGTGTAGACCACCAGCAGATCGCCCGGCGCGAGCTCGGTGCCCTCGCGGCGGAAGGTCGCCGTCGGAAGGAGACCGAGGGGCGGCCCGGTCGCGCCACAGCGTTCGATGCTCCCTCCGGCGCGGACGATGAGCGCCGGGTTGTGCCCGGCGTTGGTCCACAAGAGCTCGTGGGTCGCCGGGTCGAGGCGGGCGACGAACGCGGTGGCGTATTTCTCGGGCGGCGTGCGGGAATAGAGGCGGCGCGACACGCGGACGCAGAGCTCGTCGGGCGGATGGCCGACCTCGATCGGTCCCGCGGCCAGGGCCTCGAGCGAGGCGCCGAGCAGCGAGGCGGCCATCCCCTTGCCCGAGACGTCGGCCACGAAACAAGTCACCCGGCCGCTCTCCGCATGGCGCGACACGGTGTAGAGGTCCCCCGAGACGCCGCGCGACGGCACGTTCCCTCCCATCACCTCGTAGCCCGGGATCTCCGGCAGACTGGACGGCAGCAGGGCGAGCTGGATGCGCCGCGCGAGCGCGAGCTCCTGCTCGAGCCGGCGGCGCTCGGCCGCCTCTTCGGCGAGCGAGAGGTTGCGCAGGTGGAGGGCGGCGACCGAGGCGAGCGACACCAGCAGCTCGAGATCCGCCTCGCCGAACTGCCGCACCCGCAAGCGCGAGGAGAGGACGATCATGCCGAGCGCGCCGCCGGGCACGAGCAGCGGCGCCGCGAGCACGCTGCGCACGCCGGCGTCGAGCATGCTCGCCGCGCCCCCGAACCGCTCGTCGGTCGGCGCGTCGAGGATCAGCGCGGCGACCCGGCGGGTCATCACGTCGCGGGCCAGGCTGCGCGAGTAGAAGAGGGCTCCCTCCGCCAGGCGCGCCGGCCGGGTCACCGCGTGCAGGATCTCGCCGTCGCTCCCGAGCAGTAGGACCGCGGCCTGCTCCGGAGCCAGCTGACGGAAGACCCGGTCGAGGATCATCTCGAGCAGCGCGTCGCGCGACGGCGAATCGGAGAGCGCCTGGTGCACCTCGTTGAGCAGGTGCAGCCGCTCGGCATGACGGCGGAGCTCCTCCTGGGAGGTCGCCGCGGCGAGGTCGCTGCGCCGGGCCAGCAGGCTCGCCGCGTCCCGGTAGACCGTGCCGGAGAGCGCCCCCTCGGCCGTCGAAGCCTCGACCGGCCGGCCGCCGCGCCGGCGAACCACCAGCCGGCTCTCGTCGGAGAGCTCGAGCACGTCGCCCTCGGAGAGCCGCGTCGAGGAGGCCAGGGGCCGGCCGTTGAGCAACGTGCCGCGTCGCGATCCGAGGTCGGCGGCCCAGAGCTCGTCGCCGCGCCGCTCGATGCGGAGGTGGCGCCGCGACACCCGGAGGTCGGCGAGCTGCAGGTCGCACTCCTGGCCGCGCCCGATGACCGTCTCGTCGCGGCTCACCTCGACCGCGCCGCGCGCCGAGCGTTCGGATTCGATCTCGAGGAACCAGCCGGACATCGTTCCGCGAACGCTATCACCGGCCGAGCGCCGGCGCCGCCCGCCGGACCCGGCGCGCACGATGTCGCGGCGCGGCCCGTCTTCGGAGAGAATCGCGGCGGAGGAGCGAACCGCCATGCGCGAACTCAAGGACCAAGTACTCGAGCGCTTCCTGCGCTACGTTCAGATCGACACCCAGTCGCAGGAGGATTCGGACGCCTATCCCTCGACCGCCAAGCAGCTCGACCTGCTGAAGGCCCTGGTCGACGAACTGCGGGCGATCGGCCTCGCCGACGCGGCAATCGACGAGTGGGGTTACGTGATGGCGACCATCCCGGCCACCTCGTCGAAACGCGACGTGCCGACCATCGGGTTCATCGCCCACGTCGACACGTCGCCCGAGATGCCGGGCGCCGGCGTCAAGCCGATCGTCCATCGCGCCTACCGGGGGCAGGACCTGGTGCTGCCCGACGACCCGACGGCGGTGCTCCGTTTCGCCGACAATCCGGCGCTCGCCGAGCAGCTCGGCAACGACATCGTGACCGCTTCGGGCACCACCCTCCTCGGCGCGGACAACAAGGCCGGCGTGGCCGAGATCGTCACCGCAGCCGAGTATCTGCTCCGCCATCCCGAGGTCCCGCACGGGCCGATCCGCATCGCCTTCACCCCGGACGAGGAGGTCGGCCGGGGCACCCTTCACTTCGACGTCGCCAAGTTCGGCGCCCGGTTCGCCTACACGCTCGACGGCGAGACACTGGGCGAGGTCGAGATGGAGAGCTTCTGCGCCGACGCCCTGACCGCCACTTTCCAGGGCTTCAACACCCACCCCGGCTACGGCAAAGGACGGCTGGTCAACTCGATCAAGATCGCGGCCGATTTCATCCACCGGTTGCCCAAGGACGGTCTCTCCCCGGAAACCACCGGCGGCTACGAGGGCTACGTGCATCCCTACGTTCTGCAGGCGAGCGTCGAGCGCACCTCCGTGAAGCTGCTCCTCCGCGACTTCACGGTCGACGGGCTGCGCAGCAAGGAGGCGTTTCTCCGCGAGCTCGCCCAGGCCACGGTCGCCGACTGGCCGCGCGCCTCGGTCGAGATCAAGGTCGAGGAGAGCTATCGCAACATGCGCGAGGTGATCGACCGCCATCCCGAGATCGTCGAGCATGCCCGCGAGGCCATCCGGCGCGCCGGTCTCGCGGTGCGCGAGCGCCCGATCCGCGGCGGCACAGACGGCTCGCGCCTCTCGTTCATGGGGCTGCCGACTCCGAACCTCTTCGCCGGCGAGCACAACTTCCATTCCCGGCTCGAGTGGGTCTCGGTGCAGGACATGGCCAAGGCGGTCGAGGTCATGGTCCACCTGGCGCGCATCTGGGAGGAGCGCGCCGTCGCCTGACGACGCCGTTTCAGGAGAAGACGAAGAAGATCTGGCCGAGTCCGGCGAGGAATCCGAGCGCCGCGCCGAGGGCGATCAGGATCCACTCGTCCTCCTTGAAGCAGGGGCGCAGCAGATCCTGGAACTCCTCGGGCGGCAACTGCTCCATCCGGTCGCGCAGCAGGCGCTCGATCAGCCGAGCCCGGTCCTCGTTGAAGCGCTCGTCTTCGAACGGGTCGGCCGTGACCTCGATCGCCTTGCGCCCGAACTGCTGGGTGATCCGGCGCACGTCCTCCGGGTTGATCGCCGACTGGGCCAGCGGCCCGACCGCCGCCAGCGCCTGGTCGACCACCGGCTTGAGTCGCTTGAGGATGGTTTCGCGCGTCCGGTCGCCGTGCGGGCCGGTGATCATCGAGAGGGTGAAGCGCCGGACGGTCAGGATCTGGCGCGTCACGATCGCGCACCAGACCGCTGCCACCTCCTGCTGACGTCTGAGGAAGAGTCCCTGCACCCGCCAGGGGCCGAGGCGGATCGGGTGGAGCGGCCGGAAGACCAGGTTGAGCGCCAGCCAGTTGGTCGCCCAGCCCACCACGAGACCGTAGACCGGCAGCTGCCAGAAGCCTGGCCAGAGCATCCAGGTCAGGAGCTGGACGACACCGAAGCCGAAGCCGAAGTAGTAGCCCGAGTCGATCAGGAAGCGGAACTCCCTGGCGCCGCTCTCGAGAAAGAGCCGGTTGAGCAGCGCCGGGTCCTGGGTGAGCCGGGTGATCACCATGTGACGGAAGTCGAGCAGATCCTCGAGGTGCCGCCCGATGTCGGCGAGGATGCCGCGCACCAGCTCGGGCAGCTGCGCGCGCACGCTGGCGTAGACCCGCTGCTTGATCGCCCGCGGCGCGTTTTCCCAGACCTGCCCCTTGCTCGCCAGCATCACGTCGTCGGTGTAGTGCTCGAGGCGCGGCTCGAGCACCCCGGTGACGTGCCGGGCGATCACTTCGGGCTCCATGCCGGCGAAGAGCTCGGGAACCGAGCCCAATCGCTTCATCGAGGTGTCGACGAAGACGCGGGCCATCTTCTCGGCCTTGTGCGGGATGATCCCCTGCCAGCCCAGCCAGGGGGGGATGCCGCGGAAGCGCAGCGGATGGAAGGTCATCCAGATCGCGATCCAATTGGTGAACCAACCGACCACCGCGGCGGTGAGCGGAATGCTCAGCAGCTGCCAGAACCGGGGGTTCTCGAGCAGCCTCCAGATCATCGCGACCACGACCGACGGAGCACGCACGAACGCTAGCACCTCCCGGATCGCGCCTTCCCCGCCCCATCGGGTACCATGGAGCCGAACCGGCGATGGTGACCGAACCCGCATCCCCGACCGCGGAACCTCCGGCGGAAGCGCCCGTCGAGTTCCCCTACGAGAGCTTCGAGGTCTACGTCGAGCCGCGCTCGCACAACATCTTCCGGCGCCTGGCGACCACCTATCGTCACGCCCTCGGGCTGCTCTACGGAGCGCTCGCGGCGCACGTCCGCAACACCCCGCCCGAGCGCCGTCGCGGCCTGCGCTACCGCACCGAGCGCGCGGTCAACGGCGTCACCCGTCACTTCGTCGACCAGCAGCTGATCGACCTCCCCTTCGCGGTCCAGCTGCGCCGTCGCCTGGAGATGCTGGGGGCGACCTACGTCAAGCTGGGCCAGCTCCTGTCGTTGCGCAAGGACCTGCTGCCCGACCACGTGACGGCGGAGCTCGGCAACCTCCTCGACCGTCTCCCCGCGCTGCCCTACCCGCGCTACCACGAGCTGGTCGCCCGCGAGCTCGGGCGCGACCCCTCCGAGGTCTTCGCCTACATCGAGACCAAGCCGCTCGGCTCGGCTTCGATCGCCCAGGCGCATCGCGCCGGCACGCGCGACGGCCAGGCGGTGATCCTCAAGCTGGTGAAGCCGGGGATCCGCGAGCTGCTGCACCGCGACATCGCGCTCCTCAAGGGGGTCGGGCGCTTCCTCAACTGGTTCCTCCCGCGCTTCCAGCCACGGCGGGCGATCGAGGAGTTCAGCTACTACGTGCTGCGCGAAGTCGACCTCGAGATCGAGGCCGACAATGCCGAGACCTTCGCCGCCAACTTCGCCGACGACGCGGACGTCGCCTTCCCGCGCGTCCTGCGGCAGTACTCGACGCGGAATCTGCTCTGCATGGAGTTCCTGCGCGGGGTGAAGCCCTCGTCGCCCGAGGCCCAGCAGCTCTCGCCCGAGGACCGGGCGCGGGCGATCGACGCCGGGGCGGCGGCGGTCATCCGCATGCTCTACCGGGACGGCTTCTTCCACGCCGACCTGCACCCGGCGAATCTCCTGGTGCAACCCGGCGGCCGGGTCGGTTTCATCGACCTCGGCCAGGTCGGTCGCTTCGACGAGCATCTCAAGCGCCACCTGCTGCTCTACTACTACTGCCTGGTGGTGGGCGACGCCGAGACCGCGGCGCGCTACCTGACCGGACTGGCGCGCGCCGGGCCGCGCTCCGACAGCCAAGGCTTCTGCCGCGACGTCGCCGACGTCGCCCGGCGCTGGCGCCGCCACTCGAGCCACGAGTACGCCTCCCTCGGCCACCTGATCCTCGACTCGGTCGCGCGCGGCGTGAAGTACCGCATGTACTTCCCGGTCGAGCTCGTGCTGATGGTCAAGGCGATCGTGACTTTCGAGAGCGTCGGCCGCCTGCTCGATCCCGCGCTCGACGTCGCCGCGATCTCGCAGCGCCACCTGAACGCCGTGCTCCTCCACCAGGTCAACCCGCTGCGGCTGGCGCGCGAGGGCCTGCAGGGGGCGCCCGAGTTGATCGACACCCTGGTCAAGGTGCCGATGCTGATCAGCGCCGGGCTGCGCGCCCTCGAGCAGGCCACCACGCGCCCCTCCGAGAACCCTTTCGCCGGCATGCGCGGCACGATGTACGCCGGCTTCTGCCTGGTCGCCGGGGCGATCCTCGCGGCGTTCGGCGCCACGCCCTGGCTGTGGGGCGGGCTCTTCGCGCTCTCCCTCGTGCTCTCCCTGCGGCGCGCCAAGTGAAACGGGCCGGCCTCCCGCGAGGGAGCGCCGGCCCGCTCGGGAGCTCGCGCGGAGCCGCGGTCAGTTCGCGGTGTAGACCGGCAGACCCATCTCCTCCAGCAGGTTGTGCGCGTGGTCGACCTCGTCCATCACCCAGCGGACGAAGCGCATGTCGACGTGGATCGTGCGCACCGCCGGCTCGTAGAAGAGGAAGTCGGAGACCACGCCCTCGTAGTTGCCGTCGAATGCCAGACCGACCAGCTCACCCCGGGCGTTGAGCGTCGCCGAACCGGAGTTCCCGCCGGTGATGTCGGTGATCGACAAGAAGTCGACCGGCAGCGCGCCGAGCTTGGGATCGACGTACTCGACCGGAACCGCCTTGGCGGCGTCGAGCAGCGTTTGCGGAGCGGCGAACTCGCCTTCGCCCGTGGCCTTGGCGACCAGCCCGGGGAGGGTGGTGAACGGCTGGTAGACCACGCCGTCGCGCGGCGCGAAACCGGCCACCTTGCCGTAGGTGAAGCGCAGCGTGCTGTTGGCGTCGGGGTAGAGACGGCCGCCGGCGAGCAGCTCGAGGCCGCGCATGTACTTCGGTCGCACCCGCAGCATGGCGCCCTCGAGCGCCTTGTCGAGCTCTCGCCGCTCGGCCTGCAGCGGCGCCAGGAGCTTGACGAAGTCGATCATCGAGTCGCCACGCTGGGTGAGCTGCTCCAGGCTCTCCTTCGCCATCTCCTTGCGCGCGTCGAGCTCGGCCATCTTGGTGGCGCCGTAGAGCTGGTCGAGCAGCGCTTCGATCTTCTCCGCGTCGGTGGCCTTTCCGGTCGCTGCCAGCGCCTGGTCGATCGGCACGATGCGCTGCTCGGCCGGCAGCGTCGCGGCCTGCTCGAGCATGTAGCGCAGCGTGGCGCGGTCGCTCGCCGGCTCGATCGAGCGCTGGGCACGGACGATACCCTGCAGGAAGCGCGAGCGATTGCGGTCCCGGTAGGCGTCCTCGCGATCGAGATCCGGCTTGGGGCGCTCCTCGGCGCTGCGCCAGATCGTCATTGCCTGGCCGAGCATCGGCGAGCTCCGCCCCAGCCAGTCGAGGACGGTGTCGCGCTGCTCGAGCTTGCGCCCGACGGCGTTGAGCTTGGCGATCTCGGCGACCGGGTCGCCCAGCTCGGCGGCCAGTTTCGGATCGGCGGCGATCCGCTCGGCGAGCTGCTTCTCGCGGGCCAGGCGCTGCGTCTCGACCTTGTCGTCGCGCATCGCGAGGAGCTGCCCCTCGTACTTCTTCATGCCGTTGGCGAGGCCGCGCACCCGCCCGTAGTTGGCGAGCTCGACCGCCTTGCCGCGCAAGTTCTCCTTCTCGAGCAGCGCGATCATGTCCTTGGAATAGCGCACCGCGGTCGGCAACACGAAGCCGTGGGCCGCGGCCACCTCGTCGGCCGTGCGGTAGCGGAAGGTCCGCCCCGGATAGCCGGGGATCCAGACCAGGTCGCCTTCGGCGAGGCCCTGGGTCGCCGACTTCAGCCAGTGCTTCGGCTGGTACGGGACGTTCTCCTTGGCGAAGTCGGCCGGTAAACCGTCCGCGCCGACGTAGGCGCGCAGGAAGCCGAAATCGCCGGTGTGCCGTGGCCACATCCAGTTGTCGGTCTCGCCGCCGAAGTTGCCGATCCCCTCGCCCGAGGCGTAGACCAGGCGCACGTCGCGGATCTCCATCTGGGTGATCTCGAGGAACGACGACCCCTCGTAGAACTTGGCCACGCTGCAGCGCCGGCCGCCCGGCTTCTCGCAGGCGTCGACCAGCGTGCGCATGCGGCGCTCCACGGCGCGCGCGAAGACCGGGTCGGTCATCTTCACCGTCGGGCTGCCCAGCACCTGCTTGGTGACGTCGCGGATCGCCGTCGTGACGTAGACGTAGCTGCCCGGAGCCGCCGGCAGCTCCTCCTCGCGCGTCTTGGCGAGAAAGCCGTTGGCGATCAGGTCGCGCTCGGGGGTGGAGTTGAACTGCAGCGAGCCGTAGACGCAGTGGTGGTTGGTGATGATCAGCCCCTGCGGCGAGACGAACGAGGCGGTGCAGCCGCCGAGCGAGACGACGGCCCCCATCGGGTCGCCCAGCAGGTCGGCGAGCTGGGCGGGATCGAGCTCCATGCCCATCGCCTTGAGCTCGGCCCCCAGACTCGGGATCTGGCTCGGCATCCACATTCCTTCCTCGGCACCGGCGACGCCCACGACGAGCAGCGCTCCGGCCAGGATCCATAGCGATCGCTTCACGATGTTTCTCCTCTGGCCCTGCGGGAAAATCCTGAATCTGCAGGAAACGGGGCGGCCCGCGCCGGGCACGCCTACCTGGGTCGGATGGTACTCAACGCCCGCCTCGAGCCCCCCACGCCGACGGGTAGTTGCGGCTCGCACCCATCGGCGGGGTGCCATAATTCGCGGCGATGCCGGTCGCAGCCGCCTCCGCCCACCCCCCCGGCTACGGCGGCTCCCTGAGGCGTGCGGATGCGCTTCCACTGGCCCTACTCCTCGTTCTGGCTGCGCTGCTGGTGGGCCCAGCACTGATCGGTCGCGGGGCCCTGTTGCCGCTCGACCTCCTGGGCCAGGCGGAGCCTTGGCGGAGCGAGCTCCCCGGGCTCGCCGAGACCCTCCCGGCGAACCCGGAGATGAGCGATGCCGTCTGGGAGGTGCTGCCGCTAACCCAACGTCTGCTCTCCCTCTGGCGGGAGGGGGTACCTCTCTGGGATCCGCTGCCGATGAACGGCGTTCCGGCGCTCGCTGCCGGCAAGCTCTACCTGCACCCCATCCTGCTGCCCGCGGCCGCGCTGCTCGGCCCGATCGTCGGCCTGGCCTGGAGCGCCTTCGCCCACCTGGTGCTCGCAGGCTGGGGGGTCTACCTCCTGCTGCGTCAACTCGACTGCCGCCCGCTCGCCGCGCTGCTCGGCGCGCTCTGCTTCGAGCTCGGCGGCTATCTCGTCGCCTGGCTCGAGCTCCCCTTCGTCGCCGGAACGCTCGCCTGGACGCCCTGGATCTTCTGGGGGATCGAGCGCGCGATCGCGCGACGCGATCTTCGCCCGGCCGTGCTCGGGGCACTCGCCTTCACGGCGCAGATCTTCTCGGGCTACGTGCTCGGCGCCTACCTCACCGCGGCGGGCACCGGCGCGCTCTTCCTGGGACGGACCCTGGCGCTGGCCCGTCCTCTCGGCTTCGCCGGGGCCGCCCGCCGCGTGCTCGTGCCGCTCGCGCTGACGCTCCTCGGCGGCGCCGCGCTCGCCGCCGTACAGCTCCTCCCGACCCTCGAGCTCTACGGCGAATCGGTGCGCTCCGACGCCGCCTCGACAGTCTCCACCCTGCCGGCCCGGGAGGCGCTCCGAGTGCTGGCGCCGCATCTCCAGGGGCGCCCCCTGGCGGGCGATCGATTCACCGGCGCCGGCCACTACCCCGACAGCGCCCTATATCTAGGCGTTCTGCCGCTCGCCGGCTTCGCCGCTGCAGTGCTCCGACGCCGGGCGCCGGGAGCGCTCGGGTATCCGCTGCTCGCCCTGCTGCCGGCGCTCGCCGTGTTCGGCGTTCCGCCCCTCCTCGCGCTGGTCGAGGCTGCTGCCCCGATGCTCCGGCAAGCTGCCCCCCAGCGGCTCTTCGCGCTGGTGGCGTTCGCCGCCGCGGTAGGTGCCGGACTGGGAACGGAGGCGCTCCTCGCCACCCGCCAGGAGCGGCCGGAGGCCCAACGCGCGTGTTGGCTCGGCATCGTGCTCCTCACCGGGCTCGCCGGCTTGGCGGTGGCCGTGCGCGCTGCGGCGCGCTTTCCCGGCGGCGACTGGATGGTCCACCCGCGGCAGCTCCTGCTCACCGCGTCGATCTGCGCCGCCGGAGTGATCCTCCTCCGTCTCCGGCAGCGCGAGCTGCTTTCGGCGCGCGGCCTCGGCCTGCTCCTCGTCGCGATCACCACCCTCGACCTGCTGCGCTCCGGCGCCGGCTGGAATGGCCGGAACGACCCCCGGCTCGCTCTGCCCGAGACGCCGAGCCTCGCGGCGCTCTCGGCGATCGTCGCAGCGAGCGACCGTGCCGCGGAGCCGCGCGTGCTCGCCGTGCACAGCAATTCGATCCTGCCGGGCCGGACTGCGGAGCGCTTCGGATTGGCAGCCCCGACCGGCTACTCCTCCTGGGTGCTCCGGCGCACCTCGCGCTACGCCGAGCTCACCGGCGATCGTCCGGTCGTCTCGATCAACCATCTCTACTACGCCACCTGCTGTGCTCCACTCACCGACGCGCTGGGCGTAGGGCACCTGCTGGTCGATCGCGACACCGTGGGCGCTCTCGACCCGGAGCGCGATCTGCTCGCCCGGCTGCCGCGGGCCTCGGTCCAAGCGACGATTCCCCCCGGTCGCCGCGTGTGGGATGTCGACGGCTCGGAGCGTCCGGTGCTCTTCGCGCATGCGCCCGCGGAGCTCCGTTTCCGGCTCGACGAGGGAAGGGGCCGCCGATTCCGCAGCGCCATCGCGCTCGACCCCGGCGCCATCGACTGCCCGACCGACGGCGCGAGGTTCGACGTGCGCGCCGTCGGTCCGGACGGCCGCGATGAGGTTCTCTACTCGCGCTTCCTCGACCCCGTCCGGCGCCCGGAAGATCGCGGCGCCCATGCGATCGAGCTGGCGCTCGACGAGCTCGTGCCGGGAGCCCGCGAGCTCGTCCTCGAGACCCGCGCCGGACCGCGGCAGGACCTGACTTGCGACTGGGCCGGCTGGATCGCCCCTCGCCTCGAATCGGCTGGGCCCGATCCGCTCGAGCTGCTGCGCGGTGGTCCGAATCCGATCTACCGCAACCGGGAGGCCTTTCCTCGCGCCTGGCTGGTGCACGCCTCCGAGAGCGTCCCGGAGGGTGACCTCGTCGGCGCCGGCCGTCGCCTTCTCGCTCGCCAGCACGAGCTCTCACGGTTGGCGATCGTCGAGCATCCGGGCGACCTGGCGCTCGCCCCCGCGAGCGGCCCGGAAAGCGTCCGCTGGGAGCTCGCCACCAGCTCGCGTCTGAAACTCACTGTCGAGACCTCCGCCGCGGCGCTGCTGGTGCTCTCCGACAGCTATTACCCTGGCTGGACGGCGCGCGTCGACGGCGCCGCACGCCCGCTGCTCGCCACCAATCTCGCAATGCGCGGCGTCGAGCTTTCCGCCGGCCGGCATCGGGTAGAGCTCGTCTACCGGCCAGGGAGCTACCGCGTGGGGCTCGCGACGAGCGGGTTCTCGGCGCTCCTGCTCGGCCTCGCCTGGCGGCACTTCCGCCGCGGCGCGGTCTCCGCAGGACTCTAGGAGCTAGGGAAAGGTCGACGACCAGAGCGACGTGTCGCCGCTCTCGAAACCATCGACGAATAGGGGCGGGGCCTCGTCGACGTAGACCGTCGCGCTGAACGGGGCGCCTCCCTGCTCGGTGATCCCCAGGAAGGCGTAGGTCGTGGTGGCGGCGGGCGAGACGCTCTGGGCGCCGTCCGGAGAAGTCGGCGCGGGCAGCCCCTGGTCGAGCGCCCCGACGAGCTCGCTTCCGGCGAGGGTCGTCCAGGTGAGCGTCGAGCTGCCGCCGCCCGCGATCGCCTCGGGCGCGGCGACGAGCGTCGCGGCAGGAACCGGGCCGGCGCCGACCGTGTCGCTGGCGCTCGTGGCGCCGACCTCGAGCGTGTGGCTGCCGACCGCCACCGCCTGCAGCCCGGCGTTGCCGGTAACGCCGAGGCCGTCGAAAGTCGCGCTACCGCCACTCCAGGCGAAGCCGGCGAACGACACGGTCTCGCCCACCGGATCGCCGGCCGCGGTCACCGCGATCTTGGCCGGCGGCACCGCGCGCACCGCCAGCTCGATCGGCGCGGTGGCGGCGAAGCTGTTGGCTGTCGTCGACTTGTCGGTGTCTGGGAAGTTGACCCGCGCGACCACCAGCGTGTTGAGCGCCGCCGTGTTCTTCACCCCGGCGATCGAGTTGCCATAGACGTAGAAGCCGCCGCTGCCGTCTGGAAAGCTGGCGCTGTGGAAGCTGTTGCCGTCGTAGGTGACGGCGTTGAACCACCGCCCGACCGTGTCGGTGTCGTCGTCCCAGACCGGCAGGCCGATGTTCTCGGCGAAGGTCACGCCGGTCAGGTTGCCGGTCGCGTTCTGGTCGGTCGACCCGGTCGGGAAGGCGTCGAGGCCGGTGACGAAGAGCGCCGCGCCGTAGGAGTTGTTGACCGGCTCCGCGGTCCCTGGGGAGATCTCGTTGGCCAGGAAAGCGCCGCCCACCAGATCGACGTCGGCCCCGGCGAGGTAGAGCGCGCCGCCGAACTGCACCGCGCTGTTCCTGGAGAAGACGACGTCGGTCAGCGTCGCTACGGACTCGCTGTTGATCCGCCCCCCGCCGCCGCCCGACCCGGTGCCCAGGGCGTCGGAGCGCAGCACCAGGGTGTCGGAGATCGTGGCGTCGACGTGGTAGAGCTCGAAGCCGCCGCCGTTCGGTATCGTCGACAGCGAGCTCACGTCGCAGTCGTCGAAGACCACGTCCTGGATCGTCACGCTGGCGCGCGTCAGGGCCGGATCGTTGATCTGCGGCGGCACGATGCCGGTGCGCCGGAAGATGTCGCCGGCGGCGTAGAGGCAGCCGCCCACCTGCGCCGCAGTCGTGGTCGCGCCGTAGCGCCCCTGAAGCAGCGTGCCGGCGACCAGCAGCGAGGCCGAGCGGTGGTTGGTCGAGTCGGTATCGTTCGACAGCGCCACGATTGCTCCGCCGAAACCGCTCCCCGCCGCGGTCGAGGTCGCACGGTTGCCCCGGAAGACCGAATCGCGGATCTCCAGGATGGCGCGATAGGTGTTCGCCGCGCCCGCCAGCCCGGCGCTGTTCTCCTCGAAGCGCGAGTTCCAGATCTTCATCGTCGTCTGGTCCTCGGCGTGCACCGCGCCGGACTCCGGCGCATCGGGGGTGACGGTGCCGTTGGCGATCGCCTGGTTGTCGATGAAGGTCGAATTGGCGATGTGGATCTCCGCTCGAGGCGTGGTGACCGGAGCGGTCCAGGTGCCGATGCCGTACACGGCGCCGCCGACGTACCCCGCCTGGTTGCCCACGAACCGGCTGTTGGTCACCCAGAGCCTGGCGTTGCCGACGTGGATCGCGCCTCCCGCCGCGGTGTTGCGATGGCCGACCGGATTGGCGCGGTTGTTCAGGAACTGGCAGTGGTGCACGAAGGCGACCGCGGGCGAGGCGTTGGAGCCGTCGAGTTTCAGGCCCGCCCCCTCGTTCTTGGCCAGGTTGTCCTCGAACCGGCAGTCGACGAAGAAGAGGGTCACCTGGTCGTAGGCGAGCACCGCACCACCGCCGGTCTGGGTCGGCGAGGCCACGTTGTCGCGGAAGACGCAGTCGCGGAAAGTCGCCTGGGCGTACTGCAGGGTGACGCCGCCACCGCGCGCGTTGGTCGACGAAAAACCGTTCGCAAAGGTGAGCCGCTCGAAGACCACCGGCCGGCCGAGCGCCAAGCTGGTGTTCTGGAAGCGCAGCACCTGCCGGCTCCCCTGGCCGTCGAGCGTGACCGTCGCGCCGGCCGCCGCCCGCATCGTGAAGCCGCGGCCCTCGTTCTGAATCAGAAAGCCGGTGGTGACCGGCGGCACGTAGGTCCCCGCGGCGACCTCGATCGTCCCGCCGTCCGGCACCGTGTCGATGGCGGCCTGGATCGTCGCCACGTCCTGTGGGACACGCAGGACGACCTCGGCCGCCAGCGGCGCTCCGCAGAACGCCACCAGGAGCGCCAGCTGTCCGGTCAATACGGGGGCGGGGCAAGTGCGCATCGCGTGGATGCTATCTCCAGCCGGAGGTAGCTGCGCATGAGGTAGGTCATGCCACCAGAGTGGAAACCGCAGGCCGGTGCGGGTCTGAACCGTTCGATATGCTTTGTGGATGCACTGGCCGGAAGCGATCGAGAGCTGGCGGAAAGAGCACCGCATCGACACCTGCAACTTGGGCTACCGGCTGGCTCCGTCGCTCGACGGCTATCCCCTCCCGCCGCCCGAGCTGGTCGAGCTGGTCATCGGCACCCGCGAGCTCGCCTGGTACCAGCTCGGCGGACTCTTCATGCAGCAGGCGATCGGGACGTTGCTGCGCCGCAACGGCCGTCCCTGGGAGTTCCACCCCAGGATCCTCGATTTCGGCTGCGGCTGCGGGCGGATCGTGCGTTGGCTCGGCGCTCTCAAGGGGCACTGTCAGATCTGGGGCTCGGACTACAATCCGCGGCTCGTCGCCTGGTGCCAGTCCAACCTCGGCGATCTCGGCGAGTTCGCGGTCAACCAGGCCGATCCCCCGTTGCCCTACGAGGATGACCAGTTCTCTCTGGTCTATTCCTACTCGGTGCTCACTCACCTGTCGCGGGATCGCCAGGAGCCCTGGATCCGCGAGCTAGCGCGGGTCACCGAGCCCGGGGGCGAGATCGTCCTCACGGTGCACGGACGGCGCTGCGCGCTGCGCATGGAGTTCGCCCCCGAGCAGCTCGCAGAGCTCGAGCGCGAGGGGATCCTGGTCTTCGCCGAGGAGCGGAGTGGCGAGAACATCTGCGGCGCCTACCACTCCGAGGGCTACATGCACGGCCTCGACCGCTTCGGACTGGACCTCGTCGAGTTCCTCCCCGGCGGCGCCCGCGACGCCTCCGAACAGGACCTCTACCTCTTCCGCAAGCGCGGCTGAACGGGCGCGAGCCGACCCCCCGTCGAATCTCCGCGCTCCGCGCCTCGCCGAGCCCGGGGCGGCGGAGAGCCTCCGCCCGCGCGATCGGTCGGTAC
>CAZPZW010000026.1:23405-28806 GCA_964591165.1 uncultured Thermoanaerobaculia bacterium | reverse complement strand
GGTCTGCAGGAAGACGATTCCATCGACCGCGCTCAGCCGATGCTCGCAGAGGTTTCCAACGGCCGGGCGAGACTCGAGTGAGCTCCGGACGCTCCCCCGGGAGACCGCGTGGATCGCCGATCGACCGCTGTTAGTCTTGGGGCCAGCTACAGATCTCTACTCGACGAGAGGAGCGCCGACATGCCGAGGCGGCTGAGGTTTCTGGATTCGTGCTGGGGGATGGTCTTCGCGCTCGCCGCGCTGGCTTTCCTGGCCGGCGGCTGCGGCGGCAAGTCCGTGGAGGCCCCGGCGCCCGCCTCCAGCGCGACGGTCGCGCCGGCCGCCGCGGCCGACGTCGCGGACGAGCCCCTGTCGCCGCCCGCCTACGAGACCGCGCTGCCAGAGGCGGTGCGGGCCGTCCTCGGCCAACCGTTCACCGGCGACCTGGACCAGATGGTGACGCGCCGTCTCGTCCGCGTCGGGGTCGCCGCCAATCGCACCTTCTACTTCGTCGATCGGGGCGTGCAGCGCGGCGCGGCGTACGAGATGGGAGTGGCTTTCGAGGAGCACCTGAACAAGAAGCTCAAGACCAAGCCCGCGAACAAGATCAACGTGGTGTTCGTGCCGCTGCCGCGCGACCAGATGGCCAGGGCCCTGACCGAGGGCAAGGTCGACCTGGTAGTGGCCCAGGTCATCGTCCGGCCGGAGCTCCAGGCGGTCGTGGACTTCACCGACCCGGTGCGCAAGGAGGTCAGCGAAGTGGTGGTGAGCGGCCCCGGCGCCCCGGCGATCGCCAGCGTGGACGACCTCTCCGGCAAGGACGTCTACGCGCGCCGGGACAGCAGTGCCTGGGCGAGCCTGACCGAACTGAACCAGAAGCTCGAGGCGAAGGGGTTGGCCCCCGCCTCGATCCGCGAAGTCCCGGGGAATCTCGAGGACGACGACCTGCTCGAGATGGCCAACGCGGGAATCCTCCCGCTGATGGTCGCTCACGACTATCTGGCGGAGTTCTGGCAGAAGGTCTTCACCCACCTCACCGTCCACGACACGGTCGCCCTGCGCTCTGGCGCCACCATCGCTGTGCCGATCCGCAAGAACAGCCCGCGCCTGGCCGCCGAGCTCAATGCTTTCCTGGCGAAAAACGGCCTGGGGACGGCGCTCGGCAACATGATCGAGAAGCGCTACCTGGTCAGCACGACCTTCGCCAAGTCGGCCACCTCCGAGGCGGAGCGGAAGAAGTTCCTGGAGCTGGTCCAGTTCTTCCAGAAGTACAGCGACCAGTACGAGATGGACTTCCTGCTCATGGCGGCGCAGGGCTACCAGGAGTCGGGGCTCGACCAGAACGCCAAGAGCCAGGTCGGCGCGATCGGCGTCATGCAGGTGATGCCGGCCACCGGGAAAGAGCTGGCGGTCGGAGACATCACGCAGACCGAGAACAACATCCACGCCGGCGTGAAGTACATGCGGTTCATGATCGACCGCTACTACCAGGACGAGCCGATGGACCAGCTGAACAAGGGCCTGTTCGCCTTCGCGTCCTACAACGCGGGACCGGCCCGTATCCGTCAGCTGCGCAAAGAGGCGGCGAAGCGGGGGCTCGACCCCAACCTCTGGTTCGGCAACGTGGAGCAGATCGCCTCCGAGCGGATCGGCCGGGAGACGGTCACCTACGTCTCGAACATCTACAAGTACTACATCGCCTACAAGCTGATCAGCGAGGAGCGCGCGCGGCGCGAAACGGCGAAGCAGGCGGTCCAGGCCCAGCCGAAGTAGGTCCGCGGACGGGTTCCGCGGGCGGACGGCGCTCCTGCCGTCAGGGGAAGACCGTGCTCCAGGCCGCCAGGCCGCCCGATTCGAAGCCGTCGGCGAAGACCGGCGTCGGCGGCGCACCGACGAAGAAGCCCGCCTGGGCGACCGGTCCGCTGTTGAAGGCGCTGTCGACCGCTTCGAGGGTCCACGAGTAGCTGCCGTCGGGGAGCCCCGACAGCGTCCATTCGCCGGCCGAGCTCAGGCTGCCGGGTTCGGGCGAGCGCCGGGCGGTCGAGAGCGGCACGCCGTCGCGATAGAGCCGGAGCTCGTAGGTCAGCGCCTGGGCCGGCGTCAGATCGTCGCTCGCCGGGCTCCACCAGAGCGCCACCGAGCCGTCCCCCAGGGCCTCGGAGCCGAGCGCCGACGGCGCGGAGGGAGGCTGGTTCGCCGCCGCGGCGTCGTTCAGGTAGAGATGCATCTGGGTCTCGACCAGGCCGTTGCCTCCCGGCACGAAGTACGAGCCGGCGATGAAGTAGTCGAGATCGCCTTCGCCGTCGATGTCGAGCCAGCTGAACGAACCGCCGCTGAAACCCATGGCGCGCGGCGCCGGCAGCTGGTTGCCCGAGTCCACGAAGGCGCCGCCCTGGTTGTCGTAGACCTTGGCGCGGCCTTCGATCTGCGACCCGGAGTTGTAGGTGCCGGCGAGGAGGATGTCGATGTCGCCGTCGGAGTCGTAGTCGGCCCAGGTGGCGGCGCTCAGGTCGAACCAGCCCTCGCAGAAGACGCAGGAGATGATCTCGAGCGGCACGTAGGTCTCGGCATCGTTGGTGTAGACCCGCAGCACCGTGTTGTACGTTCCGTCGACCTCCCGGATGTTGCCGGCGACCAGGACGTCGAGGTCGCCGTCGTCGTCGTAGTCGCCCCACTGCGCCTCGCCGTGCTCGACGGAGAGCGTGCCGAGGATGTCCTCGCCGACGAAGACGCCGCCCCCGTCGTTGCGGTAGCGACGGATGAACCCCTGCTCGGTCAAGGGCTCGATGTTGACCAGCAGCAGGTCGAGGTCCAGGTCGCCGTCGAAATCGGCCCAGCTGCTCTGCGCGTGCGCGGTCGGGGCGAAGCCGGCTGCGACCTCGGTGAACGACCAACCGCCGGTGCCGTTCGAGCCGTCGTTGCGCAGCAGCGCGGTGCGGAAGACGAAGTTCACGCCGTCCCAGATCGACGGCACCAGGAGATCGAGGTCGCCGTCGTTGTCGAAGTCCGCCCAGGTGATCGAGCGCAGGTCGAAGTCGGCCTGGTCGTTGTCCTCCCAGTAGCCGGGCAGGACCGTGTCGGTCAGCGTGAGCGTGCCGGCGTCGTTGCGGTAGATCACGGTCTGGTCGTCGCTACCCAGCGCGAGGTCCTGGTCGCCGTCGCCGTCGACGTCGCCCCACGCGAGGTCCGAGGCCCCGGCGGTCAGGTCGCCGAGCGGGACGTCGACGTAGGAGAAGTCCCACTCCGTCGCGCTCACCGGCCCGTCGTTGCGCAGCAGGACCAGACGGTCGACGGCGCTCACGTTGTAGATCACGTAGTAGCCGAGCACGGCGAGATCGAGGTCGCCGTCGCCGTCGTAGTCGGCCGGCGCGGCGGCGGTCACCCACCAGTCCTCGTCCTGCGGCGTCACGAAGAGCGGATCGAGCGGCGTGACCTCGGTGAAATCTCCGAAGACGCCACCCGGGCCGGGCTGCACCGTGATGAAGCGCAGGAAGGCATCGCTCGCGCCGTCGTCGTCGGTCACCGTGAGCAGCACGTGGTAGGTGTCGGCCGCCGGGAAGAGGTGCGTCGGGTTCTGCTCGCTCGAGGTGGTGCCGTCGCCGAAGTCCCACGACCAGCCGACGATCGTGCCGTCGGCGTCGGTGCTGGTGTCGGTGAAGGCCACCGAGAGACCGGTGGTCAGGAAGTCGTAGGCGGCGACCGGAGGCTGATTGACCGGGGGCGGCGGCGGCCCCGCGAAGTGGCGGATGGTGCCCCGCCAACCGGCGATCCACGCCTCACCGGCCGGCGTCGCGGCGAGCGCCGCGTAGGCGCCGAAGCCGGCGGAGCCGGCATCCATGACCGCCCAGTCGAGGCCGCCGGTGGCCGAATAGAGCAGCACGCCGCTGGCGCTGCTCACCCAGAGCTCGTTCGGGCCGATCAGGTCGAGGTCGGTGAGCTGGTCGTCGGGGCTGGGCGTCGGCAGGGTCTGCCAGGTCGTGCCGCCGTCGAGGGTGCGCACCGCGTAGCCGCCGTGCCCCACCGCGTAGCCGACGTTGGCGTCCCAGAAGTCCAGGTCACGAATCGCGAGCGCCGATCCGGGGAGCTGATGCTCGGTCCAGCTCGCCCCGTCGTCGGTCGTGCGATAGAGAGTCCCGTAGACCGCGGCGGCCCAGCCGTTCGCGCCCACGAAGTCGACCGCCACGTAGGTGCCCTGGAAGTCGGGCACGGGGATCCAGGTGGCGCCGGCGTCGAGGGTGTGGAAGAGCGCCGCCCCGTTGAATCCCTGGCCCACGACCCAGCCCTCGAGCGGGGTCTTGAAGTAGAGGTCGGCGGCGATGAGATCGGGAGGCACCGCGGCGGCTGGGGTCCAGGTGGCGCCCGCATCGGCGCTGGCGTGGACCCGACCGGTGGCGTCGAGGGCGACGACGTCCAGGGGCCCGAGGACCTGGACCGCTTCGAGATTCGCCCCTCCGAGCGTGGAGCGCAGCCGCCAGGGCGCGACCCCGGCGGCGCGGGTGAGAACCTGGCCGGCTCCGCCGACCGCGATCAGGTCGCCGTTGGCGAACCGATCCAACGCCAGGACGTCGGCTCCCGAGCCGCTCGAGATCTGCGTCCAGCTCGCACCGCCGTCCGTCGTCTTGACCACGAAGCCCGCACCGCAGCCGTAGTAGCCGGTCTGGGCATCGACGAAGACCGGCGCCGCCGTGCCGAAGAAGCCGGGCAGGGGTCCGGGCGACGTGAACGTCGGGGCCCAGGTCTGGCCGGCGTCGGAAGAGCGGTAGAGCTTGCCCGCGCCGTCCGACGCGACCACGATCGTCGGGTCGACCACGGCGAACGCCGCGGAAGTGGCGAACGGGCCGGGGTCGATGACCTCGCCGAGGTCGACCCAGGTGGCCCCCGCATCCTCGGAACGGAGGATTCGATCGTCGTAGTCCGGATAGGTTCCACTGCGGCCCCAGGCGAGGATCACGTCGGCGGAGACGGCGAGGAGCGCGCTGCGCGCCGCGGCGTCCGCGCCGGGCGTCCAGGTCGCGCCGCCGTCGAGCGAGCGCGCGAAGCTGCCGTCGACGATGGCCACTGCGACCGACGGGGAGAGGAAGGCCACGGCGCTGGCGTCGCCCGGCTGGACGAGGTCGAAGGTGATGCCGCCGTCGGTGGTCCGATGGAGGCCGGTAGCGGCGACGCCGACCCCCGTGAGAGCGTCGGCGAAGGAGAAGGCGGTCATCCCTTCCGGCGACGGATCCCAGGTGAGACCGCCGTCGCGGCTCACGTAGGCACCGAAGTTCCCGGTGGTGACGCCGAAGCTCGCGGAATAGAACTCCATGAAGTAGGCCGAGCCGAGGAACGGGAGCGGCTCCCAGGTGGTGCCGCCGTCGGTGGTGCGGTAGTTCTCGTTGCCCCACACCCAGCCGTGCTGCGCGTCGAGGAAGAAGACCCCGTG
>CAZPZW010000026.1:0-23305 GCA_964591165.1 uncultured Thermoanaerobaculia bacterium | reverse complement strand
AGTTCTCGTTGCCCCACACCCAGCCGTGCTGCGCGTCGAGGAAGAAGACCCCGTGCAGGGCGCTCGCGAGGCTCTCCGGGACGGCGCGCTGCAGCCAGGTGGCGCCGCCGTCGTTCGACTCGAAGAGCGCGCCGCCGTCGTCGAACGAGTCGTCGTCGGTGGCGAGGAAGACATGGCCTGCCGCCGGGGCGGCGACGCCGTAGATCTCGAGGTGCGTGGGCAGCGGGCTCTCGGCGGTCCACTGCGCGAGGGCCGGGGCAGCGGAAAGGAGAGCGGTGATCGCGAGCGCCCGGCGGCAGGCGGAGCGGAGATCGTGCCGCAGGGCGGCGCAGCGGGAGCTTTCTCGAGTGAGCATCGTCACACCTCGCCTTTCGCGGCGTTCCGGCCTCCGTCGTGCCGACTCCCGACCGGCGTCGGGAGGGCACTCGCCCGTCGACCAGCCATCGGGGCCCGGCGCCCGGTGGGCGACTCGGTCGGCGTGCCGCGAGCGCCCAAAGGGTCAGACAGTCGAGCATCCAGGTCGGAACGGCCTGGCTCGCGAGGTCGACGAGCGCCCTCGGCACGAGCCAGCCGGTAGGTATGGCGCCACGGGGGAGAGCCCGTGCCTCGGGTGCTCCCGCGTCGGGCGATGCTATGGGCCGGCGGCGCGAAACGAGCCGTCCACCCGGGTGGGAGCCGGCCCGTCGCGCGGCCGCTACGGAGGGTGGGAAGACTGCGGGGCGAGCCCGCTACGGTCGCTCGCGGCGGAGCCGCGCGATGCGGGTCGGGTGGATCGCGGGCGAGGCGCCGTAGGCGATCCAGACATCGCCGTTCTTCGGGTCGATCGCCAGGTGACGCATCGTGGCGCCGCGCGTCGGCACCGGGTAGGTCGCGAACGATCCGCTGCGCGGCGCGAAGCGGAAGAGGGCGTCCGCGGCAGCGGTCCCGATCCACAGGTCGCCGGACTTCGGGTCGACGCGTACGACGTAGGGCAGCGCGTCCGGGACGGGCAACGGATGACGCGTGAAGCGCCGCGTCCTCGGGTCGAGGTGGTAGAGCGTCGAGCTCGTGTAGCCCGGAATCCAGAGATCACCCAGCGCGTCGAGGTCGAAGCGGCGCGGCCCGGCGTCGGCGTCGGGGAGCGTGAACGAGTCGAAGGTGCCGCTCGCCGGATCGAACGCCATCACGGCGTTGCCGTGCAGGAGCGAGAGCCAGATCCGGCCATCGCTCGCCGCGCGCAGCTCGTAGGGGATCGGCGACGGCCCCTTGACCGCGCTGCCGAACGGCGGACCTTCGTGGGTGAGCGCCGAGAGCTCGACGCCGGGCCGCACGCTCGCGAGCTTCGGCCCCTGGCGCGCGAAATGATCGTTGGTCCAGGCGGTGCCATCGCCGGCGAGCGCGATGCTGTGGCCGTAGAAGCCGACTTCGGCGCTCGTCCACCGCCTGGCCGCCGGCTCGTAGCGCGCGATCCGCTGCGCCGCGCCGAGCAGGGTCCACCAGGCGCCGTCGCGGCCGACTTCGATGGCGCGCGGATTGGCTCCTGCGATCGGGATCTCGACCGTTTCGGTGGCGCCGGTCGCCGGATCGAGCACCAGGATCCGGTCGGTGAACATCCCGGTGACCAGCACGCGCCCGGCCGCGTCGACCGCGAGGTCGTGCGGCAAGTCCGGTCCGGGGAGGTCGTATTCGGTGAGGGTGTAGTGCGGGTCGATCGCGCGGTGGGCGAGGGGTGAGCGGGGGCGGGCGAGCGCCGGGACGATCCAGGCGCCGAGATCGGCGCTGGCGAGATGCCCCGAGAGGATGGGGAAGCCGCTCGCGGGACCGAACCTCTGGTGCATCCTCTCGACGTCGGCATTCCACTGCTCGGCGCTGCGCGGCGCCCCGTCCTTGGCGGCGCGCGTCTCGTTCAGTTGGTGGCAGCCGGTGCAGTCGAGGAGGAACCAGCGCTTGCGCTCCCCGTTGGGCAACAGAGCGAGCCACTCGGCCGAAGCACCCAGGCGCTCGGCTGCCGCGACCGGTGTGGCGCGGATCTCGAGCGGAGCTCCTGCGGCGTCCACCCAGCGCTCCGGCGCGGCGACGCCCGAGGCGGCGAGAGCGACCAGGTGCCTCCCGGCGCTCGGGAGGGCGAGGCGAAAGGCCCCTCGGTCGTCCGTCACCGCGGCGTGCCGAAGCGCGCCCCCGTTGGCCCGCGCCGTGACCAGCGCGCCCGCGACCGGCCACCCCTCGGCGTCGACGACCCGCCCGGCGAGGGCGGTCGGTCCGGTCGCCGCGGGCAACAGCGAGCCGCCGGCGAGCGCGGCGAGAGGGAGCCAGCGAACCACCCACGATGAGACACCGCTTCCGGAGCGCATGAACCCTCTACGTCGCACCGTTCCCCGGGTTCTCCGTTCGAGCTGTCCCTGGAGGGCGCGATGCCCGGCGGAGATCGGACCCCTCGACCGGAGCGCTCGCGCCGGCGGGCTCGCGTTGCGAGAACACTCCGGGACACGAACCGTATCTCCGGGTGGAGGTCGGATCATGCGCAGCTTCTCTCGATCCACCGCCGGCCTGCCGACCGACCGACGCGACTGTCTTCGCCTCCTGGGTCTCGCCGCGGGCGCCCTCGCCTTGGGCTGCGAGAGCGGGAGCGGGGGACCCGTCACGCCGCAGCCGGTGCGGGTGACCAGCCGGCTGCTCGGCGCCCTCGACCGCGAAGCGATCCACACCGGCGCCTCGATCGAGTACACCGATGCGCGGCTCCTCACCGCCTCGACCGGCGTCGACGGGGAAGGGCGGTTCACCCTCGAGACGATCTTCGGCAGCTCGATCCGGGTCACCGCGGAGGGCTACGCGACGCGGGCCGCGACGCCGATCGACGTTATCGGCCCGGAGCTCTTCCTGATCCCGCGCCAGGATCCGGCCCTGGCCGACCGCGTGCACCAGGTTTTTCTCGGGCAGGGCTCCGGGCTCGTGCGCCTGCCGAGTGGCAATCTCACCGCCGGCGAGCGGAGCCGGACGATGACCGTCTGGTTCGAGTCGAGCCTGCCCGAAACGTATCGGGAGGCCGTCCTCGCCACCCTGGATCGCGCGAGCGAGTTCACCGCCGGTGGCCTGGACTTCGGCGCCATCGCCATCCGGGAGGGAGCGGTGCTCGACACGCCCGAGGACGGTCTGTTCAAGTTCCGGCTGAGCGAGACGATCGCCCAGGACGCCGTGACCCTGGTGAAGGCGAACACGAACGTCATCTCGGGGTCCTCGACGACCTTCCGCCCGGGGCTGAGCGGCCTGCGACTGCGCGACGTCGCTGGGCACGAGCTCCTCACCGCCTGGGGCGCCATCGGGAGCTCGCCGAACGGGGGCCTGATGGATCCGGGCGCGAGGTCCGAGGACGCGCGCGACGTGCCGATGGTGACCATCGCCTACCGCCTCGAAGCCGGCTACGTCTGGGCCTGAGGCGGCCGTACGCACCGCGGCGGCCGGTGCCGTTCGTTCAGCGCGCGGCGGTCGAGGGAGGCTCGCCGACGATCGACTCGATCGCGTCGGCCTCGCCGGTCACCTGCCAGCGGATGAGAGAGACCGGAATCAGCCCCGCCGCGAGCACCTCCTCGAACCAGCGCTTCATCGAGAAGGCGTCGCCGAGCTGGTGCGAGCGCACGCGGAGCAGGTCCTCGAGCAGGTACTTGCCGGTGACGTAGCTCGTGCCGTAGCCCGGCTGGCGCAGGTAGAGCTGCTGCTCGAAGTTCAGCAGGTCGAGGTCCGGGCGCATCCAGCCGCGCGGCGTCCACTCGACCTGGAAGGCCTTGGCCTGCTCGAGGTCGAAGCGGTTGGCCTGCAGATAGAGCGAGGCGAGCCCCCGCGCCGCGCGCTGGGCGAGCAGGATCCAGACGAGCTCGCGCGAGCGCGGCTGATCGTCGTAGAGGCCGGCGTGCAGCAGGAGCTCCTCCATCGCCGTCGCCATCCCTTCGGAGCGGCTGTCCCAGATGTTGCCGAGCAGGGCGCCGCGCCGGATCGGGCTCGGGTGGGGTTCGAGCTGCATGCGGGCGGTGTCCCACCAGTGCGTCGCGTGAGTGTAGAGGGTGAGCGGATCGTAGTGCATGGCGATGGCGAAGAAGTTGCGCGACTCGAGGGGCACGAACCGGCCGAGGTGTGCGCGCAGGGCCGCGTCCTGGTAGTCGCGCTGGGGGTAGAGGTCGCGCTCGCGGAGGAAGGCGAGCAGGCGGGTGACCGCCGCGTTGGCGCGCTCCTGATACTGCTCGTCGTCGGTCACCGCGAGGAGCGGCGGCAGGTCGCGGTTGCGCGCCTCCTCGAGACGCAGCGCGGCGTGGGCCCGGGCGAGCTCGCGCTGCAGCAGGCTCACCTCCTCCTCCCAGCTCAGCGGCACCAGGTGCACGTGGCGCAGATTCCAGGTGTAGGCCTCCCGGCCGATGCCGGAGGGCCCGGTCTTCGTCGGCGCCTGGGCGTCGAGCCAGCGGACGAGCTCTTCGGTCGCCCTGCGCGCGGCGGAGACCGTGGCCCGGAGCTCCGCTCCGGCCCCTGCGACCCGGGCCTCGAGCCCGGCGAGCTCCTCCGCCTGCAGACGCAGGGAGCCGGTGCCGGTGAGCCAGAGGTCGCGCGCATTGCCGGTCAGATTGGTCCGCGCCTGGGCGAGGAACGCCGGGATCGGCGCGAGCTCGGCGGCGAGCCGCAGCTCGTCCTCCGGCTCGAGCGGGAAGGCGTAGGTCCAGAGATCGACCAGGCCGTGTGGCGTCGGCCCCTCGTGGGCCGGGGTGTCGCTCGGCTCGCCGCGCACCGAGGCATAGAAGGCCGGGTCGCGCGCCCAGGGCCGGAGAACCCGGATGTCGAAGTCGAAGCCGTTCATCTCGGCGCGCACGATCTCGAGGTCGATCCGTTGCTCCACCGGCCAACCGTGGGCCGGGCTCGCCGCCTCCCTGGCGAGCGCCTCCAGCCGCGCGCGATAGGCCGCGAGCTCCGCGTGCCGCCGGGCGAAAGTCGCGGCGGTGTAGTCCGGAGCGCCGTTCAGGAGCGGCGGCCGCTCGAAGGCGCGCCAGTCCTGAAAGAGCCGAACGAGCGCGGCATCGTCACCTGGCGCCGCCTCGGCCGGCGGCTGCAGGCAGGACAGGGCGACGGCAACGGCCAGTAGCCTTCCTACGCCAACTCGCATCGTGCCTCCCCGATCCGACGGTCGGCGCCAACGATACGCGATGCCCGGGCGAATCGCCCGCTGCGGCTCTCCGGCGAACGCGATCGGCGTCACGCCGGCGGCGATCGTCTCGACGATCTCGACCGCGTTCTCGACCAGGTCGATCTCGATCTGGTCTCCGAGTCAGCGGTGAAGGTGAACGGCGAGGTCGGCTGCCGAGTGACCCTCCACCGCGCAATCAGGATTCGTCCGGCGGCTCGAGAAACCGCACCCGGCCGGAGCCGAGGTCGTAGACGGCGCCGACCAGCTTCATCACTCCTTCGGCCCGGCTCGCCTGCGCTTCCGGCGTCTCGAGGATCCGCTGCATGGCCCAGCGCACGTTCGCCTCCACGGCGAGCCGCATCTGCTCCTCCCACGCCAGCTCCGGGTCGATGCCGGTCAAGCCCGGGACGATGTTGTGCAGCAGCGCCTCGATCCGGCTCTTCTCGCGCGCCCCCCCGCGCAACGCGCGCAACGCAGCCTGGACGGCTCCGCAGCCCTCGTGACCCAGGACCACGAAGAGCGGCGTCTTCAGGTGGGCGCCGGCGTACTGCAGCGTGCCGGCCACCATGGCAGAGAGCACGTTGCCCGCCAGGCGCACGACGAACAGCTCACCGAACCCGGCGTCGAAGACCAGCTCGGGCGGCACCCGCGAGTCGCTGCAGCCCAGGATCGTCGCGTAGGGCTGCTGGCCCTTGGCGAGCTCCGCGAGGACCTCTTTCTGCACGGTGGGGAATCGTGCCTCGCCGCGCACGAAACGCTCGTTGCCCTCCTGCAATCGCGCAAGGGCCTGTTGCGCGGTGAGCCGAACCTCGGTCTCGTGGCTCATGGTCTGGGACCTCCTGCCGAGTGTCGTTCAGTCTCCCGGGTGCCGTCAACGACCCGACCGGCGGAGGCGCCCTCCGCCCGGCCTGGCGCTATGCTCGGTGCACCATGAAACCAACCAAGAAGGGCGTCGATCTGCTGCGCGACAAGTCGTCGAATCGTGCGATCGCCTTCTCGCGCAAAGACCGGGAACGGCTCGGACTGCGGGGACTGCTGCCCCACCGCCTGGCGACTCAGAAGGAGCTGGTGGCGCGGGTGATGACCAACCTGGAGCGGCTCCCCCGCGACATCGATCGCTACATGCTGCTGTCGGGTCTGCAGGAGCGCAACGAGCGGATCTTCTACCGCACGGTGATCGACCACATCCAGACCGTGATGCCGCTCATCTACACCCCCACGGTCGGCGAGGCGTGCAAGGAGTTCTCGCACCTCGCGCGGGAGCCCAAGGGCTTCTTCATCACCCCCGAGGATCGCGGGGAGATCGGACGCATTCTCGGCAACTGGCCCGAGAAGGACATCCGGGTCATCGTGGTGACCGACGGCCAGCGCATCCTGGGGTTGGGCGATCTGGGTGCGAACGGGATGGGGATTCCGATCGGCAAGCTGGCGCTCTACACCGCCTGCGCGGGCATTCCGCCGCAGCAGTGCCTGCCCGTGACGCTCGACGTCGGCACCAACAACGAAGCGCTGCTCGACGACGTGCTCTACCTCGGCTATCCACGCCGGCGGATCACCGGCAGGGCCTATCTCGCGCTGGTGGACGAGTTCGTCGAGGCGGTCCAGAAGAGATACCCCGCTGCGCTGATCCAGTTCGAGGACTTCCTCACCCCGAACGCCTACGCGCTGCTCAGGCGCTACCGGGAACGGGTGCTCTGCTTCAACGACGACATCCAGGGGACGGCCGCGGTCGCGCTGGCGGGGGTCTACGCCTCCACCCGGATCACCCAGGTGCCCTTCCGCGATCTCCGGATCATGTTCCTCGGGGCGGGCTCGGCGGCCACCGGGATCGCCGACCTCATGGTCGCCGCCCTGGTGGACGAAGGCGTGAGCCTGGAGGAGGCCCGCCGCCACCTCTGGTTCGTCGACCTGAACGGCCTGGTCGTCAAGTCGCGGACCGATCTCCTGGAGCACAATCTCCCGTACGCCCACGAGCACCCGCCGCTCGACTTCGTGGCGGCGATCGAGGCCATCCGGCCGCACGTGCTGATCGGCGCCACCGGCGCGCCGGGGACCTTCACGAAGGCGGTCGTCGAGCGGATGAGCGCGATCAACCGGCGGCCGGTGATCTTCGCGCTGTCGAATCCCACCTCCCGGGCCGAGTGCACCGCCGAGCAGGCCTACGCCTGGAGCGGAGGAAGGGCGGTGTTCACCAGCGGCAGCCCGTTCGCGAAGGTGGTCGTCGGCGGCAAGGAGCTCCGTCCGGGGCAGGGGAACAACGCTTACGTCTTCCCGGGCATCGGCCTGGGTGCCGTCGCCTGCCGCGCCCGCACGCTTCCCGACGAGCTCTTCCTGGCGGCGGCCCGCACCCTCGCCGGGTTGGTCAGCGACGCGGAGCTCGACCAGGCCTGCCTCTATCCGCCGCTGACCCAGATCCGCAAGATCTCCCTCGCCATCGCGGTGAGCGTCGCCGAGCGCGCCTACGCGATGAAGTTGGCGCGGCGCAAGCGCCCCCGGAACCTCCGCAAGAGCATCGCTGACTCCATGTACGAGCCGTAAGAGCGGCGGCGACCGGCTTCAGCGAGCCGCCTGCGACCCCTGCGGCGCTTCCCGGCCCGCGCGGGGCTCGCTGCGGCCGAACCTCACCGGCCGGCGCTCGCGCCGAAGGCGCGCGCGGCCTGATCGATCGCGCTGGCGATCTCCGGAGAGACCGGCTGGCCGAGACCCCGGCGCGCCGGCTCGACCGCCAGGATGCGCACCACGAACGGCCGCTGCGCTTGCAGGTAGTCGATCAGCAGGCGGAGGCTGGGGTCGTGGGTGGAGGTGCCGCCCGGCGCGACGGTCTCGGGCGCGAAGAGGCGCAGGCTCCCCGCCGGCGCTCCCAGATTGCCGACGTCGGCGAGGATCAGCACCTCGGCGCCCGAGCGCACGATCGGACCGGTCAGGCTCTCGGGAGCGGTCCCCGCGTCGAGCGCCGGCAGCCCGGCCTCGGCCAGGCGGCGAGCGAGCAGCGGACCGAAGGCGTCGTCGCCGCGCAGGTCGCTGCCGACGCCGACCAGCAGCCAAGGGCGCGCGAGGAGCGGCGCGAGCTCCTCGGCCAGGGTCACGTCACCGGGCCCCACTCGTCGAGCAGGGTGACGCTGCGACGGCAGGCGGGACAGAGGACGCGCTGGATGTCGGTGCGGTCGATCCTGCGCTCGTCGCGCGCCACCGTCGCGCGCAGGCCGACCGCCTGCTGGGCCACGAGGTAGACCGTCACGTTGGCGTAGGCGAGCGGACCCAACCGGCGGTGGATCCAGAGCAGGTGGTCGCGCGTGGCGATCGGCTCGCCGCACAGCTCGCAGGGCACCAACTCCTTCTCGACCGTCTGCACCATCTCGGCGCGCGACACTCCGGAGAGCTCGTACTCGTTCGACAGGGTCACGCCCTGCTGCGTCGCGCAGGCGCGCGCGCACTCGCCGCAGTAGACGCAGACGTCGTAGTGCAGGACGAGGCGGCGGACCGGCGGGCTCGCGCCGCGCCGCTCGTCGCGCACCTCGATCGCCCGCGCCGGACAGACCTGGGCGCAGGCGCCGCAGCCGATGCAGCCCTCGGCGTGGTAGGTCGGACGGCCGCGGATCGCCTTGGGCAGTGGCGTGGGCTGGGCCGGGAAGTTGGCGGTGTAGGGGCCCTGGACGACGCTGGTCACCGCCTCGGCGAGCTCGCGCAGTTTCGGCCATTTCATGGCGTCGCCTCCGTGCTCGCGGAAGCCGCGGCCCCGTCCAGCGCCTCACCGTCCTCGCGGTAGCGGTCGAGGACCGAGCCCTCGGCGAGCGCCACCCCCGAGCGATGGGCCGCGCGGGCGATGGCGTGCGCCGCGGTGGGCGAGGTCATGGCGATGAACCAGATGCAGAGCAGGGCCTTCCAGCCCATGGCGCCGAAGCCGAAGCGGACGACGACCCCGGCGAGCAGCAGGAAGGTGCCGAGAGTGACGCACTTGGTGCCTGCCTGGAGCCGGTTGTAGACGTCGGGCAGGCGCACCAGGCCGATGCAGCCGAGCAGGTCGAAAGCGAGCCCGAGGGCGAGCAGGATGAAGGCGGCGAGCTCGCGCGGAGCGTCGAAGTCAATCATCGAACCGCTTCCCCTCGAGGTGCTTGGCGAGCGTCAGACCGCCGACGAAGGAGAGCAGCGACCAGGCGAGGCCGACGATCATGTAGAGGTCCTTGCCGGTTGCGACCGTCAGCAGGGCGCAGAAGCCGACCATCAGGATGCCCAGCAGATCCACTGCCACGGTGCGGTCGGCGGGCGTCGGTCCGCGCCAGGCGCGGAAGAGGCAGAGCGCCGCGGCGATCAGCAGCCCGGCCATGAGAATCTCCAGGGGGTTCATTCGAAGATCCTCCGGATCAGGTTCTCGAACGGGGCGAGCTCCCGCTCGGTCGCGCCGTCGGGATCCTCCTCGGGCACGTAGATGCGATGGACGTAGAGCACGTCGTCGACCAGGTCGACCGACATCGTGCCTGGCGTCAGCGTCACGCTGTTGGCGAGCAGCGCCCGGCCGGGAATGCTGTGCAGCTTCGTGCGCGCCCGCGTGATGCCGGGGCGGATCGGCAGTTTCGGATGGATCACCCGGTAGGCGACGTCGAGGTTCGAGCGGACGATGTAGTACAGGAGCACCGGGACGTAGACCAGGGCCCAGAACAGCCGCACCGGCGAGAGCAGGTGGCGCACTTCGCCCATCTCGACGCGGCGGAAGGCCCAGGCGACGGCGATCGAGACGACGGCGCCGAAACCGAGGCTGCCGGCGTCGAAGGTCCAGGTGACGATCACCCAGACGGCGAAGGCGAGGAGGGTGGTGGCGGCCACTTTCATCGCGCCGGGCTCCCGTGGACGCTTTCGATGTAGACCTCGGCGGCTGGCCGCGCGTCGGCCGGTGCCTGGACCGCGCTCGCCGCCGCACCGATCACGCTGTCGACCCCGACCGGCCAGAGCAGGCCGGAGAGCAGGCAGAACGCGACCAAGGCGAGCACCGGCAGGTACATTGCAGCCGGCACCTCGCGCGCCTCGGCGAGCCGCGCGGGCAGCGCGCCGAAGATCGCCTTGCGCTGGACCTTGACGAAGGTGACCAGCGTCATCAGCGCGGCGCCCGCCGCGAGCAGGGCGACCAGATACTGACCGGCGGAGGCGAGCGCGATCAGGATCAGCAACTTGCTCCAGAAGCCGTTGAAGGGGGGGATGCCGGCGATCGACAGGCAGGCGCCGACCAGCCCCGCCGAGGTGGCGGGCGCGCGGCGGAAGACGCCGCCCATCTCGGAGAGCCGGCGCGTGCCGGTCACCCGCTCGAGCGAGCCCGCGGAGAGAAAGAGCGCCGACTTGAAGAGGCCGTGGTTGAAGGCGTGGAAGAGCGCCGCCGCGACCCCCAGCCAGGTGCCGAGGCCGAGCGCGATCAGCACGTAGCCCATCTGGCTGACCGAGTGGAAGGCGAGGATCCGCTTGAAGTCGTCCTGGGCCTGGGCGAGCAGCACGCCGCCCCACATCGAGAGGCAGCCGAGCAGGGTGAGGATCAGGCGCACGCGCTCGTCGACGCCGACCACCACGTAGAAGACGCGCACCAGCGCATAGATGCCGAGCGTCTTGATGAGCAGGCCGGAGAGCATCGCCGAGATCGGCGCCGGGGCGCTCGGGTGGGCATCGGGAAGCCAGGCATGGAACGGCATCGCGGCGGTCTTGGTGGCGAAGCCGAGCACGAAGAGCCCGGCGGCGAAGGCGAGGGCGACCGGCGGCACCGCGCCGCGCGCGATCGCGGCCGCCAGGTCGGCCATGTTGAGGAAGCCGGTCGCCGCGTAGAGCGCCGCGATCCCGAGCAGGATCCCGGTCGAGGCGACCGTGCCGAGCACCAGGTACTTGAAGGCCGCCTCGACCTCGGTGCCGCCCGGCCGGTAGGCGACCAGGCCGTAGGAGGCGATGCTCGCCACCTCGACGAAGACGTAGAGAGTGAACAGGTCGCCGGCGAGCAGTGCGCCGTTCATGCCGGCCACCAGCAAGTTGAACAGGACGTGGAAGAGCGGGCGACCCGGATCGGGCGCGAGGTAGCGCAGCGCGAAGCAGGCCGCAGCCGACCCGACCACGGCCACCAGCAGGAGAAAGAGGCGCGACAGGCTGTCGAGCACCAGCGCGATCCCGGAGACCCAGGGGCCATCGCCGAACGGGCGCAGGCCCCAGCCGCCGGCGAAGGTGACCTCGCAACCCCCGCGCGCGACCGCGACGGCGGCAAGGAGCAGCAGGCCGAGCATCGAGACGATCGAGAGCCAGGGCGTCGCACGCGGCGCGACCCCCTTGAGCAACAGGCAGAGGAAACCCGCCAGGAGCGGCAGGGCGACGAAGAGCGGCAGATAGGCACCCATCGCGCTCACCCCTTCAGCCGGTCCATCTGGTCGACGTCGAGCGTGCCGTAGCGCTGGTGGAGGCGCAGCACCATGGCGACCAGCAGCATGGTCACGCCGAGGCCGATGACGATCGAGGTCAGCACCAGCGCCTGCGGCAGCGGGTCGACGCTGCCGACGACGAACGCCGCCGGATCGTCGCCCGGAAAGAGGATCGGCGCACCCCCGCCGGAGCGGTAACCGACGGCCACCAGGAGGAGATTCACCGCGTAGTCGAGGATGACCAGCCCGAGCACCTTCTTGAGCATGTTCTTCTTGGCGAGCAGGCCGTAGAGGCCGACGCCGAGCAGGGCGAACGTCAGTGCGAAGAACGTCATGCGCCCCCCTCTCCGCTCGCGGGCGAGTCCACGGCACGATCGAAGAGCACCAGCGCCATGAAGCCGGCGAACAGCCCGGCGCCGACCTTGAGCAGGATCGCGAGGTTGAGCGCCACCAGGAACGGGGCGCTGGCGAGCGTGAAGTCCGCCCCGCGCGGCGTCCAGGCCTGCATGAAGTGCCCGGCGGTCCAGCCGAGCGCCGCCATGCCGAGGTAGATCAGGGCGCCCACGGAGTCGAGCGAGGCGACCCAGCGGTGGAACGCGGCCGCCGGCCCGGCGCGGCCGCCGAAGGCGAGGGTGGCGAGCACGTAGCCGCAGGCGATCACGACGCCGCCGGCAAAGCCGCCGCCCGGCGTCAGGTGGCCGAAGAAGGCGACGCCGAGGCCGTACACCACGATCAGCACGAGGATCCAGCGGGTCACCACCTGGACGATCACGGAGAGGCCGTCGCGGTCGCTACGCACGCGGCGCCTCCTCTCGACCGGCGGCGGTCTCGTCGGTCGGCGCGGCGTCGCCGCGCCGGGGCGCGCCGTCGCCCGCGACGTGGCGGGCGAGCACCAGCGCGCCGGCGATCGAGACCAGGATCACCGTCGCCTCGCCCAGCGTGTCGTAGCCGCGGAAATCGAGCACGATCGAGGTCACGACGTTGGCCGCGCCGGTCACCCGCTGGGCGTGCGCGAGATACCAGTCGGAGGGCACCGGCCGCGCGGCTCCGAACGCCGGCAGAGTGGCGAAGGCGGCCACCGCTGTGCCGACCAGGACCAGCACCGCGCCGACGCCGGCGACCACCGTCGTCAGCGAACGGGGGCGCCCGCTCTCCTCGTCGGCGGTGCGCGTGGTGGCGCGGATCATCACGGTGACCACGATCACCTCGACCACCACCTGGGTGATCGCGATGTCGGGCGCGCCGAGCAGCAGGAAGAGGATCGAGAGCCCCATACCGACCACCCCGACGGCGATCACCGCCGAGAGCAGGTTCCTCATCTCCAGGGCGGCGACGGAACCGAGCAGCAGGAAGACGGCGAGACCGATCAGGATCGCGTCCAAGGTCAGCTCCAGAGCAGGAAGACGAGCACGGCGACCGCACCGAGCAGGCACCAGGCGACGTAGTCCTGCAGCAGGCCGGTGTGGAGGCGCCGGAGCAGCTCGACCGTCGGCACGCCCGCCCGCCGGAAGATCTCGTGGACGTCGAGCCGCCCCGATTCGCCGGCGCGGATCGCCGCGCCGAGCCCGGGCAACTCGGTGACCGTGCGGTAGAACTCGGTGCCGGGGAAGCGGTGGATCTCGCGGTCGAAGCGCTCGCCACCGACGAACGCCGGGCGCACGCGCCGGGCGCGCATCGCGCCCAGGTAGCCGACCCCGAGCGCGCCGAGCGCGCCCAGCAGGAGCAGGCCGGTGAGGGCGAGCGGCGAGAAGGCGGCGTTCGGCAGGTCGAGCGCCGGCCGCGCGGCCCCACCGTGCACCGGCGCCCAGGTCGCGCGGGAGCCGGCGAGCGCGCCGGCGCCGCCCTGCTCCAGCCCGACCGCCGGTCCGACGAAACGCTCGAGGGGCCAGGCAGCGAACACGCCGAGGGCGACGCAGAGCGCGGCGAGCGCGACGAGCGCCACCGGAATGCCGATGCCGCCCCGCTCCCGAACCTCGTCGAGCCGGGCTGGACGCGCCCCCCAGAACACGGAGTGGAGGACCTTGACGAAGGAGGCGAGGGTGAGCACCGAGCCGAACAGCGCGGCGACCAGCATCAACGGCTCGTCCGCCGCCACGCAACCCTGGTAGATCAGCCACTTCGAAGCGAAGCCGTTGAGCGGCGGGAGGCCCGAGATCGAGAGCGCGGCGACGAACATGCAGCCGAAGGTCACCGGCATCGTCCGCCCGAGGCCGCCGAGCCGGTCGAGCTCGAGGGTGTCCGTTTCGCGCTCCACCGTTCCCGCGCCGAGGAAGAGGCAGGACTTATAGAGGGCGTGATTGACCATGTGGAAGATGCCGCCCATCGCCCCGACCAGGGTGCCGGTGCCGAGTCCGAGCAGCATGTAGCCGACTTGGCTGACGGCATGGAACGAGAGCAGGCGTCGCAGGTCGTGCTGGACCAGCGCCATCATCACCGCGCAGAGAACGGTCAGGATGCCGAGCCACATCACCACCTGGCGCAACACCGGCGAGGGCACGAACCAGTCGACGCTCAGACGCGCGACGAGATAGATGCCGAGCACCTTGTCGAGGGAGCCGGGCAGGAAGGCCATCACCGAGGCGTGGGTGGTCGTGGACATCGTCGGAATCCACGAGTGCATCGGCATCGCGCCGGCCTTGGCCATCGCCGCCAGCAGGAAGAGCAGGTAGATCGCGATCGGGCGGCCGCCGGCCGTGGTGAGCGGCGCCGCCGCGAGCCCCGAGAGCGACCAGGGCAGGGCGACGCCCGCCGCGGCGCGCTCGAGCCCGAGCAGCACCGCGCCGAGGATCAGCGCGAGGTCGCCCACGCCGAGCAGCGTGTAGGCCTTGGCGGCGCCCGCCCCGGCGTCGTCGCGGCCGGAGACCGCGAGCAGGAAGAGCGTGAGCGTCACCGTTTCCCAGCCGAAGATGAGCGTGAGCAGGTCGTCGGCGAGCAGCGTCGTCGTGCCGCCGGCGCCCGCCAGCAGCACGAGCGCCGCATGCCGTCCCGGCGCGCCGCCGCGCTCGCGCCACCAGCCGGCCGAGTAGAGGACCGCGAGCAGCGTGAGCAGGCCGACGAAGACCACCGCCCACGACGAGAAAGCATCGGCGCGCAGCGCGAAATCGACCTCGACCGGACCGAGCGTGAGCCAGGGGCGCGACAGGCTCGACCGCAGGTCGAGGTTGGCGAGCCCCGCGCCGAGCAGGCCGGCGGCGCCGGCGACCGCGAGGGTCGAGCTCGTGCCGTGGCGGCGGCCGGGAACGAAGAGCGCCACCAGGCCGATCGCCGCGGGCACGAGGATGGGGAGCAGGAGCGGGTTCATGGCTCAGTCCAGATCGAGGTCGGGCGGGCGGCCCAGGGCGCGGGCGAGCGCCCAGGTCTTCTGCCGCGAGGCCTCGAGCAGCGCGGGGGAGGTGGCGAGCGGCGCGCCCTGCGGGTCGACGAGCACCATCGCCCGCTCGGTGCACGAATAGCAGGGATCGCAGGCGGCGAGGGTGATCATCACGTCGGCCATCGGGGCGCCGAGGCAGGACGCCTTGAAGGACGGGATGTTGACGTACGACGGAGCTCGCACTTTCAGGCGCTCCGGCATGTTGGTGCCGTTGCTGCGCACGTAGTGGACGTCTTCGCCGCGCGGCGCCTCGTAGCGTCCGATGCCCTCGCCCGGCGGCACGTGCAGAAGGCCCAGGTTGATCGGACCGGAGGGCATGCGGTCCAGGCATTGGCGGACCAGCTTGATCGACTCGAAGATCTCGAGCAGCCGGACCACCGCTTTCGCGAAGACGTCGCCGGCGCTCTGGGTGATCACCTGCCAGTCGAGCTCGGCGTAGGCGGCGTAGGGCTCGTCGCGCCGCACGTCGGTCGCCAGGCCGGAGGCGCGCGCCGTCGGGCCGACGACGCCGTAGTCGAGCGCGTCGGCGGCCGAGAGCACGCCGACGCCCTTCAGACGCGCCGCCAGCACCGGGTCGTCGAGCACCGCGGCGGTCAGCCGCGCGGTCTGCCGCTCGAGCTCGTCGAGCGTCTGGCGCGCCTGCGGGAAGTACTCGACCGGGATGTCGCGCCGCACCCCGCCGACCATGGGCAGGGCCGAGTTCTGGCGGTGCCCGGTGAGCATCTCGAAGAGGTCGCAGACCGGCTCGCGGTACTTCCAGGCCCACATGAAGACGGTGTTGTAGCCGATGAAATGGCCGGCCAGGCCCACCCAGAGCAGGTGGCTATGCAGCCGCTCGAGCTCGCCGATCAGGGTGCGGATGTAGGCCGCGCGAGGTGGGATCGCGACGCCCAGGAGGTCCTCCACGGCGTTGCAGAAGCAGACGCTGTGGGTCACCGAGCAGATCCCGCAGATACGCTCGAGCAGGATCGGCACCATGTCGTAGGTGCGCTCCTGGGCGAGCCGCTCGAGTCCCTTGTGGATGTAGTCCATGCGGGCCTCGATCGCGACCACGCGCTCGCCCTCGACGGTCAGCGAGAAGCCCACCGGCTCCTCGAGCAAGGGGTGGAAGGGCCCGATCTGGACGACCTGCCTAGAAGTCGGGTCGCTCACCGATGCGCTCCTTGAACTTCGCCACGTCGAAGTCGCGACGCAGGGGCAGCTCGCCGGCCATCGAGTCGTCCTTGAGCAACCGGCGGGCGTCGGGGTGGCCGCCGAACGAGACGCCGAGCAGGTCGTGGATCTCGCGCTCGATCCAGTCCGCGGCGGCGATCTCGCCGGCGAGGCTGGGCGCCCGCGGATCGGGCTTGGCGAGCAGCACCTTGAGCGTGACGACGAGCGGCGAGCCGTTGACCGCGAAGTGGTGGTAGAGGCCGATCCCGTCGCGCAAGTCGATGCCGGTCGAGGTCGCGAGCCGGCAGCCGGGGAGCTCGCTGCGCAGCCAACGCGCGACTGCCGGCAGGTCCGCGGCATCGAGGCCCACGTAGAGTCGTTTCGGCGAGCGGACCGCCGGCGCCACGCGCTCGCCGAGCTCGTCGCGCATCCGGATCATCAGCGCGCTGGCGTCCATCAGAGCTCTCCCAGCAGCTTGACCAGCCCGGCGATGATCGTCTCGGGCTTGGGCGGGCAGCCCGGCACGTAGACGAATTTCGCGTCCGGATCGACCTCGCGGATCACCTTGTCGGCGGGACCGGCGACGCTGTAAGCGTCGCGGTATCCGCCCATGCTGCAGGCGCAGACCCCGACCAGGAGCGCGGCGCGGGGGCGCGGCATCTCGAGCCAGGTCTCCTGGAGCGGCCTGCGGCAGGCGAGCGAGACCGGACCCGAGATCAGCATCACGTCGGCGTGGCGCGGGCTCCCCACCAGCCGGACGCCGAAGCGCTCGACATCGAAGCGGGGCGTCAGGCAGTCGGCGATCTCGATGTCGCAGTTGTTGCAGCCCGACGTGCCGACGTGGAAGACCCAGGGGCTGCGCACCAGCGCGCGGTCGAAGAGCGAGGTCGAGGGCATGTTCACCACCCCATCCGCGCCAGGACGAGCGCCAGGATCGCGACCCCGGTCGCCGGTCCCCAGAAGAAGCGCAACGCCTGGTCGATGCGCACGCGCGGGTTGGTGTTGCGCGCCAGAATGAAGAGCACCAACACCAGGACGACCTTGGCGGCAAACGCCGCTACCCCACCCGGCGTGCGCTCGAGGCCGCCCCAGAACACAGTCACGAGGAGCACGGGCAGGGTGGCGAGCTGCACCATCTGGGTCAGCTTGAACATGGCGAGCGGCGGGCCGCCGTATTCGATGAGTGCACCCTCGGCGATCTCGGTGTCCGCCTCGGCCTGGTCGAAGGGCACCCAGCCGAGCTTGGCGAGCGCGCAGACCAGCGCGACGAGGAACGCCAGGACGCCGGACGGGCGGTAGAGCACGTCGCCGGCGAGGTCCTGGAAGCGGACCAGCCCAGCGAGCGAGAGCGTCGCGGCGGTGACCTCCTGGCCGTCGACCGTGCGGTGCTGGAAGACCGCCACCAGGAGCGCGATCACCAAGGGCAGCTCGTAGCCGAGGACGAGCTTCATGTCGCGCGACGCGCCGACCGCGCCGAGTGGATTGCCCGAGGCGGCACCGCCGAGGATCAACGCGAGGCTCGGGATCGAGAGCAGGTAGATCACGACCACGAGGTCGCCGAGCGTGCCGCCGGACAAGCCGAGCGCGGCGTGCCAGGTGAGGGTGGCGGCGAGAGTGGCGGCGGCGAGCGCCACGAACGGCAGCGCCAGGAAGCCTGGCGTCCATGCGGTTTCGGGGACGACGATCTCCTTGCCGAGCAGCTTCGCCACGTCCCAGAACGGCTGGCCGGGGGGCGGCCCCTTGCGCCACTGCACGAGCGCGGTGACCTTGCGGTCCACCCACGACATCGTGAGCCCCAGCGTCACGGCGAAGAGCGCGCCGGGAAAGACCAGGAAGTAGAAGACCCACGCGCCCAGCCACTCCATCTCAGCCTCCCTCGGCTCCGTCGTCGAGCGTCACGAGAAGCGCATCCGCATCTCCTCCAGCGCGCGGAGGTTCTCGGCGGCCTTCCGGTTCTCCGGATTGACCTCGACGGTGGCGCGGAACGCCGCCAGGGCCTCGTCGAGGTTGCCCTTGCGGAAGTGCGCTACGCCGCGGTGGTAGAGCGCCCCTTGCGAGCGCGGGTTGCGCTCGAGCACCTTGCCGAAGGCGGTGAGCATGAGGTCGTTGTCGCAGCGCTGCGCTGCCGCCGTGCCGAGGTGGTACCAGGCGATGGTGAAGTCGGGGCTGACCTCGAGCAGGGCGCGGAACGCGGCGATCGCCTGCTCGAGGTCGCCCCGGTGATAGTGCGCGAGGCCCAGCCAGTAGCGCGCCGTCACCCAGCCGGGGTCGAGCGCCACCACACGCTCGAAGCAGCGGATGGCTTCAGAGATCCGCGCCGCGCGATAGAAGGCGAGCCCTAGCCCGTAGTGGCCGCCGGACAGGTCGGGGTTCTGCTCGAGCACCCGGCGGTGGGCGGCGATCGCCTCGTCCAGGCGCCCGACGTCGTTGTAGAGATTGCCCAGGTGCAGGAGGATCTCGGTTCGATCCTCCAGCCGGAGGGCGTCCTCGTAGACGCCGATCGCCTCCCTCAGGTGGCCGGCGCGCTCGAGGGTGCCTGCGCGCTCGATGAGCTCCCGGAATGCCGCCGACGACTCGCCGCTCATGGTCAGGCCCTCCGAACGATGGCGCGGGACTGGATGCGGCCGCCGACGTACTCGGGCGATCCCGCGCTCTCCTGCAGGTCCACGAAGGAAAGGGCGCCCGAAGTGCAGGTCGCCACGCAGCGCGGGATGCCGCCCGCCACGACGCGGTCGACGCACAGGTCGCACTTGGGCGCGACGTGCCGCTTGAGCTCGTCGGGGATGACCCCGAACGGGCAAGCGATCGAGCAGGTTCGGCACCCGATGCAGAGCAGCTCCGAGCGGCGCACGAAGCCGGATGCGTCCCGGTAGAGCGCGCCGGTCGGACAGGCCGCGGCGCAGGCAGGTTGCTCGCAGTGCCGGCAGTGCACGGGCAGAATCGCCACGCCGGCGACGACGCCTGGCACGAGGTTGGTCTGGTCGTGGTGTCCGACGTGACAGGCGGCGCCACAGGCGCGGCACCCCGTGCAGCGGTCGAGGTCCAGCACGATGCGCCGGGTGACGGTCCGGGTGGCGGCGCTAGGCACGATCCGCCTCCGCCTCTGGCGCCAGGCGCTCGAGCGAGACCCGGTCGGGCTTGAGATCGAGGCTGCGCAGCGTCGGCTCGCGCCGCCAGCGCAGGAGGGCGCGGACCTCCGGGTCGCGGTGTGGCGCGGTCACCACGCCCGCGGGAAGCCCGGCGTCGAGCCGCACGCGGAGCTCGGTTCGCCCCCAGTTGCTGCGCACGCGCACCCGGTCGCCGTCGCGCACGCCGAGCGCCGCCGCGTGCGCCGGCGAAACGCCGAGCAGCGGCTCGGGATAGGCGTAGCGCGCCCAGGAGAGCTCGCCGGTGAGCGAGCCTTCGGCGGCGTTGGTCGCCGACGCCTCGGCGAGGAGGAGGTGCGTGCCGGGCTCGTGCACACCCTCCTCGCGCTCCTCGGCACGCAGGAAGAAGTCGAGCTCGGCGAGGAAGCTCGGGGCCGTGGCGATCGGCTCCCCGCCGTCGGACAGGGCCGGCGCCGAGACCGCGGGGCAGGCCGATTCGAGCGCCTCGAGGATCGCCAGGTCCGGGCGGGCGTGGCCGGGGGGAGTCAACGCAGGCGCGAGGGTCGCCGGGGTGCCGAAAGCGCCGCAGACCGTCCCCGCCTTCTCGCCGAAGACCGCAGCCGGCAGCACGACGTGGGCCGCTTCGGCCGCCGGCCCGGGCAGGGCGGCGGTCACGACGGCGAGAGAGACCGCGCGCATCGCCTGCGCCGCGATCGTGCCCGGGAAGGCGGCGACGGGATCGGCCCCGAAGACCAAGAGCGCCTTGATGTCGCCGGTGACCGCCGCTTCCAGCAGCTCGGGCGTGGTGTAGCCCGCCGATCCGGGCCGGCCGGCTCGACCGAGAGCGCTACGGATGCCGGCCGAGTTCGCGCCCTGGAGCAGGGAGACGAAGCGCGCCCCGACCGTCTCGGCGAGCAGCGCCGTGAGCCCGGCGACGAGGTCCAGCCGCGCCGTGCCGCCGAACTCGCCGGCGAACAACACGCCGGAGGAGGGAGCGGCGCGGAGGGCCTGGACCACGGCCGCGGCCCGTTCGCCGGGGATCCCGGAGCGGTGCTCGAGCTCCGCCAGCGGCCAGCGCGCCAGGGCGAGCCGCGCGTCGTCCGCCCACGCCGGCTCTGCCTCGCGGCGGACCTCGAGCGCGATGGCGAGCATCAGCGCAAGAGCCGTCGCCTCGGACTCTGGATGGCAGCGCAGCTCCGGACGCCCGAACCACGCGGTGCGCGTCCGGGTCGGCCCCAGCACCGCGACGGTGTGACGGCGGTCGCGGTAGCGCGCGTTGAGCACCGGTTTGGCGGCACAAGGAGCGAGCGTCAGGAGATCGCCGACGATGAGCAGCGCGTTCATGGCGTCGAGCTGCTCGACCCGCTCGACCGCCGCGGGGCGCGCCGTCGAGAGCTCGATGCCGCGCAACACGGCGTGATCCACCGGTTCGCTCAAGTCCACGTGCGGGGTGCCGAGGGCGCGGCTCAGCCGGACCGCGGCCGCGGTCTCCTCGTTCGTCAGCTGCGGTCCGAGCAGCAGCCCGATGGCGCGCCCGCCGTGCTCGGCGCGGACCTTCGCGAGGCGCTCGGCGGCGAAGACGAGCGCCTCGTCCCAGCCGGCGCTCCGCACGCCGCCGGCGTCGCGCAGCAGCGGCGTGTCGAGCCGACGGGGATGGGTCATCAGCTCGAGCGTCATGTTGCCCTTGGCGCAGAGCGAGCCGCGATTGGGGCCGCCGTCGGCGTAGTCGAGCGTCGCCACGCCCGGCTCGCCGAGGAACGGCGAGAGCGCCGCGCGCCCCAGGCGCCAGACGCACCCCATCGAGCAGAACGGGCAGATCGAGTGGACGGGATCGGTCATCGCCGGCTAGCCCAGGGCGTACGGGACGTCACGGATCTCGGCGTAGGAGAGATCGGGTCCGTCCTTGCAGAGGTAACGGTCGCCGACGTTGCAGCGCCCGCAGATGCCCATGCCACACGTCATGTTGCGGTTCATGGAGAGGTAGACGTGATCGGCGGCGAAGCCGACGTCGACGAGCTTGTGGGCGACGAACTTGAGCATGATCTCCGGGCCGCAGGAGACGGCGTACGCGGCGTGGACGTCGAGGTCCAGGCCGTCGAGCAGCGTGGTGACCAGCCCGACGTGCCCGTCCCAGCCGGCGGCCGGCCGGTCGATCGTCGGGGTGAAGTCGACGCCCGGCCGCGCGGCCCAGTCCGCGTACTGCCGCCGGAAGCAGAGCTCCCGCGGATGCCGCGCGCCGTACTTGATCGAGACCCGGCGCGCGAAGCCCGGGCGTTCGAACAGCGTGTAGAGCAGCGAACGCAGCGGCGCCAGGCCCACGCCGCCGCCCACCACGACCACGTCCTGTCCGGCGAGCCTGGTGAGCGGATAGCCGCGGCCGAACGGACCCCGCACCCCGATCTCGCTGCCGGGCTCGAGCTCGTGCAGCGCGGCGGTCACGCGGCCGGCGGCGAGCACGGTCACTTCGAGCCGCTCCGGCGCCGACGGGGACGAGGAGGGGGTGAACGGCGCCTCGCCCACGCCCGGCACGTAGAGCTGCACGAATTGACCGGCGCGGAAGGGCAGCGCCTCGACGGGGCGCAGGACGAAGGTCTTGATCGTCGGCGTCTCGACGATCACGTCGTCGACCAGAGCAGGCAGCGGAGCGAAATCGTTGCGCACTTCAGTCGAGCTCCCGGGCGACCTCGCTGGGGAGCCAGCGGGTCTCGAGCCGGTGCAGGCACTCGCGCTTGTCGATTCTCCCCATGCAGGCGTCGATGCAGCGGCCGCAGCCGGAACAGGCGGTGATGCCCCAGTTGCGCGGAAAGGTGACGAACTTGTGCTGGTAGTGGTTACGGAAGCGTTCGGTGAGCTGCAGTCGGGGGGTCAGCCCGCCCGCCATGCGCGCGTGGCCGGCGCTGAAACAGGAATCCCAGACGCGCAGGCGGACGGCGCCGGGGCCCTCGCGCACGTCGTTCAGCAGGAAGCAGTGACAGGTCGGGCAGACCATGTTGCAGGCGTTGCATTCGACGCAGGTGGCCGCGAGCTCGGCCCAGATCTGCGTCCGCTCGTGCTTGGCGACGCTGCGCTCGAACGGGTCGCGCACCGGAAAAGCCTGATTCTGTCGGCGGACGCGCTCGAGCATCGCGGCGCGCGCGCGATCGCGCTGCGCCACGAGCGCGGGCGGCGCCGCGGCGAACAACGCGGCGTGAGCGGCCACCAGCCGCTCGCCCTGGTCGGAGCCGGTGGCGGCGAGATAACCGCCGTCCGTCGGGCTGAGGCAGAGATCGAAGAGCTGGTTCGGGTAGGGCTCGTCGCCCAGCATCGTGCAGAAGCAGGTCGCGGCGCAGTCGGTGCAGTCCCCCGCCACGATCAGCGTGTTGGCGCGGGCCGCGCACCAGCCCGGCTCCTTGAACTCGTGGTCGCGCAGCACCTTGTCGAGACAGGCGACGGCTTTGAGGTCGCAGGCCTTGGCGCCGAACAGGGCGCGCGGGCGCGGCGGCGGATCGCTCGCCTGGCGCGGCCAGCGCGCCACGATGCGCCCCGGCTGGAACCAGACCGCCTTGAGCGGATCGGGCAGCCGGTATGCGTTCCAGGGCACCTCGCCGCTGCCCGCCGCTGCCAACCGGTCGAGCACCAGGCGGTCGCCCATGGCGCGCGGCACGAAGACCTCGTGCGTCGCGGCGAGCGCGCGCGCCAACTCGCCGAGTCCGACGGGGGTGATGAACCTCACCGCGATGGCCTTCCGCCGCGGCCGGTGGCGCGCCGCGGAGCGGCGCCCACGTCCACTACGAATCGATTGGGGATCTCCCGCAGCGGCGCTCCCGGGAACCGGGGCGCCGCACCATCGCGACCGCTCTCGAGCTGCGTGGCGTCGAACACCTTCTACCTCGGATGACTGCTACCGACCCCCGAGACCGGTGGCGCTCACCGCGCTGTTCTGGATGGTATCGCCAGCGCACGCAGCAGGACCCGTCTCGACGGGTGGGTGCGCGAGGCGCGCCGCAGCGGGCGCGCCGGTCGCGGGCCGCGGGCAGCCTGCCGGGCTCGATCGAAGGCCGATGCGCCGCGGTCTCCCCACCCGGCGGGGTGGTGCGACGCGCGCGCTCCGAGGCGGCGATCGCGCGGCCGGGCTAAGAGCTCCGCTGCGGTCCGGCCTGCAGCACCTCGCGCGGGCAGCCGGCCGCGAAGAGCTTGA
>CAZPZW010000025.1:0-29069 GCA_964591165.1 uncultured Thermoanaerobaculia bacterium | reverse complement strand
AGCGTCTCGAGCATCAGCGCCGTCGAGAGGATCGCGCCGAAGGGATTGGCCTGCCCGGTGCCGGCGTACTTGGGCGCCGAGCCGTGCACCGGCTCGAACATCGAGGTCCGGCCGGGGTGCAGATTGGCCGAGGCGGCGAGCCCCAGCCCGCCCTGCAGCCCCGCGCCGAGGTCGGTCAGGATGTCGCCGAACATGTTGTTCGCCACGATGACGTCGAACTTCTCCGGCTGCCGCACGAGCTGCATGCAGAGCGCGTCGACGAACATGTGCGAGGCCTCGATCGCCGGAAACTCGCTCGCCACCTGGGCGAAGACGCGCTGCCAGAGATCGTGCCCGTAGCGCATGACGTTCGACTTGTCGGTCATCAGCACCTTGCGGCGGCCGTGCGACGCCGCGTACTCGAACGCCGCACGCACGATCCGCTCGACGCCCCGGCGGGTGTGGATCTCCTCCTGCACCGCGACCTCGTCCGGCGTCCCCTTCTTGAAGTTGCCGCCCATGCCGACGTAGGCGCCCTCGGTGTTCTCGCGGAAGACGATGAAGTCGACGTCCTTCTCGCTCTTGCCGGCGAGCGGGCAGAGGCGGGCGTCGAGCAGCTGGCAGGGGCGGAAGTTGACGTAGAGGTCGAGCTGGAAGCGGATGCCGAGCAGGATGTCGGCGGCGTGGCGCATGTCGGGGATGCGCGGATCGCCGTAGGCGCCGATGAAGATCGCCGAGAAGTTGTCGCGCAAGTCCTCCATCGCGCCGGCCGGTATCGAGACACCGGTCTCCAGATAGTGATCGGCGCTCCAGGGGAAGCTCACCAGCTCGAGCGGTAGGCTCCACCGCTCGGCGGCAGCGCCGAGCACCTTGACCGCCTCGGCGGTCACGTCGCGGCCGATGCCGTCGCCGGGCAGGACCGCGATGCGCTGCGGACGGCGCGCTGCGGGGTCGAGCGGGTTCATGTGGGCGGCGATGGTAGCACGCGGCCGAGCGCGGCATAGGCGATTCCGACCACCGCTCCGGCGGCCCCGACGGCGAGCCACCAGGCGAGCGCGCCAAAGCGCTCGTAGACCGCCGTGCCGATCGCCGGCGCGAGCAGGAAACCGACCGAGAAGGCGACGGTGTAGGCCCCGACGTAGCGCCCGGTGAGCCCTGGGCCGGCGCGGTTGGCGACCACGGCGTTGCTGAGCGGCAGGGTGAGCATCTCGCCGATCGTCCACACCGCCACCGTCGCGGCGGCGTAGAGCCAGCCGCGCCCGAAGGGGAGCAGCGCGAAGCCGAGCGCCACGAGGAAAGCCCCGAGCCCGATCACCGGCAGCGGCGCGTGCCGCTCGAGGCGCCGGATGACCAGCATCTCGCAAGCCACGACGAGCAGGGCGTTGAAGCCGAGCAGAGCGCCGATGACCGCCTCGCCGAGCCCGTACTCGTTGCGCAGGTAGAGCGGGAAGGTGGCGTTGATCTGGAAGAAGATCACCGTCAGGACGACCGTCGCGGCGAGAAAGAGCAGGAACGGACCGTCCCGCCAGGGACTCCGCCCGGGCGGAGCTTGCGCGAGCTCGTGCGCCGGCTCCTCGTGTCCGGCGTCGAGCGCCAGCGCGAGAACCCCCGCCGCCGCCCAGCAGGTCACCGCGTCGACCACGAAGAGCAGGCGGTAGTTCGCCGCCGCGAGCATTCCGCCGATCGCCGGACCGATCGACATCCCGGCGTTGACCGAGAGGCGCAGCAGCCCGAGCGCCCGGGCGCGGACCGGTGGCGCGACCGATCGACTGGCGGTCGCGAGGAGCGCGGGTCGGTAGAGCTCCGCCACCACGCTCAACAGGAGGACGGCCGGCGCGAGGAGCCAGCGAGCTTCGATCACTGCGAGCGCCAGGAAGCCGACGCCGGTTCCCAGCAGCGAGACCTGCTGCACGCGGACCGGGCGGTAACGGTCGGCGAGCACCCCGCCGAGCCAGGAGCCGGCGATCGCGCCCAGGCCGTAGAGCGACAGGAGCCGCCCCGCCTCGCCGATGCTCCAACCGAGGCTGCGCGTCAGGTAGAGCGTGAAGAAGGGCAGGACCATCGTCCCGGCCCGGTTGACCAGGGTTGCCGCCGCGAGGATCCAGACCGCGCGCGGCAGGCCGGAAAAGGCGTCGACGTAGGCGCCGGCGACTCGGCGGAGCGGGCTCAACGCGGGCGCTCGCCGGGTCAGCCCGCGGCCGGGACCTGGCGCCCCGTCGCGAGCTCGGTCTCCCGCGCCAGCGCGAAAGCGAGCTCCACCCGCGGCACCAGGAAGGCGGAGTGCAGGGTGCGCCAACCCTCGCGCGGAGCGAACGAGAAACGAGCCTCGAGCCAGGAGCAGTCGGTGAGTTCGACCGCCACCGGGAGCGCCGCCACCCTTCCGTGGTCGGTCTCCGCCCGCTGCAGGCCGGCTCCGGCGCGCCAGTAGGCGCGGCGTCGCTCGCGGAAGAACGCCACCGTCTCCGGCCAGTCGCCGAGCGCCGGTCCGGTGCCGGCGAAGCTGCCGGGCCGCGCCGTCAGGTCGAGCCCGGCGCCGGCGTCGAGACGCCAGCGCCAGGGGCCGTCGGGCTGCTGGTCGAGGCGGGGGAAGTTGCAGATCGCGGCGGACAGCGGTTGCCGGGCGACCAGTCGCCCGAGGGGAACGACCCAGGCCGGGGTGAGCTGGCGCAGGAGCCACACCGACGGCACGCCCGCCTCGTCCCGCGCGTAGAGTCGCGCATTGCACTGCGGGTACGAGAGGCCGACCCAGCGGCTCCAAGCCGTCCGCAGATCGAGCTGGCGAAAGAGCACGAGCGAGAAGAAAGCCGTCGCCTCGGGGCCGAAACCGACCAGCTCGTGACGCAGCCCGGGCGGCGGCGCCGGCAAGCCGGCCGACGGCAGCGCCCAGTTCAGGTAGAGCGCATCGGCCAGCACGCCTTCGAATTGCACCCCGCTAAGCTAGCCCGAGGAGCGACCGGCCGGCAAGCCCGGGCGACCCGGTGTACGATCCACCGCTCGAAGGAGACCACCGACCGATGCCCACGCCCCGCTCGCTCCCCTGCCCCCTGCTGCTCGGACCATGGCTCGGAGTGCTGCTCGCCCCGGCCATCGCCCAGGCGGCGGAACCGCGCTTCGTGCCCGCCGAGCTCGCCGGCCCGATCCGTTTCCTGGCCTCCGACCTCCTGGAGGGGCGGGGCCCCGGGAGCCGCGGCGACGAGCTGGCGCGCGCCTACCTGGCGAGCGAGCTCGAGGCGGCGGGACTCGAGCCGGGCGCTCCGGACGGCTCCTGGCAGCAGCGCTTCCCGATGGTGGGCATCACCAGCGAGGTGCCCGCCACCTGGACCTTCTCGGGGCCCGGCGGCGAGCTCACTTTGGCGCAGTCGATCGACTTCATCGCCTCGAGTGGCGTCCAGCGCCCGCGCGCCGAGATCGCGGACGCCGAATTGGTCTTCGTCGGCTACGGCATCCAGGCGCCGGAGTTCGGCTGGGACGATTTCAAGGGCGCCGATCTCGCCGGCAAGGTCCTGGTGATGCTCAACAACGATCCCGACTGGGACGAGGGGCTGTTCGAGGGCCGGCGCCGCCTCTACTACGGCCGCTGGGACTACAAGTACGCCAGCGCCGCCCGGCAGGGGGCGGTGGGCGCGATCGTCATTCACACCACGCCGTCGGCATCCTATCCGTGGCAAGTGGTGCAGAGCTCCTGGAGCGGCGAGCAGTTCGCCCTCCCGGCGGGCGACGAGCCGCACCTTCGCGTCACGGCCTGGACCACCGAGTCGGCATCGGCCCGCCTCGCCGCGCTCGGCGGGCAGGAGCTCGCGCGCCTCACCGCCGCCGCGCGCTCGCGCGACTTCCGGCCGATCCCGCTCGGCGTCCGCACCTCGCTCGCCTTCGACGTCGCGCTGCGCCGGGTCGAGACCGCCAACGTCGCCGGATTGCTGCGCGGCGCCGACCCCGAGCGCCGCGACGAGGTGGTGGTCTTCACCGCCCATCACGACCACCTCGGCATGGCCGGCGAGGTCACCGAGGACGCCGCACACGACCCGATCTACAACGGCGCGCTCGACAACGCCACCGGTTGCGCGCAGCTCCTCGCGCTGGCGCGCGCCTTCGCGCGCCAGGACCCGCGGCCGGCGCGCTCGTTGCTCTTCCTCTTCGTCGCCGCCGAGGAGCAGGGCCTCTTGGGCTCGCGCCACTTCGCCGCCCGGCCGACCTTCCCACCGGGGAAGATCGCGGCCAACGTGAACCTCGACTCGGCGAACGTCTACGGTCCGACGCGCGACATCGTCTTCATCGGCCACGGCAAGTCGAGCGACCTCGACGGCGTCGTCGAGCGGGCGGCAGCGCGGCAGGGGCGCGTGGTGCGCGGCGACCCGGCGCCGGAGAAGGGCGCCTTCTACCGCTCCGACCAGCTCAACTTCGCGCGCCTCGGGGTGCCCGCGATCTACCTCGATCCCGGCACCGAGTTCGTGGGGCCCGGCGCCGAGGCGGCGCGCGCCCGCCAGCAGGCCTACGACAGCACCTGTTACCACCAGCCGTGCGACGAGGTGGGCGAGGACTGGGATTACCGCGGGATGATCGCCGACACCGCGCTCGCCTTCGAGGTCGGCCGCGAGCTCGCCGACGCCCCCGCGATGCCGCGCTGGAACCCGAACGACGAGTTCGCCGCCCTGCGCGAAGCCGCCCTCACCGCCGCCGGCCAGCGCTGAGCGGTCATCCGGCGAAACCACTACTCAGCCGGCGATGGTCCGGCCCAAGTGTCGCGGCGCGAGCTCGGTGGCGGCGGCGCGGATCTCGTCGGCCAGGCGGCGGCGGGCGGGCTCGTCGAGGAAGGCGTGGCGCGCCGCCGCGATGGCGAGGTCGACCAGCTCCTCGGCGTCGTAGCCGAAAGTGGTGGCGAGCCGGAGGTACTCTTCGCTGAGCGAGGTCTCGAAGAGCGGCGGGTCGTCGGTGTTCACCGTAACCTCGAGCCCGGCGCGGCGCAACTCGTCGAACGGGTGGTGCGCGAGATCGGGAACCACCCCCAGGCAGACGTTCGACGAGGGACAGACCTCGAGCGGCACGCCCTGGTCGCGGAGCGTCGCGACCAGGCCCGGATCTTCGAGCGCGCGCACTCCGTGCCCGATCCGCTCGGCGCGGCAGTCGTCGAGCACGGCACGGATCGAGCGCGCCCCAGCGTGCTCGCCGGCGTGGGCGACGCGGTGCAGCCCTCGGCGCGCCGCCTCGGCGAAGTGCTCGGCGAAGGGCCCGCTCGGCGAAACCGCCTCGCGCCCGGAGAGCCCGAGCGCCGCGACCACGCCCCGTCGCTGCCCGGCGAGCGCCCACTCCAGGGTGAGGTCGGCGGCGTCCGGCACGTCGCGCACGATGTCGGGAATCAGACGAATCGTCACCCCGTCGAGCCGCTCGGCCTCGGCGATCGACTCGGCGAGGGCGTCGAGCAGCTCGCCGGGGTTGGCGCCGTTGCGCCAGTGGGTGCCGATCGTGAAGTGGACCTCCGAGTAGCGCACCCGCTGGCTCGCCTGGTCGTCGGCGAAGTCGGCGAGCAGGCGCTGGAAGTCCTCCGGGTCGCGCAGGCAGCGCGAGCAGGCGAGGTAGATCTCGACGAAGTGGTCGAAATCGCGGAAGCGGAACCACTCGCGCAGCCCCTCCTCGTCCTCCGCCGGCAGCGCGATCCGCCGTCGCCGCGCCAGGGCGAGCAGGGTCCGCGGGCGCATGGCGCCCTCCAGGTGGACGTGCAACTCGACCTTGGGCAGCTCGGCGAGGAAGCTCGCGAGGCTCAGAGCAGCTCCTCGCGCGGCTGCAACCGACTCCTCAGGCGCGCCAGCACTTCCTGCGGCACCAGGCCCGAGACGTCGCCGCCGAAGGCCGCCACCTCCTTGACCAGGCGGCTCGAGAGGTACGAGTAGTCCTCCTTCGGCATCATGAAGACGGTCTCGATGCGCGGGTTGAGCCGCCGGTTCATCAGCGCCATCTGGAACTCGTACTCGAAGTCCGACACCGCGCGCAGCCCGCGCACGATGGTGTGCGCCTGGATCCGGTCCATGAACGAGACGAGTAGGCCCGAGAAGCTCTCGATGCGGAAGAGCCCGTCGCCGTCGACCTGCTCGCCGATCATCGCCATCCGCTCCTCCACCGAGAAGAGCGGCGCCTTCTCCTCGTTGCGCAAGACGGCGATCACCACCTGGTCGAACATCGGGCGGCAGCGCTCGATGATGTCGAGGTGGCCGTTGTGGATCGGGTCGAAGGAACCCGGATAGACCGCGACGCGGCTGCTCATGGCTTCACCTCCGCGGAGAGGTCGAACGTGACGTAGTTGAATGCGGCATCGCCCACCCGCAGCAGCACGGTGGCCGTTCCCGAGGGGACGTTAGGGAGCCGCAGCGACTCGACGAGGCCGTCGAGCAGGCCGTCCGCCGCGGCGAGAGATTGCCATTCGGCGGCGTCGAACGAGATCGCGGCCTCGCGCAGGGGACTGAGCGCATCGACCACCTGGACCTCCAACCGCCCGCCGGCGCGTGCCACGGGGCGGCGCTCCGGGGGAGTCTGGTCGATCATCACCGGCTCGCTCTCCTGCGTCGCGATCAGAGGTTCCTCGTCCGGATTGCCCCGCCGGTCGGAGACGCTCAGGCGGAAGCGGTAGCGCCCGTCCGGCAGCGCGGTCGAGTCGAAGGCGTAGTACTCCTCGCGCCACTCCTCGACGATCGGCAACCAGCGCTCGCTCTCTTCGCGCCGCACCGCGAGCGCGTAGTCGAGCTCGTCCTGGTTCGGATCGCTCGCCTTCCAGCGCAGAGTCCGCATGCCCCGTTTCCAGACGGTCTTCAGGCGGGCGTCGTCGCGCCCGAGCGCCGGTTGCAGGGTGGTGAAGATGCCGGAGCGGTTGGGGCTCGCTGGCTCGTAGATCTGGTCGGCTGGATTGAAGCTCGCCGGCACCAGCACCTGGCCCGGGTCGAGCGGCGCGAAGCGCTCGATCTTCGGCCGCAGGTTCACCTGCCGGTAGGAGAGCTCGGCGCCGCTGACCCGCGGCGAGATCCGGCCGTCCCCCGCGAGGGTGAGCCGGAACTGCACGTAACGCGCCGGGTCGAGCTCGGGCAGCGTCACCTCGCGGCCGGCGAGGGGCGCGCTCCAGGCGCTCCAGGTGGCGTCCGGGAGCGCGCTGTCCCCCACCCGGAAGGCGACCTCGACCGAGCTGCCGGCGGGCGCTTCGCCGCTCCAGCGGAAGACGCCGTAGCGGGCGCCCAGACCGGCGTCGAGCGGCGCGCTGACGTACTCGCCCCGGCGCTCGAGGCGGGCGGCCACGCGATGCAGCGCAGCGCCGTTGGTGGTCAGGAAGAGCGGACCCGGATCGCCGCCTAGCAGGCCCACCACCTGACGCTCCGCGAAATCGCGCTCGAGCACCGCCTGGTCGCCCTGCCAGCGGTAGGTCCGCCCTTCGCCGCCGGTGCCGATCCAGAGCTTGCCGTCCTCGGCGAGCAGGCTGAAGACCGTCTCGTCCTGGGATTGCCAGAGCACCTCGCCGACCCCGCCGAGCGGCAGGCGCACGACCTCGCTGCGCGGCCCCCGGGCGCCGGCCGGGCGCGAACCGACCGCCGGCGCCTCGGACTCCCCTTCGCCCGGCGCGGCTGCGGGCCCGCCTTCCCCCGCCGCGCCGCCGGCGGCGCCGCCGTCGCCCGCAGGTTTCGCGGCCAGGTCCACCAGACTCGCCTCCGAAGCGAGCGCAGCCGCGTAGACCGACCCTTCCTCCCCCGCGACCAGGGTGACGATCTCGGCGAGCGGCGAGTCGTAACGGGTGCGCACCGCGCCGTCGGCGCTGCGCTGCAGGATCCGGCCTTCCCCGGCGGTTCCGATCAAGAGGCCTCGCCCCGCGATCGGCAGCAGGCTCCTGAGATGAGGCTCGTCGGCATCGTGGACCACGGCGCCGCGTCGCTCGCCGTCGACGCGATGCAGCCGACCCTCGGCGCCGGTGGCGAGATAGAGCGCGCCGTCGCCGCCGCGCGCGATCGCCCAGACGTAGGTCTCCTTCGGCTCGTACCAGACCGCCGAGGAGCCGTTGGCGATCCGGTAGAGCCGGCCGCCGGGCGAGGTCGCCGCGAAGAGCGTGCCATCCGGATCGGCCCACAGCGCGAAGACGTCCGACTCCTCGCTGTCGAGCAGGGTCGAGACCGCGCCCTGGCGGTCGATCTTGAGCACCCGCCCTTCGGGACCGGTGCCCACCGCCCAACCGTCCGGCAAAGCCGCCACCGCGTAGGCGAACGGCTCGGCGAGCTCGGCGAGCCGGACGATCTCCGGCGCGAGCCCGAGCGCGCCGCGCGCCTCGAGCCGCACCCCCTCGAGCGACCCGGCGAGGAAGGCGGCGGGCGTCTGGACCGCGTGGATCTTCACCGGAGAGGCCTCGACGAAGCCCGCCATCCCGCCGGCGATCCAGGCGATCGCGAACAGCCTTCCTCGTCTCATGGCTCCCCCGTCCGCTCGCGGCGGACCTCGAGATCGACGCGCAGCAGGCCGGAGAGCGGCCGATCGCGTCGCGTGGACAGATTCTGCACGACGGCGTTCTTGAGCGGCAGCGCGGTGCGCGCCCCCGAAGCGCCCCAGATCGAGCGCAGCGAGGGCGGCAGGCGCGGCAGCAGCTCGCCGGCGCGGGTCAGGCCGGGCGACGGAAAGAAGCCGACGATCGCCAGGTCGGCCGCGGAATGGAGCGAGCCGAGCAGCGCGAGCACCTGGTCGAGGCGCGCCGGCGGCGCCGGCGCGAGGCCGAGCCGGGCCGCGTCGACGCTCACCCCGTCGCCCACCAGCAGACTGTAGCGCCCCTCCGGAAGCTCGGCGGGCAGCACGACCGGCTCGCGCCAGCGCAGCGGCTCGCCGTCGTAGCCCAGCAGATCGACCTGCAGCTCGACCGTCCCGCCCGGCGCGACGACCGGGGCGCTGGGTCGCACGCCGACCAGCGTGGCCAGGCGCTGCGCCGGATGGAGCGCCGCCGTCGCCTCGAGGCGCGCGATGCGCAGGGTCCCGAGATCGTTCTGGGCGAGGTAGGCGAGCAGCGCGCTGAAATAGGCCACCGCCTCCTGGCTCGCCAGCGCGCCGTCGAAGCTCTGTTCCAGGCGGAGGGGGGGGCGCCCCACGAATTCGACGTCGAGCGCGAGATCGACGCCCCGCACGCCACCCACTCCGACCGTGACGTCCCAGGCGCTCAGGCTGGAGATCGCCGCCAAGGTCGGCAACAGGGCCGGCACGTCGGCGAGCCGCATCTTGAAATCGCGTGTCGCCGGCGCAAGCACCCGGAGATCGAGCGGCACGGTGCGCGGCATCCGGCCGAGCTCGCCGACCACCCCGTACGGGTGATCGCGCCCCAAGGTTCCTACCACGGCGCCGGAGTTCGACAGCTTGAACGAGGAGAGGGCGCTCGACAGCACGGTCACGATCTCGGCGCCGGCGAGCGGCACCTCGGTGTCGCCGAGGCCGGCCAAGGAGTGCCCGAAGGCGAGCAGCCGGTCGCCGCGCCGCTCGGTCACCGTGCCGGTCGCCGCCAGCCGGAGATCGCCATCGATGAGCAGCGCCGCGACCGCCGAGCCGGCGACCAGCTCGGGACCCGGCGCCGCGGTCTCGCCTTCGCCCAGCGGGGCGAGCGAGGGCAACCAGCGGCCGAGCGCGGCGCGCGCCGCGGCGCTGATTCCGGCGGCCCCCCAGAGCATGCCGTCACGGTGCTCGCCGGTGACCGAGCGGGCGAACTCGGCCAAGGTGTCGTCCAGGCGGGTCGCCGGGACCCGGCGCTCGACCAGATCGGCGAGGCGCACCGCGCTCGCCGCGGGCCGCAACGCCGGCGCGGCGCGCCGTTCGATGTCGCGCATCTGCTCGATCGGCGTGATGCCGGCGATCGGCTCCTCGGCAAACGGCCAGGCGAAGGCCACCGCCCCGGCCAGACGGCCGTCGACATAGACCGGGCTGCCGCTCATCCCGGCGATGACTCCGGTCTTCTCCAGGTCGCTGCCCGAGAGGCGCGCCAGGATGTAGCTGCCGCCGGCCTGCGGACCGCGCAGCACGCCGAGGATCTCGACCTCGAAGGGCGTCGGAACGCTCCCCGCGAAGACCGAGAGGCCGTGGCCACGCTGGCCCGCCTGCACTTCGGCGAGACCGAGGATCGGCGCTTCGGCGGCCGCCGGTTCCGCCGCGCCGCGCGCGCCGGCGGCCAACAGGGCGACGATCGCCGTCGCGGCGGTGAGGCGCGCGGCGCATCGCCGTCCTCTCCTGGCGAGCCGTCGGTCAGTCAAGCGCCACCCTCCCGGCGCGCAGGATACGCGGCCCCGCCCCCGTCCAGTCGACCAGCGTGGAGGGCGGACCTCCCGGGAGCCGACCGCCATCGATCACCGCGGCCTCGACCGATTGCCGGAGCAGCCAGCTCGCGACCTCGCCCGGATCGAGCAACGATGGCGACCCGCTCGGATTCGCGCTGGTGGCGGTGAGCCCGCGCCCGAGGCGCGCGAGCAGCGCGCAGAGCTCCGGGTGCGCCGGAATCCGCGCCGCGATCTCGCTCCGCCCGGCGCTCGCGGCGACCGGCTCCGCGAGCGGCAGGACGACCGAGAGTGCGGCCGGCCAGCGCGGCCGAGCCCAGGCGAGCGCCGGCGCATCGGCCGGCACGCCCAGGGCGAGCAGTTGCTCGACCGCGGCGACGACCACAGGCAGCGGCTTGCCGGCTTCGCGCCCCTTCAACCGGTAGATCGCGGCGACGCCGGCATCGCTTCGCGGGTCCACGGCGAGGCCGTAGCTCGACTCGGTGGGGATGGCGATCACCCCGCCCCGGTCGAGCAGCGCCGCAGCCTCCTCGGCCGCCACGTCGAGCGACCAGCAGCCCACCGCCGTCGCAGGCGCCGCAGTCATGACTTGGCTCCGACCGCCGCCAACATCTCCTCGGCGTGGGAGCGCGACAGCGCGGTGACCTTCTCGCCCGAGAGCATGCGCGCGACCTCCTCCACCCGCTCCGCCCGGGCGAGCGTCGCCACCTCGGCCCAGGTCCGGCCGGCGCGCACCCGTTTGCTCACCCGGTGGTGGACATGCCCGAAGCTCGCCACCTGGGCGAGGTGGGTGACGGCGAGGATCTGGCCGCGCCGCGCCAAACGGCGCAGCTTCTTGCCCAACGCCGAGCCTTCCGCCCCGCCCACTCCCGCGTCGACCTCGTCGAAGACCAGCGTCGGCTCCCCTTCGACCTCCTCGCCGCGGGCCGCGAGCTGCAGCGCCAGCGAGACGCGCGCCAGCTCGCCGCCCGACGCCACCCGGGCGAGCGGCAGCATCGGCTCGCCCGGATTGGGCGCGAAGAAGAAGACCACCTGGTCGTAGCCATGGACGCCGAACTCGATGCCCGCGCCGTCGACCACGAGCGGGCTCTCGGCCCGCACGGCGCGCTCGATGGCGACCGTGAACCGCGCCTTGGCGAGCGCCAGGTCCGCCAGCTCGCGCTCGAGCCGCGCCGAGAGCTCGCCCGCCCACCGGACACGCTCGGCCGAGAGGCTGCCGGCCGCCGCGGCATAGGCCGCGAGGGCCTCCTCGGCGCGCCGCTCGAGCGCCGCGCGGTTCTCGTCCGAGGCGTCGAGGTCGGCGAGCTCCGCCGTCATCTCGGCGTGCCGCGCCAGGAGCTCGACGCTCGACGGACCGTACTTGCGGAACAGCCGCTCGAGGACCGCCAGTCGGTCTTCGATCTCGTCGAGGCGCCCCGGCTCGGTCTCGACCGCGTCGAGCCGCCGCCCGAGGTCGCGCCCGAGCTCCGCCGAGCGGCTCGCGAGCTCGTCGAGCTCGGGCAGCGCGGCGGCCGCCGCGGGCTCCCACGCTGCCACGTCGGCGAGATGCCGGCGCGCCGCGGCGAGCCGCTCCGTCGCCGCCCCCTCGCCCTCGACGAGCAGCGAGAACGACGCGTCGAGAGCGTGCGCGATCGCCTCCCGGTGGCGCAGCAGGTCGCGCGCGCGCCGCAGCTCCTCCTCCTCGCCGCCGACCGGCCGCGCCGCGGCGATCTCGCCCGCCTGGAAGCGCAGCAGGTCGACGCGCTCGGCGCGCAACCGGCTGTCGCCGCGCAATCGCTCGAGCCGCTCGGCGGCTTCCCGGTAGGCGTCGTAGGCGGCCGCGACGCGGGCGACGAGCTCCGCCCCCGCGGCGCCGCCCACGCGGTCGAGCCAGCGGCGCTGCAGCTCGGGTTCGGCGAGGCCCAGCTCCTCGCGCTGGCCATGGATGCGCAGCAGGCGCGCAGCGAGCTCCTGCAGGAGTCGCAGGGTCACCGGCTGATCGTTGAGGAAGACCCGGTTGCGCCCTTCGCGGGTGATCTCGCGGCGCACCACGAGCTCGTCTCCGTCGCATTCGACTCCGGAAGCGGCCAGCCGGCGGGCGAGTGGCGCGTCGAGCGCGAAGACGCCGCTCACCGTGCAGCCCTCGGAGCCCTCGCGGATGAGATCGCTCGCCGCGCGCGCTCCCGCGAGCAGGGCGAGCGAATCGACCACCAGCGACTTGCCGGCTCCGGTCTCGCCGGTGAGCACGTTGAGCCCGGGCTCGAACTCGATCTCCCCCCCGGCGAGAACCGCCAGGTTGCGGACGTGCAGGCTGCGCAGCACAGAGTCGTCTCCGCGCGGCTCTCGTCTCAGCGCCGCCGGAAGGACGGCACGTGCTTGGGGTCCTCTTGCGAACGGCGCTCCGCGGCCAGGAAGTCGTAGAAGCCGCAGCGCACCCCCCCCGGATAGGCGCGGCAGATCTTCGGCCGGCCGTCGTAGACGCCGCACTGCCGGGTCGCGGGATCGAGGAACTGACAGGCGGAACCGAAGATCTTGTCCTTCTTGTGTCGCATCACCCGGCGCCCGCCCTTGACCGCCTTCGTGTACCGCTTGCGGGTCGCCGCCACCGACAGGCCGAAGTGCTCGGCGAGGCGCACCATGTCGGCCGCGGTCACCTCGATCTGGTCGTAGGTGCAGCAGAAGGCGGGGCAGTTGGAGCAGTCGTAGAAGCGCGGCGCAGGCGACACGCGGGCGATTGTAGCAGCGGCTCCGGCCGCCCGGCCGGGCTCCGCGAGGGGCCTGGGGCTAAGCGTCGCCGGGGTTCGCGACGCGGTTGCGACCCGCTCCCTTGGCGAGATAGAGGGCGCGATCCGCCGCCTCGAAGAACTCGTCCTCGGTCGCCGTCTCCGGCCGCCGCTCGGCGACGCCGAACGAGCAGGTGACCGAGAACGTGGCGCCCTCGCGAGCGAAGGCGAGCTCGGCGAAGCGCTGACGGAGCTTCTCGGCGAGCAACGAGGCCCCTTCGAGCGTCATCTCGGGGCAGAGGATGGCGAACTCGTCGCCGCCGATGCGCGCGAAGATCTGCTCCGGACGTAGCAGGTCGGTCACCGAGCAGGCGAGTTGTTTCAACACCATGTCGCCGCACAGGTGGCCGTGGGTGTCGTTCACCGCCTTGAACTCGTCGAGGTCGAAGAGCACCAAGCCGAGCGGTCGGTCGTGGCGCTGGGCGCGCGCGAACTCGCGCGTCAGCTCTTCGCGGAACTTGCGCTGATTGAAGACCTCGGTCAGGCCGTCCCGCATGACCATCTCGTGGATCGCCTCGTGGTAGGCGTGCTCCACGTCCTGCTCGTGCAGGAACTTGAAGTGCACCGAGCCGACCTGGAAGCGGTCGCCGCTGCGCAGCACCGTCGCCCCCTCGACCCGCTGATCATTGAGGAAGGTGCCGTTGGTCGAGCCGCTGTCCTCCAGGGTCACCGTCCGGCCGTGATAGCGCAGGCGGGCGTGGCTACGCGACACCGACCGCACCTCGGGAAGTGGGATGTCTACCGTCTCGCTGCGCCCGATCTCCAGCGTCGCACCGGTGACCAGACGGTAGCGCGTCCCGAGCCGCGCGTTCTCCGGGTGGGCGATCAGGATGACGTTCGCCTCGCGGATCGCGCCACCGCCCTCGTCTCGCGACGCGGAGGCACCGGTGACGGTGACGGCGCCGGTGCGCTGACGCTCGTCCAGGCCCTCGAGCCTGAAACTATCGGTGGAGGGTTGTTTCTGCTGCGCCCGGCTCACGATTCTGAAGATGGTACAACCCGCCGCGCCGCGCCGCAAACCGTCAGCGGCGGGCGACCAGCTCCAGGAAACGCGCCAGCAGGCGCGGTGGCCAGGGCGCGGGACGGAGCCCGGCGGCCAGGCGCTCCATCGCCCCCTCGTCGTTGAGATAGATGTCGCGATAGACGCGCGCCCGGTCGATCATCCGCTCGCGGTCGAGCTCGACGTGGAACTGGGCGCCGTAGACCAGCCGGTCGCGCAGCCCGAAGGCTTGATTGCGCTGCCGCTCGGACCAGGCGAGCTCCACCGCGCCGGGCGGCAGCCTGGCGACCCGATCGTTGTGGCCGAGCTGCACGTCGAAGCGCTCCGGGAAGCCGGCGAACCACGGATCGGCGGCGCCGGCGTCGGTGAGCCGCACCGGAAACGTGCCTACCTCGGCGCGCTCGGGATCGGTGATCACCTCGCCCCCGAGCACGGCGGCCACGAACTGGTGCCCCCAGCAGGAGCCGAAGAGCGGCCGGTCCTCGCTGACCAACCGCTCGACCACCGCGGCGAGCGGCGCACTGAACGGATAGCTCTCGGTCACCGAGTGCGCCCCGGCGCCGCCGATCAGCACTGCGTCGTAGCTCAGGGCGTCGGAGGGTCGGATCTCCGGCCGCTCCACGACGTTCCAGAAGGTGAACTGCGCCGCCGCGAGCCCGGAGAACCCGACGAAGCACTCGCGCTCCTGCAGCTCCACGGCCGGCTGGTCGCGGATCTGCACCAGCAGCACGCGGAGCGCGGCCAGGCGTGATGCCGCAGCGGTGCGATCCATGGGCAGAGCCGCCGGTCAGCCGCCGAACATGGCGCGCAAAACGTGCCCGGCGACCTCGGGATTCTCGCGCAGACGGCGGGTCGAATAGGGGTACCAGTCCCGGCCGTAGGGCACGTAGACCCGCAGCCGGTGCCCGCCGGCGAGCAGGATCCGGCGCAGTTCCGGGTCGACCCCCAGGAGCATCTGGAACTCGTAGCGCTCGCGCGGCACGTGCAGGCGGTCGAGCATCGCGACCGACTCGCAGACCAGGTACTCGTCGTGCGTGGCGATGCCGACGTAGACGCCGCGCGCGAGCAGCTTCTCGAGCGACGCCAGGAAATTGCGCCGCACCGTCTCGTAGCCCTTCCATGCCACCGGCCGCGGCTCGATGTAGATCCCCTTGCACAGCCGTACGTTGGCGCCTTCCCGGGGCAGGGCCGAGATGTCGGCGAGGGTGCGCCGCATGTAGGCCTGGAAGACCACGCCGCAGCGCGGATATCGCGCGTGCAGTGCCTGGTAGATCGCCAGCGTCGCGTCGGTCGTGGTGTGGTCCTCCATGTCGATGCGCACGAAGTTCGCGTGCCGCGCCGCGGCGGCGAGAAGCCTCTCCACGTTGTCGCGGCAGAAGGCGGGGTCGATCTTCAGGCCGAGCAGGGAGAGCTTGATCGAGACGTTGGAGGGCAACCCGCGTTCGGCGATCGCGTCGAGCATGCGCTCGTACTGCGCGACGGCGGCGAGCGCCTTATCCTTCTCGTGCACCTCTTCGCCGAGGAAGTCGAGGGTGGCCATCGCCCCCTCGCCGGCGAGCTCGCCGACCTTGGCGAGCGCATTCTCCAGCGTCTCGCCGGCGACGTAGCGCATGGCGACCTTGCCGACGATCGGTTTCGGAACGAGGGGCAGGCCCTTGACGATCAGCCAGTGGAACACACTCATGGTGAAACTCCGGTGCGGCAGTTCAGCCGGCTGCGGCGCCGGGCAGCTCGATCGCCTCCTCGGCGACCCAGCGTACCGCGCGCGAGCACGGGCAGACTCCCCCCACGCGACGCAGCTGCGGCATCTGCTTCTGCGCCTGCTCCGGGCTCTTCTCGCCGCGCTCGACCGCAGTCGAGAGCTCGACGAAGTCCTGGAAGTCTCGCGTCGCTCGATAGCCGTCGGGCAGCGCCCGCGCGAGATGTCGGAGGTAGTCCTCGAGGATGTCGAATCGCTCGCCGGCGACGCCCACCTTGCGAAAGGCCGGGACGCCGCGGCGGCGGAAGAACTCGGGATGCGGCACGCGGAGCAGCTCTTCGGGGCGGACTCCGTCGACCGCCTCGCCGGCGTCGAGACGCGCCATCGCGGCCTCGGCCTCGGCGAGCGCCAGCTTCGGCAGGCGAGCGCGCAGGTATCGCATGTTGAGGTCGCGAACGACCTTCTCGACCTCCCTGAGGTACTGCTCTTGCGCTTCGCCGTTCTTCAGGGGCTTGAAGCCCCACTTCACGTTGGTCCCGCCGCCACGCTCGTCGCCGAACATCTCGAGCGCCCGCGGAATCCACTTGTTGAGGTGCTTCTGGATCACCTCCATGGTGATCATCGGCGAGCCATCCGCCGCCTTCACGACCCAGCGGCGGAGCGGCACCACGCCGGTGGCGAGGTGGAAAGCCTCCTCGCGCAGCATCTGCGGCATCGATTCCGCCATCGGCGAGTAGGCCGAGACCTTCTGCATCGACAGCTGGTACTTGCCCACCCGGTCGATCAGGGCGCAGAAGACGATGTTGTCGACGAACGACTCGAAGTCGATGTTGAATGCGCCGAGGACGTGGGACCCGGTCTTCATCGACAGGATCTCCTCGATCATCTGGTCCTGCGAATGACCCGAGACCGCCGACCAGTCGTCGTCCACCAGCAGACTGAGCATCTGATAACCGTGCCGGAGCTCCTCGGCCATCATCCGCAACACCATCGCCTGTTCCTCGTCGCTCTGCGCGCGGGCCAGGGTCAGCTGATGCTGCTGGATGGAGCCGAACTCGGTCGACGCCTGCGCCCGGATGGCGCCGAAGAGCTGCTGCGCGCGCTCCGCCGGCAGCTCGCAGGCGCGCCGGAACTTGGGCTTGCCCTGGTCCTCGCCGCACTCGATGTGACAGGGCATCCCCTGCTCGCGGAAAGCGCAGAGCTCGAATCTGGTGTCGCGCGGGAAGAAGCGCTCCCAGTTGCCGATCAGGTAGTCGTAGTCCGGAAGGTAGGTCTCCCGCCAGCGCACGACCGCGTCGTGGAACCTCTTCGGCAGCTCGGAAGTCGTCATTGCCATGGCGCGGTCCTCTAGCTCAGTTCCTTGACGTAGGGTCGCAGGGAGTCGGGGGCGAAGCCGAGCCGGGCGAAGAACGCCTCGACGTCGGGCATCGACTGGTCGACCATCGTGCGGACGTGCCGCACGCCGCGCTGCCGGTACCGCGCCAGCATCTCCTCGCCCATCGCCCGCCCGATGCCGCGGCCGGCGTGATCGGGGTCGATGCCCAGCACCTCGATCCAGCCGCTCGCCTCGTCGAGACCGAACTCGCCGGAACGCAGGTCACCGAGCATGAATCCGACGACTTCACCGCCGGCCTCGGCGACCACCGAAGCCTCGGGATCGCGACGCAGGTAGTAGGTCACCCGGTCTTCCCACAGATCGGGCTCGTAGCGCTGGCGCGTCTTCTCGACGATCCGGACGATGCCGTCGACGTCGAGCTCGGTCAGGGATCGGATCTGCAGGCGGTCGTCGGTCACGTGTGCTCCTCGCTGGACATTCTATCGGCAGGCGGAGGTGGAACCAACCGCGGCGCGAGCGCGCGACGCCGCGGCGGCAGCGCGTTCAGCCCAGAACCGGCGTCGCGCGCAGCTCGCGCTGGACCTGTTCGTGGGCGTGGTACGACGAGCGGACGAGCGGGCCGGCCTCGCAGTGCGCGAAGCCGATCTCCAGCGCGAAGCGCTTGTAGCTCGCGAACTCGTCGGGGTGGACGAATCGATCCACCGGCAGGTGTTTCGTGGTGGGCTGCAGGTACTGACCGAGCGTCACGATCTCGACCCCGGTCGACCGGATGTCGGCGAGCGTCTCGCGGACCTCCTCGGCCCTTTCCCCCAGGCCGACCATGATCCCGGTCTTCACCCGGCCCTTGAACCCGCCCCCCGCCCGCCGCTCCGCCGCGCTGCGCAACAGGGCGAGCGATCGGTCGTAGCGGCTGCCCGGGCGCGCCTTGCGGTAGAGACGCGGCACCGTCTCGACGTTGTGCGAGAAGACCTCGGGCTGCGCCGCGAGGACCACGTCGAGGGCTTCGGGAACGCCGCGGAAATCGGGCGTCAGAACCTCGACGGAGCAATCCGGTGCCGCGGCGTGCACGGCGGCGATCACCGCCGCCCAGTGGCTCGCCCCGCCGTCCTCGAGATCGTCGCGATCCACCGAAGTGACCACCGCGTGACGCAAACCCATCGCCACCACCGCCTCGGCGACGTGGCGCGGCTCCTCGGCGTCCACTCCAGGGCGCGGCCGGCCCGAGGTCACGGCGCAGAAGCCGCAGCTGCGCGTGCAGATCTCGCCCAGGATCATGAAGGTCGCCGTGCCGTGCTCGCCCCAACATTCGTAGATGTTCGGGCAGTGCGCTTCCTGGCAGACGGTGTTCAAGTTGAGGCCGTCGATCAGGCGGCGGACCTTATGGTACTCGCTGGGGGTCGCGAGCTTGATGCGCAACCACTCGGGGCGCGGCTCGCGGCGCTTCTTGGCGCCGAGTTGGACCAGAGGCTCGTTCATCGCGGAAACTCTACCCCATCGCTCCCCGGCAACCCGGAGCCGCGGCTGCTCGTGACGCGCTCAGCTCTCGAAGTCGAGCGCCACGTCGAGGGTGGGAGCCGAGTGAGTGATCCAACCGACCGAGATCAGGTCGACCCCGGTCTCGGCGATCGCCCGCACGGTTTCGAGGGTCACCCCGCCCGAAGCCTCGGTGGGAACCCGCCCGCCGACCCGGTGGACCGCCGTGGCGAGCGTCGCCGGCTCCATGTTGTCGAGCAGCACGGCGTCGACGCCCGCCGCGAGCGCCGCTTCCAGATCCTCCAGCGTCTGCACCTCGACCTCGATCTTCACCAGGTGACCCACGCGGCGTCGCGCCCGCTCCACTGCGGCGCGCACGCCGCCCGCGGCGATCAGATGGTTGTCCTTGATCAGCACGGCGTCGTCCAGCCCGAAGCGGTGGTTGGCGCCGCCGCCGCAGCGCACCGCGTACTTCTCGAGCGCGCGCAGGCCAGGCGTCGTCTTGCGTGTACAGACGATCTGCGCCGCGGTGCCTTCGACCGCTTCGACCAGGGCCCGCGTCGCGGTGGCGACTCCGGAAAGATGGCCGAGCAGGTTGAGCGCGGTCCTCTCGCCGGCCAGCAGCGCGTGCGACGGGCCCGATATCCGGGCGAGGCAGGCGCCGGTCACGACGCTCTCGCCGTCGACGACCCGGGCCTCGACGTCGACGCGCGGGTCGAGCAGGCGGTAGACCTGACTCACCAGCGGCAGACCAGCGATCGTCCCGGCGCGGCGCGCGACCAGCCGGGCGCGCGATTCGCTCCCCACCTCGAGCACCGCGTCGCTGGTGAGATCCCCGGCCCGGCCGAGGTCCTCCGCCAGCGCCGAGCGCAGGAGCGGCTCGCAGAGCAGCGCGAAGGGAGGTCGCGGTGGCGCCGTCATGCGCTGTTCGCGACCGCCAGGGGCGGGGTCGCGCCGGAAGTCGAGAAATGCGCCTCGATCTGTCGCGCACCGATCTCGGCGGTGAGGAACTGGCGGAAGCGCTTCGACTCGTCCGACGCCGGGTAGTCGGTCCGGAAGTGGGCGCCGCGACTCTCCGCCCGGTGCAGGGCCGCCGCCGCCACCAGCCAGCCGACGACCACCAGGCTGCGCGCTTCGCAGGCGGCATGCGGCAGCCGCCCGAGCAGCTCCTCGAATCGCGCCAGGGCGAACTCCAGGCCGTCCCGCTCGCGAATCAGCCCGACCCGCTCCCAGGCGAGGGCGCGCGCTGCCTGCCGGACCTCCGGCACCGCGGCGACCGGGTCGACGGCGGACTGGCTCCAGCGCGCTGCGGCACCTGCGCCGGCGGGCCTGGCGCCGCGCAGCGCCGCCTCGCCGAGGATCGCCTCCGCGACCCGCGCGCCGAACACCAGGGCTTCGAGCAGCGAGTTCGAGGCCAGCCGGTTGGCACCGTGCACTCCGGTCGCCGAGACCTCACCGCAGGCCCACAGACCCGCCAGGCTCGATCGCCCCCACTCGTCCACCGCGATGCCCCCCATGTGGTAGTGCGCCGCCGGCACCACCGGCATCGGATCTACCCGCGGATCGATGCCGGCTTCGCGACAGGCGGCGAAAACCGTCGGGAAGCGCCGCGGGAAGCGGTCCCCGACCGCCTCGCGCGCGTCGAGGAAGACCCGGCGACCGCGCGCCAGTTGGCGCCAGATGCCACGCGCGACGATGTCGCGCGGCGCGAGCTCGGCCTCGACGTGCTCGCCGGCCATGAAGCGCTCTCCGGCGTCGTTGACCAGCCTGGCCCCTTCGCCGCGCAGCGCCTCGGTGAGCAGCGGCAACGGATCCGCGCCGCAAGCGAGGGCGGTGGGATGAAACTGCACGAACTCGAGATCGACCAGCCGCGCGCCGGCGGCGGCGGCGAGCGTGAGGCCGTCGCCGGTCGACACGAGCGGGTTGGTGGTGTAGCGATAGAGCTGGCCGATTCCGCCCGTGGCGAGCACCACCCGGGGCGCCTCGTGGAGGATCAGCTCGCCGTCGCGGTGGCGCGCCACGAGGCCGGCGATCTGGCCCCCCTCGGCCACCAGCTCGGCGGCGAAAGCCCCCTCGTGGAGCTCGATCCAGGGCGCGCTCCGCACCCGCTCGGAGAGCGTCCGCACGAGCTCCGCGCCGGTCGCGTCGCCGCGGGCGTGGAGGATCCGCCGGCGGCTATGGGCCGCCTCCTGGCCGAGGGCGATCTCGCCGCGCTCGGAGCGGTCGAACTGCGCGCCGAGCTCGATCAGCCGACGCACCGCCGCGACGCCGTCGCGCGCCAGCAGCTCGGCGATCCCCGGATCGACCAGCCCGGCGCCGGCGGCGACGGTGTCGGCGGCGTGCAGCTCCGGCGAGTCCTCGCGCCCGATCGCAGCCGCGACGCCCCCCTGCGCCCACGGGCTCGAGCCCGAGGAGAGCTCGGTCTTGGTCAGCAGCTGAACCCTCTGCCCGGCGAGCTCGAGGGCGGCCGCCAGCCCGGCGACGCCGGTGCCCACCACCACCACGTCGGCGGAGCGGCGCGCCAGGGTGCGACCGCTCATCGCGTCGGGCCCCGCCCGACGGCGAGCATCCGCTCGACCGCCCGGCGCGCCCGCGACGCCACCTCGGGATCGACCTCGACCGGGACCTGCAGCGTCTCGAGAGAGCGCAGGATCTTGGGTAGCGTGATCCGCTTCATGTGCGGACAGAGATTGCACGGCCGGATGAACTCGACGTCGGGATGGGCGGAGGCGACGTTGTCGCTCATCGAGCATTCGGTGATCATCACCACGCGCCGCATGCCAGCCGCGCCGACCTCGCGGATCATGCCGGCGGTCGAACCGACGTAGTCGGCCGCGGCGAGGACGTCGGGCGGGCACTCCGGGTGGGCCAGCACGAACAGCCCGGGATGGCTGCGCCGCAGCGCGTCGATCTCGCCGCCGGAGAACCGCTCGTGCACCTCGCAGTGGCCGCGCCAGAGCACCAGCTCGACCGGCGTCTGCGAAGCCACCCAGCGCCCGAGGAACTCGTCGGGCAGGAAGATGACTTTCGGAGCGCCGAGCGATTCGACCACCTCGACGGCGTTGGCCGAGGTGCAGCAGATGTCGGACTCCGCCTTCACCTCGGCCGAGGTGTTGACGTAGGTCACCACCGGCAGTCCCGGGAAGCGCTCGCGCAGCAGTCGGACGTCGGCCCCGGTGATCGACGCGGCGAGCGAGCAGCCGGCCTCCGGGTCCGGAATCAGCACCGTCTTGTCCGGACAGAGGACCTTCGACGTCTCCGCCATGAACTGCACGCCGCACTGCACGATGACCTCGGCGTCGGTCGCCGCCGCCTGCTGCGCCAGGCCGAGGGAGTCGCCCACGAAGTCGGCCACCCCGAGGTAGATCTCCGGGGTCTGGTAGTTGTGCGCCAGGATCACCGCTCGGCGCTCCTCCTTCAGGCGACGGATCGCCGCGATGTAGGGCGCGTGCACCGGCCACTCGAGCGGCGGGACAACCCGGCGCATCCGATCGAACACCTCGGCGGTCTCGCGGGCGATCGCCGGCGAGAAGGGGGGTGGCAGAAGGGACGGCGCGGCGCTCAGCAGGGTCATTTCTCGGGCGTCCTTATGCTCAGTCTGAGGATATCTGGAACCCAATAAAACCGGCTCCAGCCGGTACGGTTATCCTAAGAGTGAGCATTAGCGGCTGTCAAGCCCCTCCGGGACGGCTCAGCCGTGGGTGCGCAGCCCGGGTAGTCCGACGCCGGGAGCGGGCCGTTCGCGCAGTGCCTCGCGCCGGAAACGGAAGAGCTCGGCCGGCCGGCCGCCGGTCGCGGCTTCCAGCCGGCCGGTGCCCTCCACCAACCCTGCCTGCTCCACCAGACGCCGGAAATTCTGTTTGTGCAGCCGCAGGCCGGCGAGCGCTTCGACGACGCGCTGCAGGCGAAGCAGGGTGAAACGCTCCGGCAGCAGCTCGAACACCACCGGCCGGTAGCGCAACTTGCCGCGCAGCCGTCCGAGCGCGCTCGCCAGGATGCGGCGATGGTCGAGCGCCATGGGCCGGCCCAAGCGCACCCCCTCGTCGTGCGGTCCGCCGGGCGAGGCCGCGCCCTCGTCACGGTCCCGCCACGCCTCTTCGACCAGACCCGATTCGTAGAGCAGCTCGAAGCGGTCGAGGACGCGCTCGCCGTTCCATGGCACGCCGCCCAGGCCGAAACAGATGTCGAGACGCTCCCGCCGGCGGCGCTGCTCGATCCGGCTCTCGCCCTGGCGAACCCAGGCTTCCAGAACCGGCTGAATCTCGCGTTGCAGGAGCTCCGAGCGCCCGCCGCGCCAGTCTTCCCAGGGGAGGAAATCGTAGCCGTCCAGCCAGCGCGCTTCGCTGACGCGCGAGAGCGGCGCTTCGCGGACCAGCGCCAGGTAGGCGATCGACACCACCCGCGCGCCTCCGGCTCGCTCGCGCGGGTCGCGGAAGCGATTGCCGAAGGTGTAGAGCTGCTCGACGTAGCCCAGCTCGACGCCGGTCTGCTCGCGCACCCAACCGCGAAGCGCCAGCTCGAGGGTCCGATCGCGCCCGGGGTCGAGGGGGCCCGACGGCAGGGCCGGGCCTTCGCCGTGGGACCGGTCCACCACCAGCACCCGGGGCATCTCCTCGGTCACCGCGACGATCACCGCGTTGAGCCCGATCTCGACCGCACGGGTCATGGCAGCGCCTCGATCGCTCCGGCCGCCGCCGGCGTGCCGCATCCCGGTGGAGCCTCCTCGATCAGCTCGCGCGCGAAGATCGCCGAGAAATGGCCACAGTAGCTCCGCGCCAGGTCGTCGAGCTGCGGCGCGGTACCCGTCTCGCGCGCCATCGACGTCATGTCGACCCCTTGGATCCCGCAGGCCACGATGCCGCCGAAATGTCCCAGCTCGGTCTCGACGTTGAGCGCGAAACCGTGCGTGGTCAACCAGCGTGAGAGGTGGATTCCGATCGACGCGATCTTGCGGTTCCCTACCCAGACGCCGATCCTCTCCCCTTCGCCGCCGCAGGCGACGATGCCGAAGTCGGCCAGCGTCCGCACGAGGGATTCCTGGAGATCGCGGACGTAGCGCCGCAGGTCGCGCCGGTCGGGATCGAGGTCGAGGATCGGGTAGCCCACCAGCTGACCGGGGCCGTGGTAGGTCACCTGCCCGCCACGGTCGGTCAGGTGGACTTCGATGCCGCGCTCGCGCCGGTCCCGCTCCGACCAGAGGAGGTCGGCCGGAGTCGCGTTGCGGCCCAGGGTGTAGACCGGCGGATGTTCCAGCAGCAGCAGGCGTTCCGGCCCTGCGCGGCGCCGTAGCGCCTCGCGCGCGGCAATCTGCAGCCGCGTCGCCTGCGCATAGTCGACCCGCCCGAGGAAGGCCCAGTGAGTCCGGCGGGTAGAGGGCACCCGCTGATTCTAGCGAAGCGAGACCTCGCCGGAGGGCTGATCCCCCGCTGCGGCGGTGGGCAACTCGACCCGCACCGTCGTCCCCCGTCCGAGCTCGCTCCTCACTTCCACCTTCCCGCCTGCCTCCTCGGCGATCGCGCGCACGATCCAGAGACCCAACCCGGTTCCCTTGCCGAGAGCCTTGGTGGTGAAGGCGGGGTCGAAGACCCGGGCGAGGTGCTCCGGGGCGATTCCACCACCGGTGTCGGCGACCTCGAGAGCCCAGCGGCGGTCGGGCAACGGACGGGTGCGGATCGACAGCCGGCCGCCGAGCGGCATGGCGTCGCGGGCGTTGGCCGCCAAGTTGAGCACGATCTGCTCGACCTGGCCTTGCCGGAGGTTGACCTGCGCTTCGGGCGCCGCGAGATCGGTCGACAGGTCGATCGCCGAACCGACCAGCGAACGCAAAAGGCTCACCAGCTCCTGCACGGCCCGGTCGGGCGAGTGGATCCGCTGCGCCTCCGGCCGGCTGCGGCTCTCGTCGAGCAAGCGGCGCACGAGCTCGGCCAGCAGACGCGCCGAGCGATCGATCTCGCGGGCGTAGCCCTGCGAGCGGGGATCGCTTGCGGTGCTGCCGATCAGGAGCTCGCAGAAGCCCAGCAGCGGCGTCAGCAGGTTGTTGCAGTCGTGCGCCGCGCCGGCGAGCAGTCTGCCCAGACCGGCGAAGTGGCGCGCCTCGCCGAGAATCGACTGGCGGGCCACCCGCTCGCTGCGATCCCGCATCAGGACGGCCCGCCAGCGCACCCCCTCGGGATTCCTGTCCAGGGTTCGCACCCGCAGACCGATGTGCAGCGTGACCCCGTCCCGGCGTTCGAAGGCCAGCACCGCCTCCGACCGGCCGAAGGTCTCTTCGACCCGGGGCCCGTCCCCGATCTCCGACCAGCGCAGCGAGCCGAAGGCCGCGCCCGCGAGCTCGTCTTCGGACAGTCCCAGGAGCTCGAGCGCCGCCCGATTGAACCGCCGGATCCGGCGTTCCCCGTCGACCAGCAGCATGCCGTCGGGAATCAGCTCCCAGACCGTCGAGAAACGCGCCTCAAGGAGCTCGCGCTCCGCCCGCGCCTGCTGCTCGGCACGTTCCAGCCGCGCGGTAGCGACCGCCAGTCGAACCGAGCGCAGCAACCGGTCGGCATCGAGCTCGCTGCGCAGAACGAAATCGCAGGCCTTGGCCGCGATTCCCTTGGCGATCAACTCGTCCTGTCCGCGAGCCGCCAGCAGGATCGCCGGCGCCAGGCCGCCGCCAGCGGCCAGCGCGCGCACCGCCCGCAGCAGGTCGCGTTCGCCGACCCCGGCTCCGATCAGGCCCACGCAGGCCGCGCCCCGCCCGCGCAGCAGACCGATCCGCGCCAGGCCGCCGTCGACGCTCGCCGCTTCGAGGAAGCGCACGCTCGCGACGCGCTCGACCTCGGCAGTGAAGGCAGCGATGGCGCGCATCTCGTCCGCGTCCAGGCCCATCAGCACGATGACCTGGTCCTCGGACCCGGCTTCGGGTCTCGGCGGGCGCTCGGGCGCTTCGTGACTCATGCCACACCCCCCTTGCGGAGCACCGGGCAGAATGCCTCCCTCACTTATAGATAGTTCCCCGGAGGGGGTGAAACGTGACACCTCACGTGAAAAAACTTCCCTCACACAGATTTTTCGACCCCCCCTGTCACGTTTTGGGGCGCTCAGGGAACTACATCTCTAGAAGAGGGGCCGATCGGCCATCCCGGCCGACACCGGACCCCTGGAGGACGCCGCTATGCCCCGTTCTCGACTCGTCGCCCGCCTCGCCGCCATCGTGCTGCTCGTCGCCCTGGCGATGCCCGCCGCCGCGCCCGCCATCTCCCTCGAGGAGCCCGGGACGCCCCGAGCCGGCTCGACCGCGAGCTTCGTGCACGGCTTCGCGGACTGGATGAGCAGCTGGATCGCGGTCTCCTGGTCGAGCTTGCGGTTCGTCTTCGGCGCCGATCACGGGACGATCGTGCCGTAGGCTGGAGCCGGAGCCTCCCCGCGCCTGGCGCGGCCGGAAACCGGAGGAGAGCCTGATCGAGCGGCCTGGTGTTAGACTCGGCCGGCGATGGATCGGCGGAGATGGGCGTGAGCATCATCGAACGTCGGCCGCAGCCGGACGCGTTGGTCGGTCTGCTCGAGCAGCTCGAGCGTGATCTCGCGCGCGTTTTCTCGCACTTCCGGATCCCCAGCCAGGACGCCGAAGACCTGCTGCAGGACACGCTGGTCGCCTACCTGACCAAGCAACGCGAGATTCTCGCGCCGGAACGATGGATTCTCGGCACCCTGCGTCATCGTTGCCTGCGCTACTGGCGTGCCCGGCGTCACCGTCTGGTCCAGACGATCGACAGCGGGCTCATCGAGGAGCTGGTGGCCTCCGACGAACCGAGCGCCGAGCGCGCGGTCCTGGCGCACGATCTCTCCAACGCGTTGTCACGCCTCCCCGATCGCTGTCGCTCGGTGCTCCGCCTGCGCTACGGGCTCGGTTGCGCCGGCCCGGAGATGGCGGAACGCCTGGGCTACACCGAGGCCACGGTGCGGCAGATCACCCATCGCTGCCTCAGCGCGCTCTCGCGCCAGATGCTCGGCTCGAAACCGGATCGGGAGACCGCACGGTGAGCGGCGAGATCCACGTGGGGACCTGCGAGATCGGTCCCGACCAGCTCGCGCGCTTCGTCGACGGGAAGGCCACGTCGTCCGAACGCCTGCAGGTCCTGACGCATCTCCTGGCCGGCTGCGCTCCCTGCCGGCATGCCCTTCGCCAGTTTCAGCGCCTCGAGGGTGGGGCCGGCGAGGGCCTTTCGATCAGCCGCGTTCTCGCGGCGGTCGCCGAAAAGGAACGGCAGTTCGAGAGCGAGCGCAGCGCAGCGGCCCGACTGATGGAGAGCTTCGCGCGTCACCCGACGGCGCGCCAGTGGACTCTGATCCGCAACAGCCGCCGCTTCGACACCTGGGCCTTCGCCTCGCTGCTCCTCGACCACGCTTTCGACGCGATCTACGACGACCCGCATCGCTCGGCGGAGCTCTGCCGGCTGGGTCTCGCGATCGCCGAGCGGCTCGATCCCGCGATCTACGGCGCCTCCGCGCTCCGAGACCTCGTTGGGCGCGCGCTCGGCCGGCTCGCCAACGCGCTGCGCGCTTCGGGCGACCTGCACGCCGCCGAAGAGACTCTGGAGCGCGCCCGCGTCGCGCTCGAGGAGGGCTCCGGTGATCCCCTCGACGAGGCGGAGCATCTCTACTTCCGCGCCTCCCTGCGACGCGCCGAACGCCGCCTCGACGAAGCGCGGCGGGCGGTGCGCCGGTCCCGCCGGCTCTATCGGATCCTGGGTGACGCCCATCTCGAGGGGCGCAGCCTGCTCTGCGAGGCGGCGATCCACGACCTGTCGGGCGATCTCGTCCGGGCCGAGGCCAGCACGCGCCTGGCGGTGCAGAAGATCGATGGCGATCGCGACGTGCGGCTCGCGCTCGCGGTGCGCCACAACCTGATCTGGTACCTGGTGGGCCTCGGCCGCGCCGCCGATGCCGAAGCCGAGCTTCTCCAGCTGCGCCCCCTCTACTTCGAACAGGGCGACCGGATGAACCTCCTGCGGTTGCGCTGGCTCGAGGGACGGATCGCGCGCGCGCTCGGGCAGAACGCCCGCGCCGAGAGCGCCTTGCGCGACGCCCAGGATGGATTCGTCGAAGCGCGCATCCCCTACGAAGCGGCGACGGTCGCGTTCGACCTCGCCGCCCTCTTCGCCGAGCAGGGACGCACGAGCGAGCTGCGTGCGCTGGCCGGCGAGCTGGTCAGCGTCTATCGGGGCCTGGGCGTCGGGCGGGAGGCGATCGCCGCGTTGATCGTCTTCCAGCGGTCCGCGGAAGCCGAGGCGGTGACGCTCGGACTGGTCGGCCGGCTGGCCGACTATTTCGCCAAGGCCAAGGCTCACCCCGAGCTGCGCTTCGAGGCCGGCCCTTGAACGCCGGCACCCCGCCGTCGACTCAGCTGTAGGGCTCGAGCTCCGGCCAGGCGTCGGACTCCAGGACCTTCTTCACGGTGTTCATGAAGTGGTCGGCATCGGCACCGTCGACCAGGCGGTGATCGTAGGTGATGCCGAAGTAGGACATCACTCGAATCGCGATCGTGTCGCACCCGTCGGCATCGCTCATCACCATGGGGCGCTTCTCGATGGCGCCGATGCCGAGGATCGCCACCTGCGGCTGGTTGATGATCGGCGTCCCGAAGAGCGAGCCGAAGACCCCCGGATTGGTGATCGTGAACGTGCCGCCCTTGAGCTCGTCGGGACCGAGCTTCTTGGCGCGCGCACGGTCCGCTAGATCGTTGGCCGTCTTGGCGAGACCGACCAGGCTCAGCTGATCGGCGTTGCGGATCACCGGGACGAGCAACCCCCAATCCAGCGCCACCGCCATGCCGAGGTTGACGTCCTTCTTGAACACCACGTTCGTGCCGTCGATCGCCGCGTTGAGCTTCGGGTGCGCCTTGAGCCCCGCGGCCACCGCCTTGAAGATGAACGGCATGTAGGAGAGCTTGGTGCCGTTGGCCTGCTGGAACTTCCGCTTGGCGCGCTCGCGCGCGTTGTGCACCTTGGTGAAATCGATGTGGAAGACCGTGGTGACGTGCGCCGAGGTGTCTTTCGAGTAGCGCATGTGCGCCGCGGTGATCTGACGGATCTTCGACATCGGCTCGACGACGACGTTCTCGCCGGGAGCGAAGGCGGGCACCTGGAAACCGGTCACCATCTTGGTCCCGGCCGGAACCGGAGCTGCGCCAGGGGCGGGCGGCACCACTGCCCCGGCGGCCGGCGGAAGCGCGTGGACCGGCTTACCCGCCGCGAGGTAGGCGAGGATGTCCTCCTTGGTCACCCGGCCGTGGATCCCGGTCCCCGCGACCTGCGCGAGATCGACTCCCTCTTTGGCGGCGATGGAGCGCACCAGCGGACTCGACAGGGTGCGCACCCGCTCTTCGAGCGAGCCGACCGCCGCCGCGGGGGCCGCCGGCGCCGGGGCCACCGCCGGCGCGGGCACCGGGGCCGCCGCGGTGGGGGTCGCCGGCGGGATCGGTGCCGCCGCTGGCTCGGCCAGGGCGGGTGCGGCCGGCGTCGCGGCCGGCTTCTCTCCGGCTTCGCCGATCAACGCCACCACCTGGTTGACCGGC
>CAZPZW010000024.1:27292-29367 GCA_964591165.1 uncultured Thermoanaerobaculia bacterium | reverse complement strand
CGGGCTGCTAGAGTCCGCGCGATGCTCGCGACCGCGCGCGCCCGCTGGCTGATTCTCGCCGCGGCGGCGCTCTTCTCCACCGGCGGCGCCGCCATCAAGGGAACGTCGCTCACCGCGTTCCAGGTCGCCGGTTTCCGCTCCGGCGTCGCCGCCCTCGCGCTGCTGATGCTGCTCCCCGAAGCCCGGCGGGGCTATCGCCGCGATCTCTTCCCCGCCGCCCTGGCCTACGCCGGGACTCTGATCTGCTTCGTGGTGGCCACCAAGCTGACCACCTCGGCGGCCGCGATCTTTTTGCAGTCGACCGCGCCGATCTGGGTGCTGCTGCTCGCGCCGCTGCTGTTGGGAGAGCGTTTCCGGCGCGCCGATCTACCCTACGTCGCGCTCGCCGCGCTCGGCCTCCTCCTCGTCTTCCTCGGCTCGCGCGATCCTGCCGCGACGGCGCCGCGCCCCGCCCTGGGGAACCTGGTCGCGCTCGCCTCGGGGGTGTTCTACGCGTTGCTGATGATCACCATGCGCCGGCTCGCCCGGCAGGGCGCGGGCGGTGACCGGACGCTCGCCGCGACGGTGCTGGGCAATGCGCTCGCCTGCGCGGTCTGCCTGCCGCTCGCCCTGCCGGTCGGCGCGACGCGCGGCGCCGACGTCGCGGCGATCCTCTATCTCGGGATCGTGCAGATCGGCATCGCCTATTGGCTCTTCATGCGGGGCTTGCGCACGCTGCCGGCGCTCGAGGTGTCCCTGCTCGTGCTGCTCGAGCCGGTGCTCAATCCGCTCTGGACCTGGCTCACCGCGGGCGAGCGACCGAGTGCCCTCGCATCGGCCGGCGGCGCCCTGATGCTCTGCGCGCTCGCCGGACGCGCGCTCTTCGACCGTTCACCGGACGAAGAGCCGGCGCCGGCGCCCGATTGACTCAGAGCGTGTGAGGGAATCTCGAGTGGGTCGCGCGGCTGGGGCTTGCGGCTCGGCTCTCAGAGCGAGATCGAGCCCTTGCGGAAGTCGGACGGCGCGAGCCGCGCGTTGATCAGCACCGGGTGACCCGCCGCGGCCCAGGCGCGGGCCTGCGCGAAGGCCCCCGGGATCTCCTCGGGCCGCTCGATCCTCAAACCCCGGCCGCCCAGCCCTTCCGCCGCGCGTTGATACTCGGTGGGAGCGAGCTCCGTCCCCACCGCGTCGCCGAGCGCGGGCACCTGGTCGCGCGCGATCTGTCCCCAGGAGGCGTCGTTGCCGACCAGCGCGATCACCGGGACGCGGTGGCGGACGAAGGTGTCGAACTCCGCCAGGCTGTAGGCGAGCGAGCCGTCGCCGTAGAGCACCCAGACCTCGGCGCCCGGCCGGGCGAGCTTGGCGCCGAGCGCGAAACCGCCGCCCACCCCGAGCGTTCCGAAGGCTCCCGGATCGAGCCAGCCGAGCGGCGAGCGCGGTCGCACCACATAGGCCGCTGTCCCGACGAAGTCGCCTCCGTCGGCGACCAAGAGGGCGCGCTCGTCGAGGAAGTCGTCGAGCTCGTCGAGCAGAGTGACCGGATCGATCCCCTCGCCGGGTCTTGCCGCCGCTTGCGCCGAGATCTCGCGGCCGCGCTCGGCATCCCGGCGCTGCAGGGTCTCCAGCCAGTCCGCCCAGGCGATGTCGAGGCCGTCAGCACGAGCGGCGAGGGCGCCGAGGAAGAGCGCGGCATCGCCGAGCGCGGCGATGGTCGGCCGGCGGTTGCGCCGCAGATCTTCGGAGCTGCGATTGGCGACGATCAGCTCCGCGCCGCGGCGGATGGCCCGGCCGTAGTCGAGCCGGAAGTCGCACGGCACGCCGGCGAGGAGCACGCAGTCGGCGTCCCGCAGCGCCTCGCGCCGCCGATGGCGCAGGAGCAGCGGGTGCTCCGAGCCGAGGAGCCCGCGCGCCATCCCGGAGAGATAGACCGGCACGCCCAGCCGCTCCAACGTCGCGGCGAGCTCGGCGGGCTCGACCGCGTGCAGCATCGCCTGCGAGCCGACGACCAGCACGGGCCGGCCCGCCCTCGCCAGCGCCTTGGCGGCCCGTCGCACGGCGCCACCCGGAGGCGCTTCGGGAGCGCCTGCCGGGAGCGC
>CAZPZW010000024.1:10429-27192 GCA_964591165.1 uncultured Thermoanaerobaculia bacterium | reverse complement strand
CGGCCCGTCGCACGGCGCCACCCGGAGGCGCTTCGGGAGCGCCTGCCGGGAGCGCACCGGCCGGGCGATCGGCGTGGTGGAAGGCGCGGTCGAGATGGCGACGCAGGTAGAACCGCTCGAGCCGCTTCGCGAGGCTCGGCCGATGTTCGTCGGGCGGGGTGGCGACGCCGTACCAGTCGCGTACCGTCGCTTCGGGATAGAGCAGGTCGACCGGGCACTCCACGAAGACCGGCCCCGGGACCCCCTCGCGGGCCCGGGCGAACGCGGTCTCGATCAGGGGCGCCAAGTCGGCTGCCCGACGAGCCGACGCCTGCCACTTCACGTGCGGCGCCAGCAGCGCCTGCTGATCGATGTCCTGCAGCGCGCCCCGCCCCTTGAGGACGGTCGCGGTGGCCCCCCCGAGCAGCACCACCGGCGACTGCGCCAGCTCGGCGTTCTTGACCGCGGTGATCGTGTTGGTGAGCCCCGGTCCCGCCGTCACGGCCGCCACGCCGGGACGACCGGTGAGCCGCGCGGTGACATCCGCCGCGAAGACCGCGCTCGCCTCGTGCCGCGTGTCGACCACGCGAATGCCGGCCGCCTTGGCGCCCACCAGCAGCGGCGAGATGTGTCCGCCGCAGAGGGTGAAGAGTGTCTCGACGCCGTGCCGGACGAGCACCTCCGCGACCCGTTCCCCGCCATGACTCATCGGCGAACAGACTCCCACAGCGCGGCGGATCGGGCAACCACTGCGCCCATGTTACCCGGACCGCAGGGTTGGCGTGGGTTCGCACAGCGCCGACCGCATCGGACTGCTACACTGGCGGACGTCTCGGTCAGGTCCCCTTAACCGGTCTTTTTCCTGCCTCGCGGACGGCACGAATGGTCCAGAAGCTCATGTCGATGTCGGAGGCGGTCGCGCGCTACGTCGCCGACGGGTCGACGGTGGTGATCGAGGGCTTCACCCACCTGATCTCCTTCGCCGCCGGCCACGAGATCATCCGCCAGCGACGGCGCAATCTCACCCTCTGCCGGCTGACCCCGGATCTGGTCTACGAGCAGATGATCGCCGCCGGCTGTGCTCGCAAGCTGGTTTTCTCCTGGGCGGGCAATCCGGGCGCCGGACCGCTCTACGCCCTGCGCCGGGCCGTCGAGGAGGCGGAGCCCCTGCCGCTCGAGCTCGAGGAGTACTCGCACTTCGGCATGGTGGCCCGCTTCGCCGCCGGCGCGGCCAAGCTCCCCTTCCTGCCGCTGCGCAGCTACGCCGGCAGCGACCTGCCGCTGGTCAATCCGCGCCTCCGGGAGATCGAGTGCCCCTACACGCACGAAAAGCTCGCCACGGTTCCGGCGCTCAACCCCGACGTGGCGATCCTCCACGTACAGCGCGCCGACGAGAAGGGCAACGCGCAGATCTGGGGCCTCCTCGGCGTGCAGAAGGAAGCTGCTTTCGCCTCGGCGAGAGTGATCGTCGTGGCCGAGGAGATCGTGCCGGAACGGGTCATCCGGGCCGATCCCAACCGGACGGTCGTGCCCGGGTTCGTCGTCAACGCGGTGGTGCACGAGCCTTGGGGTTGTCACCCCTCGTTCGCGCAGGGCTACTACGATCGCGACAACGAGTTCTACGTCGCTTGGCGCGAGATCTCGAAGGATCCGGCGAAGCTCGCCGCCTACCTCGACGAATGGGTCTATGGGCTCCCCGACCGCGCGGCCTACCTGGCCAAGCTGGGGACCGAACGTCTCGCGGCGCTGCGCGCCAACTCCAAGCTCGCGCGACCGGTGAACTATGGTTACTGAGCCCTACACGCCCGCCGAGATGATGGTCTGCCGGGCGGCCCGCGAGCTGGCCGACGGCGAGGTCGTCTTCGTCGGCATCGGGCTGCCCAACCTGGCCTGCAATCTGGCGCGCCGCCTGCACGCTCCCGACCTCGTGCTGCTCTACGAGTCGGGCGCGGTGGGCGCCGTTCCGGAGCGGGTCCCGGTCTCGATCGGCGATCCGGCGCTGGTCACCAACTCGATCGCCGTCGCCTCGATGGCCGACGTCTTCTACAACTACCTGCAGGGCGGCAAGATCGATGTCGGCTTCCTGCAGGGGGCACAGATCGACCGCTACGGCAACCTCAACACCACGGTCATCGGGGACTACGCTCACCCCAAAGTGCGCCTGCCGGGCAGCGGCGGCGCCTGCGAGATCGCGATCAACGCGCGCCGAGTGATCGTCATCGCGCCGCAGAGCCGCAAGAGCTTTCCCGAGCACGTCGACTTCATCACCTCACCGGGCTTCGTCGACGGGCCCGAGGCGCGGCTCCGCCTCGGGATGCCGGGCGGCGGTCCGGCGCGGGTGATCACCGACCTCGCCTGCTACTGCTTCGAGGCCGGCGAGATGACCGTCGAGACGCTGCACCCCGGGGTGACGCTCGACATGGTGCGGGCCCATCTCGGCTGGGAGCCGCGGCTCGCCGCGGAGGTGGGCGTGACGACACCGCCCGGCCGCCGCGAGCTCACGCTGCTGCGCCGCCGGCTCGATCCGGACAAGCTGTTCCTCTAGAAGGCCCCCGCGCAGCGTTCAACCGCCGAAGCCGTTGACTGCGCGGCTCTGCTCGCGCAGGAACTTGAGCAGGTAGTCGGGGCCGAGCGCCGCGGGTCCGCCGGCGCCGCTCGCCTTCCAGCCGCCGAAGGAGTTGATTCCCGGCCAGGCGCCGGTGGTCGCGCCGCTGCGCCGGTTGACGTAGAGCACGCCGGCCTCGATGCCGGCGAGGAAGCGCTCCAGGTCGTCGCGCTGGCGAGTGAAGATCCCGGCCGTCAAGCCGTAGGGCGCCGCGTTGGCCTGTCCGATCGCCGCCGCCAGATCGTCGACCTCCTGCCCGAGCAGGATCGGCAGGAACATCTCTTCGGCGAAGTAGGGATGCCCCGGATCGGGCAGCCGCGCCAGCGTCGGTTGCACGTAGTGGCCGTGCCCGAGCTCGCCCTCGCTCAGCACTTCGCCGCCGGCCACGACCTCGCCGCCGTCGGCGCGGATGCCGCCGACGTAGCGGCGGTAGCTCTCCACCGCCTGCGCGTGGATCACCGGGCCGAGGAAGGGATCGCCGCTCACCGGATTGCCCACCGTGGCCGCCTGCGTGCGCGCGACCAGCCGGGCGAAGAACTCCCGCGCCACGCCGCGCTCGACGTAGACCCGCGAGCAGGCGCTGCACTTCTGCCCGCCGAAACCGAACGCCGAGCGCGCCACCCCTTCGGCGGCCGCGTCGAGGTCGGCGCTCGCGGTGACGATCGCGGCGTTCTTGCCTCCCATCTCGACCACCACCGGCCGCGGCCACTCGCCGGCGGCGAGGCGGAGGAGCCGCATGCCGACCGCCGAGGAGCCGGTGAAGGCGAAGCCGGCGATGCGGCGATCGGCCAGGAGGTGACGGCCCACCTGCTCGCCGGAGCCGTGCAGGAGGTGCAGCACGCCAACCGGGATCCCCGCGGACCAGAGCTCCCGGCAGAGCAGCTCGCCGGAGATCGGCGCGTCGACCGAGGGCTTGAAGACCACCGTGTTGCCGGTGAGCAGCGCCCCGGCGATCATCCCGGCGGCGAGCGCGGAGGGGAAATTGAACGGCGAGATCACCGCCCAGACGCCATAGGGCAGCATCACGCTCTCGGTCGCTTCGCTCGGGCTCATGCGCGCCAGGGCGCGGCGGTAGCCGCGGTTCACCTCCAGCCGCTCGGCGTAGTAGCGCAGCAGATCGGCGGACTCCTCCACCTCGGCGAGCGCTTCGAGCCGGCTCTTGCCCACCTCGTAGACCATCCAGGCGGCGAGCTCGAGCCGGCGCTCGCTCAAACGCTCGGCGGCGGCGCGCAAGAGGTCGCAACGGCGCTCCCACCCGAGGTCGCGCCAGGCCGGATAGGCGGCCTGCGCCCGCGCCACCGCGCTCGCGACCTCGCCGGGCGTCGCGGCCGGCGAGCGCGCGATCTCCCACCGGGTATCGATGGGCGAGCGCACCGGGCGGCTCGCCGGCTCGGCGAGCGGCCGGCCGTCGACCCCTCCGGTCAGCGTCAAGGGAAACTGCCGCGCCACCGCCGCGAGCTCGCGGTCGAAGCTCGCGCGGAGCTCGGGGTCGGCGCTCATCGAGGTGTAGGTGATCTTGCGCTCTGGGCTCATGACAGCTCCTCGAGGCTCCGCGCGAGGCGGGCGACCAGCTCGCCGAGCGCCTCGTCGTCGACGGTGAAGGGGGGCGCGAGCATCACCAGGTCGCCGTTCTCGCCGTCCACGTTGCCGGCGTTCGGCCAGACCACCAGCCCGTTGGCGAACGCCCGCTCGGCCAGCCGCTCGGCCATCCTCTCGTGGCGCGGGAAGGGACGCTTCGTCGTCCGGTCGGCCACCAGCTCGACCGCGGCGAGCAACCCCTTGCCGCGCACGTCGCCGACCCAGGGGTGGGCGCGCAACGTCTGCAAGCGGCCGAAGAAGGTCGGCTCGAGCCCGGCGACGCGCTCGACCAGCCGTTCGCGACTCAGGATGCGCAACGTGGCGAGCCCCGCCGCGCAGAGCGCCGGGTGGTGCGAGTAGGTCTGGGCGTGATTGAAGGCGCCGCTGCCGGCGGCGATCGTCTCGACGATCGGCCGCCGGGCGATCAGCGCCGAGAGCGGCACGGCGCCGGCGTTGAGGCCCTTGCCCAGCACCAGGATGTCGGGCACCAGACCGAAATGCTCGCCCGCCGTCCAGCGGCCGGTGCGGCCCATGCCGCACATCACCTCGTCGGCGATCAGCAGCACGTCGTGGCGGCGGCAGACCTCGACCACGCGCGGCCAGTAGTCCTCCGGCGGCACCATCGCGCCGGACGACGAGCCGCCGATCGGCTCGGCGAGGAACGCCGAGACGGTCTCCGCTCCGGCGGCGAGGATCGCCGCCTCGAGCGCCTCCCCGGTCGATCCCGGACCGCCCGGGTCGCGATAGCTGTCGGGCGCGGGAATCCGCGGGAAGTCGGTGAGCAGCGGTCCGAAGATCTGGCGGTAGGCCTCGCGCCCCGAGAGCGACAGCGCCGCGAGCGTGTTGCCGTGGTAGGAGGGACGGCGCGAGATCACCTTCCACTTGCCGGCGCGCCCGCGCTCTACCCACACCTGGCGCGCCAGTTTCACCGCCGCCTCGATCGCCTCGGAGCCGCTCGCCAGGAAGTAGGCGAAATCGAGGTCACCGGGCAGCCGCGAGGTCAGCTCGCGCGCCAGATCCTCGACCGCGGCGTGGGTGAACTGCGTCCCGTTGACGTAACCCAGGGTGCGGATCTCGGCGGCGACGCGGTCGGCGATCTCGGCGAGGGAGTGGCCGAGGTTCGCCACCACGGCTCCGCCGGCCGCATCGAGGTAGCGCCGTCCCGATTCGTCCACGATCCAGCAGCCGTCGGCCGCCACCGCCAGAGGGTAGTCGCGCCGCAGCTTGCGGTAGAAGACCCGGCTCTCCGGAAAGGCGTGTTCCATGATCAGTAGGGACCCCAGTGGATCGCCTGCGCGACGAGCAGGAAAACCAGGCCGAGCAGGATCCAGAGGAGCTGCAGCGGCCAGAGAAACTTCACCCAACGCGTCCAGGAGACGCCGATCAACGCCAGCCCGGCCATGAAGTAACCCTGGGTGGGGGTGAAGACGTTCGAGAAGCCGTCGCCGAACTGGTAGGCGAGGACGCTGGTCTGCCGGGTCACCCCGGTGAGATCGGCGAGCGGCACCAGGATGGGCAGCGAGAGCGCGGCCTGGCCGCTTCCCGAGGGCACGATGTAGGAGAGCAGGATCTGCACGACGTAGATGCCGGCGACGGTCGCCCAGGAAGGCAGCCCGCGCACCGCGTCGACCAGCGCCGCGAGGATCGCGTCGGTGACCTGCGCACCGTCGAAGATCACCAGCACGCCCCGCGCCAGCCCGACGACCAGCGCGGCGCCGGCGAAGCCCGCCGCTCCCTTGACGAACTCCTCCGCGGTCCGGTCGGCGCCCAAGCCTCCGACCCAGCCGGAGAGGATGGCGACGGCGAGGAAGAGCCCGGAGAGCTCGGCGAGTCCCCAGCTCCAGCGCAGGCAACCGACGACCAGCACGCCGAACGCCGCGACCAGGACGGCCAGGGCCGCGGCCTGGCGTCCGGCGAGCCGCACCGGCGTGTCGGCGGTGGCGGCCGGCGCCGGCGCCGGCAAGCGATGGCGGCGGGCGTACCAGGAGACGTAGAGGATGGTCACCAGGGTGAGCGTCGTCCAGACGATCAGGCGAAAGCCGATCCCCGAGTAGAGCGGCAGGCCGGCGATCGACTGCCCGACGCCGACCGTGAAGGGATTGAGGAACGCGCCGGCAAAGCCGGCGCCGGCGCCCACCAGTGCGATCGCCCCGCCCACCACCTCGTCGTAGCCCAGCCGGCGGGCCAGCAGAACGAGGCCGGGCAGGAAGGGCAGGGTCTCCTCCGCCATCCCGATCGTTCCGCCGCCCAGCGCGAAGAGCAGCATCAGGGCCGGCAGCACGAGCTCGCCGCGCCCGCGCGCCGCTGCGACCACGGTCGAAATCGACGCTTCGAGCGCACCGGTCGCGGAGAGCACGCCGAAGGCGCCACCGAGCAGGAAGAGGAAGAAGACGATCGACGCCGTCGCCGCGAGGCCGCGCGGGTAGGCGAGCAGCACGTCGCCGATCCCGGCCGGCGCCCGCTCGACCGGGCGGAAGGAGTCCGGATCGACCAGCACCCTCCCCCCCACCTCCTGCCGCTCGTACTGCCCCGCCGGCAGCAGGTGGGTGAGCACCGCCGCGACCACGATCAACGAGAAGAGCAGGACGAAAGTGTGCGGGACGCGGAGCTTCACTGCACACCACCGGCGCAGAACTCGAGCGCCAGGGCGGCATAGAGCTGCGCGGCCTCGCGCAGCTCGTCGATCGGCAGCGCCTCGCGCGGCGAGTGCGCGAGGGCAAGGTCGCCCGGACCCAGGATCACGGTCGGAATGCCCGCGAATCCGGCGAGCAGGGCGCCGTCGGTCCAGGCGGGGAAGGTCACGAGCTCGCTCTCCGCACCGCGCAGGCGGAGGAAAGCGGCCTGCGCGGCGCGCACCAAAGGCGACTCTGGCGAGGTCACCAGGGCGACGTGCACCAGGCCGCCCATGCCCCCGGGCACCCGGCGCACCGCGGTGGCTAGTCCCGGAAAGGCGTGCTCGACGCGGGTCAGCAGCTCGACCAGCTCGCCGGTGATCACGTGGTAGTTCTCCCCGGGAACGGTGCGGCGATCGAGCTGCAGGGTGCAGGCGGCAGCAACGGTGGAGGGTTGATCGCCGCCCCGGATGGTCCCCAGGTTGAGGGTCGGCGCGCCGAGGATCGCGTGGCGCCGCGCGTGCAGCCGGGGCTTGAGGTCGCTCTCGAGCAGGGCGATGAACATGCCGGCCGCGGAGATCGCGTTGATCCCCTGGCCGGGGGTTCCGCCGTGCGCGGCACGTCCGTGGAAGCTGACCTCGAGCCACTCCAGCCCCTTGTGGCCGATCGCCAGCCGGTTGCCGGTCGGCTCGCCGACCACCGCCGCGTCGGCACGGAAGCTGGTTTCCACCAGTTGCTCGGCGCCCCGGCTCTCCATCTCCTCGTCGATCACCGCGGCGAAGGTCACCCGGCCGGCCGGCAGGCGCCCGGCGAGGGCGGCGACCGCGGTCGCCATCGCCGCCAACGCCCCCTTCATGTCCACCGCGCCGCGGCCCACGAGGCGGCCGTCACGCACCTCGCCGGCGAGCCCGAAACCGGGATCGTCCGCGTTGACCGGAACGGTGTCGGTGTGACCACAGAGCAGCAGGTGGCGGCCGGGCCGGCTCCCCTCGACACTGACCAGCAGGTTGGGCCTCCCCGGCGCGATCTCCTCCATCTGTACGCCGAGGTCGCGCTCGCCGAAGAAACGCGCGAGCGCCAGCGCGACGCACTCTTCCTGCCGCTCGAGGCCTGGATGACTAGGTATCCGCACGAGCTCGCCGGCGAGCTCCACCGGCGACAGCCGATCGATCTCGGCGAGCACCTCGCGAACGAGGCCGTCGTCGGACATGGTGAGCTCAGTCTAGCTCAGGCGGCGGGCGCCGGATCTTCCAGTAGGATGCGCGAAATGCCCGCGAGTCGAGGCGAGCCGCGCGTCGAGCTGGTGCGCGGACTGGGGGTCTGGGACGGCACGCTGCTCACCGTCGGCAGCGTGATCGGCACCGGCATCTTCCTGGTGTCGAGCGACATCGCCCGCGTGCTGCCGCACGGCGGCCTGCTGCTCGCCGTCTGGCTGGTCGGAGGCCTGCTCTCGCTCGCCGGCGCTCTCACCTACGCCGAGCTCGGCGCCATGTACCCGCGCGCCGGCGGCATCTACCTCTTCGTGCGCGAGGCCTACGGTCCGCTCTCCGGCTTCCTCTACGGCTGGGCGAGCTTCCTGGTCATCATGTCCGGAGGGATCGCGGCGATCGCGGTCGGCTTCGGCGAGTACCTCGGGGCGTTCTTCCCGTTCTTCTCGACCGCGCACGTTCTCGCCTCGCGCAGCTTCGGCGCCTGGACCTGGACGCTCTCCGGCGGCCAGCTCGCCGGGGTCGGCGCGATCCTCCTGCTCACCGTGATCAATCACTTCGGGCTGCGGCACGGCGCGGCGGTGCAGAACCTGATGACGGCGCTCAAGATCGGCGCCATTCTCGCCTTCGCGGGGTTCGGTTTCCTGGCGCCGGCCCAGGCCGCGCCGGGCCTCGCCGCCCCGCTGCCGCCGGTGCACCTCGCCGGCGCGGTCGGGGTCGCGATGATCGCCGCTCTGTGGACCTACGACGGCTGGTACGGGCTCACCTTCTCGGCCGGGGAGATGAAGAACCCGGGCCGCTCGTTGCCGCTCGGCTTGGTCGCTGGAACCGGCATCGTGACCCTGCTCTATCTGGTGCTCAACTGGATCTACCTGCGCGCCATACCGGTGGAGAGGATGGGCGCCGAGAGCCGCATCGGCGAAGCCGCCGCCGCCGCCCTGTTCGGGCCCGGCGGGGCGCGCTGGCTGGCGGCCGCGGTGCTGGTCTCGACCTTCGGCTGCCTCGCCGGGACGATCCTCTACAGCTCGCGCATCTATCAACCGATGGCCGACGACGGGGTCTTCTTCCGCAGCCTGGCGAAGATCGACCCGGTCCATCGCGTCCCGGCGCGCAGCCTGTGGGCGCAGTCGATCTGGTCCGCCCTGCTCGCCCTCTCGGGCACCTACAACCAGCTCTACACCTACGTGATCTTCGTCGCCGTCCTCTTCCACGTCGCGACCGGCGCCGCGATCTTCGTCTTGCGCAAGAAGGCCCCCGACCTGCCGCGCCCGTACCGCGCCTGGGGCTATCCCTGGGTGCCTCTCGCCTTCATCGGAGCCTCCGTCGTCCTGGTGGCGAACACCCTCGTCGAGCGGCCGGTCGAGTCGCTCCTCGGGCTCGGCCTGGTGGCCGCCGGACTGCCCGCCTACGCCTGGTGGCGTCGGCGGTGAGCTTCAGATCCTCCCCGACAGGGCGAGGCTGACGCTGCGTCCGACCGCGAAGTCGGCCGCGTTGTCGGGCACGATGTAGAGTTCGTCCGAGAGATTGCGCGCCATCAGCCGGAGCTCCAGCCGGTCGGAGAACCGGAAGCCTCCGCCGAGATCGAAGAGCTCGTAGCTCGCGCGCGCGAGCTCGGTCGGCCCGGGCTCGTCGTGCTCGCCGACCGCGGTGGCGCGCGCGAAGAGGAAGAGGCGGCCGAACGAGCGACGCAGCGTCACCCAGCCGTTGGGCGGCGCGACGTCGTCGATCGCCTCACCGCCGTCGGTCTCGCCGCGCGACACCGCCAGACCCGCCTCCAGCGTCCAGCCCTCGCCGAACGCGGTCTGCAGCTCGAGCTCGAGCCCCTCGATCACCGCCTCACCCCGGTTGCGGAAGAAGAAGTCGTTGCCGATGCCGTAGCGCTCGATGAGATCCTCGATCGCGTAGCGGTAGGCGAAGATCCCGATCGCCGTCCGGCCTCTGCCCCAGCGGCTCGCGAGATCGAACTGCAGGCTGGTCTCCGGATCGAGATCGGGGTTGCCGGTCACGAAGCCGCGCCCCGACGGGCCGCGGAAGAAGCGGTCCGAGAGCGTCGGCGAGCGGAAGCCGCGCGCTGCCTGCAGCGTCGTCGTCCAGCCGGCGAACGGCCCCGCGGTGAGCGAGAAGTTCCCCGACAGGGCATCGTGATCGATCGACTGGTCGCCGAAGTAGCCGCCCCGGTTCTCCGTCGCGACCCGGTCGCCGCGCAGGCCGAGGCCCAGGCTGAAGCGCTCCGCGAGCGGGCGGCTCCAGCTCGCGAAGAGGCCGCCATCGATCTGCTCCGCCTGCTCGATCGACACCGTGCGGTCGACGCGCACCACCGTCGTCGCGTCCTCCGCGTAGCGCACCTGCGAGGTGAGCGAGCTCAGGTCGAAGCGCGCGGCGAGGTCGAGCCCGGTCTGCAGCCGCCCGCCGGCGAGCTCGCGGGTGGCGACCAGCCGCACCGAGCCGTCGCCGGCGTCGGTGTCGGAGCTGTCGATCCGCCGATTCGAGGTCGCGGTCGGCGCGCGATCGCGATCCAGGACGATGTGGTAGGCGCCGAGGAAGAGAGTGGCCTCGAGCGACTCCCACCCCTGCACGCTGCCGATCCAGGAGAGCGTCAGCCGATCGGAGTCCTCCAGGGGATAGACGGAGCGGATCTGGCGCGAGTCGATCGCCGCCTTGCCGAGATCGTCGACCCGGTCGATCTGTAGTCCGAGGCGGAACCGGCCCCCGCCGATCGGTAGGGCATAGCGCAGCGCACCTCCGTAGCCGGTATAGGCCGAGTTGAAGATCTCGTCGCCGCCGCCCATTTGGGCGTCGTCGGCGTCCCGCCAGTGGCCCTCCAGGAGCAGGGCGCCGGAGCCGAGACCGGTCGAAGCCGAAGCGTACGCCGACCCCTCGTCGAGAGCGCCGCCCGCCACCTCCACGCCATAGGTCATGGCGAAGCCGACCGGCTCGGGATCGCGGGTGACCGCGTTGAGCACGCCGCCGAAGGCGTCCGAGCCGTAGACCACCGATCCGGGACCGCGCAGAACCTCGACCGAAGCGAGACTCGCCGGGTCGATGAACGTGGCCGAGGGCCCCGCCCGGCGCTCGGCGGTCACGCGCGCTCCGTCCACCAGGATCAGAGTCCTCCCGCGGCCGAGATTGCGCAGCGCCGGCACCGAATCCGCGCCGTCGCCCAGCTTCGAGGCGCCGGCCACCGACTCGAGCGCCTGATAGAGCCGCTGCGGCGCCCGCTGCTCGAGCTCCTCGCGCGTCAGGACGGTCGCCGCGCTGCCCGGCAGGAGCTCGAGCGACGGCGCCACGCCGGAGACCACCGTGACGCTCTCGCGCACCACCCGGGCGAGGCGGAGAGACCGGTCGTCGAGCGTCGTCACCTCGAGCGGCGCCGAGACCTCGCCGGCAGGCGAGGTGGCCACCAGGGAGAATGGCAGCGCAGGCGTCGGTTCGAGCGCGAACCGCCCCTCGCCGTCCGCCAGCACCGCGAGCGGCCGGCCGACGATGGCCACCGAGTAGCCCGCCGCCGGCTCGCCGTCCGGCAGCAGCAGGACGAGCTCGATCGCGGCTCGCGCCGGAGCGGCGGCGAGCAGCACGACGAGCGGCAGAAGACACGCCGGCGCCAGCCGGCGAACGCGTGATCCCATGATTCGAGACCTCCGTTCCTGGCGACCGGACGCCGTCCGGCCGCGGGTGAGGTGCACTCCCCGGCCGCCGGCACCGGCACCCGGGGGTCAGTCGCGGGAATCGCGGCTCTCGATCATTCGTTCTGACGGCAGGTGCGGCGACGCGGCTCGACGGCCGTCGCGGCGCATGGGGCGAGCGGCGGGCGCCCCGCTCGCACGGCGGGGCCCGTCGCCGGGTGGGTCGAGCAGGCGGCCGGCGGCAATCCCGTGCCGGCCTTGGCAATGGAGAACGGCGCGAGCTCGTTCCAGCTGACGAGCTGAGAGCCGTCGAGCGAGCTCCCCTCCCGAGCCGCGACGATCCGCCGCGCGTCGCGGCCGTCGCGACCACCCTCGACCCACAGCTCGACGCCGCGCTCGCCGGCGCGCGCCGCCTCGCCCAGGCCCGCGGCGGGCAGCGGCGGGACGGACTCGATCGTCGGCCGTGCGCCCCCGATCTCGAAGGTCCAGGGCAGCTCCATCTCGAGCTCTCGGCGCTCGTCGCCGAAGCGCAACAGGAGGCGGGCCTCGGCCGCGGGAACTGCCGGCAGACGGACTGCGAAGCTGGACTGCGCGACCTCGAGATGGGGCGTCAGCCGCGCCCCGTAGGTCCGGCCACCGTCGAGCGAGAGAAACGCCTCCCACTCCTCGACGCCGGGGTGGAGCGCCAACTCGGGCAGCGCCCGCCAGGCGAGGCGCAGCGTCTCACCCGGCGCGAACCGCGCGGCCGGCGCGGGCGACGACACTTCGACCAGCGGCGCCTCCGCCTTGACGATGGTGCGCTTCGCCGCCGCGGGGGGCGCCACGACGAGCGCCCCAGCGGCGATCAGCGGAATCAGCGACAGCGCAGAGCGCGGCATGGGCGGCCGGAGCTACTCCTCGGCCATGTGCGGATAGGCGACCTCGCGCGGCGAGACGAACGTCTCCTTGATCGCGCGCTGCGACGTCCAGCGCATGAGGTTGGCCGCGGCACCCGCCTTGTCGTTCGTCCCGGACGCACGCGCCCCGCCGAAGGGCTGCTGGCCGACCACCGCGCCGGTCGGCTTGTCGTTGACGTAGAAGTTGCCCGCGGCGTGCCGCAACGCGGTCGCCATGCGGCGGATGACGGCGCGATCGCGGGCGAAGACGGCACCGGTCAGGGCGTAGGGGCTCGTCCGGTCGCACAGCGCCAGCGTGGCCTCGAAGTCGCGATCGTCGTAGACGAAGACGGTCAGCACCGGCGCGAAGATCTCCTCCTCCATCAGCTTGAAGTGCGGATTCGAGGTCAGCACGACGGTCGGCTCGACGAAATAGCCGACCGACTTGTCGCCCGAGCCGCCGACCAGGATCTGCGCCTCGTTCGACTTGCGGGCGTAGTCGATGTACTCCATTGTCTTGTCGAACGACGCCTGGTCGATCACCGCTGCCATGAAGTTGCGGAAATCGAGCGGCGAACCCATCTGGATCGCTTCGACCTCCGCGACCAGGCGCTCCTTGACGCTCGGCCAGAGCGACTTCGGGACGTAGGCCCGCGACGCGGCCGAGCACTTCTGCCCCTGGTACTCGAAGGAGCCACGCACCAGCGCCACCACCAGCGCCTCGATGTCGGCCGAGGCGTGGGCGAAGACGAAGTCCTTGCCGCCGGTCTCCCCGACGATGCGCGGGTAGGACTTGTACTGCGGCAGGTTGCGCGCGATGGTGTTCCACATCGCCTGGAAGGTGTCGGTGGAGCCGGTGAAGTGCAGGCCGGCGAACGCGGCGCTCGCGAAGACCGGATCGCCGACGTTGCCACCCTTGCCGGGCACGAAGTTGATCACGCCGGGGGGCATTCCGGCCTCCTCCAGCACCTTCAGCACGTAGTAGTTGGAGAGCAGCGAGGTCGACGCCGGCTTCCAGAGCACGCAGTTCCCCATCAGCGCCGGGGCGGTCGGCAGGTTGCCGCCGATGGCGGTGAAGTTGAACGGGGTCACCGCGAAGACGAAGCCCTCGAGCGGCCGGTAGTCGAGCTGGTCCCAGAGGCCACGCGACGACTGCGGCTGCTGCTCGTAGATGCCCTGGGCGAAGAAGGTGTTGAACCGCCAGAAGTCCACCAGCTCGCAGGCCGAATCGATCTCCGCCTGGTAGACGGTCTTCGACTGACCCAGCATGGTGGCGGCGTTGACCGTGTCGCGCCAGGGACCGGCGAGCAGGTCGGCCGCCTTGAGCAGGACGGCGGCGCGCGACTCCCACGGCGTCTCGGACCACTCCTTCCAGGCCTCGGCGGCGGCGGCGATCGCCTGTTCGACCTCCTTCTTGCCCGCTTGATGGACCTCGGCCAGCACGCGCGAGTGGTCGTGCGGCGAGACCGCCTTGACCAGGTTTCCGGTGCGGATCTCGCGTCCGCCGACGACGACCGGGATCTCGACCTGCTCGCGCACCATCTGCTCGAGCCGGCGCTTGAGGGCGACCTTCTCGGGGGATCCGGGGGCGTAGGAACGCACCGGCTCGTTGACCGGTGGCGGGACTCGAATGATGCCGTTCAGCATGGCGACGCTTCCTTTCGGCGCTTCAGGAATCGGCCAGCCGCCGGACCTCGCGGATGCGCTCGGCGGGGACGAAGAGCCGCTTGTGCCGCGGCCAGACGCCGACCCGGCCGGCCGCCTCGAGGTAGGCCTGGCGCGTGGTGGTGGACTCTGCAGCATGGTGGACATCGGCGTCGCGCAGCGTCACGCCGCGCTCGTCGATGTCGTGGCAACGGCCGACGACCAGCTCGGGGCCATCGGTCTCGACGACGATCGTGATGCCGTGCAACGCGTGTTTGTCGTGGTGGAAGGTGCCCATTCCGGCCGGCCCTCAGCGCACCGCGGGCGTCGCGCAGTGGGCCGCGAAGGCGCCCTTGAGGTCGGCCGCGACGGCCAAGGCATCCCGTCCTTCGATACGATGCCGCGGCAAGAACCAGACCAGCTCGCCGTCCTTGAACAGCGCCATCGACGGCGACGACGGCGGAATGTCGCCAAAGTGGTGTCGCGCCCGCGCCGTGGCCTCGACGTCCTGCCCGGCGAAGACCGTGGCGAGCCGATCGGGCCGCGGCCCCTCCTGCAGGGCGAGACGGACCCCGGGTCGCGCCATGCCCGCGGCGCAGCCGCAGACCGAGTTGATCACCAGGAGCGCCGTGCCGTGGTGTTCGGCGAGGAACCGGTCGACGTCCTGCGGGGTGAACAGCTCGGCGAAGCCGGCGCTCGTCAACTCTTCGCGCATCGGGCGGACCAACAGAGGGCTGTAGGGCATGGGCGGGATCTCCAACCAGAGGATCGCGGCGCGACGGCGCCGCGAAACGGGATTCTACCGGATCGGGGGGGGCCTACCGACGGCGCCGCAGCTCGTCGAGCAGGGGACGCAGGTCTTCCACGACCGACGACGCGTCGGTGAACTGCACCGCCATGCCGCTCAGGACGTTGCGTCCCGGCGCCACGGCGCCCTGCGGCTCGAAACGCTGGATGACGCGCGCCCGGAAGAGCCGCGGCCGGAAGTCCGGGAGCGGCAGGCGCATCTCCACGATCACCTCGCTGTGCAACGGCGCCGGATTCGGCGAGGAGATGAACAGGCCGCCGCTCGAGATGTCGCGATGAAAGACCGAGAGGAATGCCGAGGCATCGTCGAACTCGATCTCGACGACCGGCGTCGAGGCATCGCCGAGCGCCGCGTCGGCGGCACCCGCATCGATCGTCGCCGCCACCCGCGCTCCCGCCGCTTCCGCGCTGCCGCCGGCCGTTCCCGTTTCGGACTGCCGCGCCAGCGGCAGGAGCTCCTCGACCAGCTCCTCGGGGCGCAGGAAACGCACCCCGACCCCCGGCTGATCGACGTGCCGCAGGGAGAGCGACACCCGGTGGACGCGCGCCACCCGTCCTTCGGCGAAGAACCCTCCGTCGCGATCGATCACCTCGAGCCGGATGCGCTCGCCCGGCTGGAGCGCCGCTCCCGAGCCGAGGAAGAGCCCGCTCTTCGAGATGTTGGTGGTGAAGGCCGAATGGGCCTGCGGATCACCACGGCGCCAGAAGCGCACCTCGATCCGGCGCGAGAAGCGTCGGTGCTGCCTGCGTTCCATTGGTGAAATGATAACCGGTCGTGAGAGTCGTCGCGATCGACCCGTTCGGCGAGCCCCGATGCGAAGCCCGCGAGCCCCTCCGGCCAGGAGATGGCGAGGTCCTGCTGCGCATGCGCTGGAGCGGCCTCTGCGGCACCGATCTCTTCAAGCTGCAGCCCGGGCGGATCGGCGCCGGCGCGGTGCTCGGCCACGAGATCGTCGGCGAAGTGCTCGAGCTCGGCGCCGGCGTGGATCGACTGACTCGAGGGGACCGTGTCGCGGTCCCCCATCACGTCCCCTGCGGCGTCTGCCGCCTCTGCCGGTGCGGCGCCGCCACCCAGTGCGCCGGCTTCCGCGAGAACCAGCTCGCGCCGGGGGGCTTCGCCGACCTGATCCTGGTGCGCGCGCCGGCGGTGCGCCTGGCGGCGCGCCGTCTGCCCGCCGGCCTAGGCGACGAAGACGCCGTCTTCCTCGAGCCGGCGGCTTGCGTCCTGCGCAGCGTGGACCGCTCCGGGATCGCTGCCGCGGCCGCGGCGCACGGCGAGGCCGTGGCCGCGATCCTCGGCGGCGGCAGCATGGGCCTGCTCCACCTCCTGGTGCTCCGCGCGCTCGGCCTGACGGCACGCATCGTCGTCTCCGACCCGCGGGCCGACCGGCGCGAGCGCGCCCTGGCGCTCGGCGCCGACGACGCCTGCCCTCCGGGCGAGACCCTGCGCGCCTCGCTGGCGGGCCGGGCTCCGGAGGGCGCCGATGCCGTGTTCGACTGCGTCGGCGGCGGCCGGCTCGCGGCCGAGGGGATCGCGAGCGTGCGTCCGGGCGGGACGGTAGTGCTGTTCGCGCACGCCGAGCCGGGCGAACCCCCGGGATTCCCTCTCAATGACCTGTTCAAGCAGGAGAAGCGGCTGGTCGGCGCCTACTCCGGGACCCCCGACGAGCAGGAGCGCGTCTTCGCGCTGCTCGTCTCCGGCGCCCTGCGACCGTCGCAGCTCGTCAGCCATCGCCTGCCGCTGGCGCGCTTCGCGGAGGGGGTCGCGCTGGCGCGTCAGCAGGCAGCCCTCAAGGTGCTCTTCCACCCATGACCGCCTGGACGCCGCGCCG
>CAZPZW010000024.1:0-10329 GCA_964591165.1 uncultured Thermoanaerobaculia bacterium | reverse complement strand
GTCGCCCCACCCGCCGCCGGCGAGCTGCTCATCGCCGTCGAGGCCGCCACGACGTGCGGCACCGACATCAAGGTCTTCCACCGCGGGGGGCATCCGCGCATGCTCAGCGTCCCCGGGCCCTTCGGCCACGAGGTCGCGGGGCGGGTGGTCGCCTGTGGCGCCGGCCCCCTGCCGTTCCGCGAAGGCGACCCGGTGGTGGTCGCGAACTCCGCCTCGTGCGGAGCCTGCCCGGCCTGCCGCGCCGGCCGGGAGAATCTCTGCGCGGACCTGGTCTACCTCAATGGCGCCTACGCCGACTTCCTGCTCGTGCCGGAGCGCTTCGTCCTGCGCTCCACCTACCTCCGGCCGCCGCAGCTCGCGGCCTCGGCGGCGGCGCTGAGCGAACCCTTGGCGTGCGTCGAGCACGGCATCGAGCGCCTGCCCTCCGCGCCGCCCGGCGCGGCGCTGGTGCTCGGCGCCGGGCCGATCGGGTTGATGCTCGTCGCCCTGCTCGCCGAGGCCGGGCACGACGTCACCGCGGCCGACCCCCATCCCGCTCGCCTCGAGACCGCCCGGCGACTCGGCGCGATCGAGACGCTCTTCGTGCGCCGTGGTGGCGGGCAGCGGCCGGACGAGCCGCTGCCACGGCGCTTCGATCTCACCGTGGAGTCGACCGGAACCGTCGACGGCTGGTCCGCCGCGCTCGCCGCCGCACGGCCCGGGGCGTCGGTGCTCTTCTTCGGCGGCTGCCCGCCGGGCGACGTCCTGCCGCTGCCCACCTACCCGGTGCACTACGACGAGCTGGCGTTGCTCGGCGCCTATCACCACACGCCGCGCAGCTTCGCGCGCGCGCTCGAGCGCCTGGCGTCGGGGCGGCTGAATGCGCAACTCCTGATCTCGCGCGAAGCGCCGCTCCACGACGTCGAGCGCGCCCTGCGCGACATGATGGGGCGGCGAACGCTGAAGACGGCGATTCGCCCCGAGCTCGGTTGAGATCAGCGCAGGAAAGCCCGCGGCAGCGGTTCCGGCTCGGCCGCCGGCGCGGGGAGTGACGCGCGGGGCGACGGCGTCCCGCCCTCGGAGCGATCCAGCAGGTAGTCCCGAGGATCGACCGCCAGCCACTCCGACTCGACGCGGCGGCGGATCTCGAAGTGCAGGTGCGGCGCGGTCGTCCAGCCGGTGTCGCCGACCGTGGCGATGACCGCCCCCGCTCTCACGCGCTCCCCCGGCCGCACCTTGAGCTCGGCGCAGTGGCCGTAGACCGTGCGAAAGCGGTCGCCGTGGCGCAGGACCACCGTCCGCCCGAGCCGCCACCAGCCGCTGCGCCGGTCGGCCTGGATGGTCCCGGCGAAGACCACGATGCCCTCGGCCGGAGCGACGATCGGTGATCCGACCGGCGCCGCGAGGTCGATTCCGGCGTGGAACTCCATGGCGCGGGTGTAGGGACTGCGCCGGCTGCCGAACGAGCTGGTGGTCACGTAGTCGCCGGAACCGATCGGCGTGCGGGCCGGCGTCGTGGTCACCGCATCGGGATTCTCCCGCTCGAAGGCGACCAGCTCGGCGAGCGCCCGGTCGGCGCGTTCGAGGCGGTCGCGCAGCTCGGCCTCCAACCGGTTGCCGTGCGCGATCGTCGCGCCGAAGATGGTAGGCGGCACGTCGCTCTGGGCGTAGGGATAGGGCAGCGCGTGGGGTTCCGCGCCCTCCTCCAGCCCGTAGACGCGGCGCAAGCGCTCCAGGCGATCGACCAGCGTGTCGCCCTGCCGGTGCAGCGCCTCGAGCCGGCCGACCAGCGCCACGAGCCGCTCCCCGAGCTGCTGCCGCCGCGCGACGCGCGCCGTGTAGTCCCGCTCGGCGAGCTGCTTGGAGATCGCCGCCGGCGCCGCGAGGAGGCCCGCCACGAGCAGCAGAGCGTAGAGACCGAGGACGATCTGGACGGCGATCCGGCCGCTGCGCGACAGACGGATCGATCGGATGCGGCCGCGCGGATCGCGCGGATGCAGGACGAGCTCGATCGGCGAGGCCGGGTTCACGGCACCAGGCGGTCGAGCAGCTCCTCGCTGGCGTGGGCGCGCGCCTCGCGCAGCAGGCCCTGGTGCACGCCGGGCGACCCGGCGAGGACGTTGCCCGCCGCCATGAATCGCGTGCCGCCGTCGAGATCGCTGACCACGCCCCCCGCCTCCTCGATCAACAGGGCCCCCGCCGCGACGTCCCAGGGCGACAGCCGGAACTCGAAGAAGCCGTCGTAGACCCCCGCCGCGGTGTAGGCGAGGTCGAGCGCCGCCGCGCCACAGCGCCGGATGGCGCGGGCGCTGCGGAAGATCGAACGGAAGAGATCGAGGTAGACGTCGAGCGCCGCCTTGGCGCGGAAAGGGTAGCCGGTGGCGAGAAACGCACCGTCGAGGGCCGGTCGCCGGGAAACCCGCATCGGCCGTCCGTTCCACAGCGCCCCTCCTCCCCGCGTCGCGGTGAAGAGGTTGCCGGCCTGCGGATCGAGCACCACCGCCGCGAGCAGTTCGTCGCCCCGGCGGCAGGCGATCGAGACCGCCCAGACCGGCAGACCCTGCAGGAAGTTGGTCGTCCCGTCGAGCGGGTCGATGACCCACTCGTAGTCCGCGCTGGCGGACGGATTGAGCGTCCCCTCCTCCGCGAGGATGCGGTGGGTGGGAAAGCGGCGCAGCAACTCCGCGGTGAGCGCCGCCTCGCTCTCGCGGTCGGCCTGCGTCACGAAGTCGTTGAGCGCCTTGGCGCGGACGTCGAGGCGGCCGCTGCGAAAGTAGTGTTGCAGGACCGCGGCACCGGCCGCCGCCGCGCTGCAACCGGCCTCGGCGAGCTCCTGATGGCTCATGGCCCGGCCCGGTGGACCACTCGGCCGCCCACCACGGTGGCGACGGCCGCGCCGGTGACCGGCCAAGCGGCGAACGGCGTGTTGCGGGCCTTGCTCTGGAAGTGTCCGGGGTCGATCGCCCAGCGCCGTTCGAGATCGATCAGCGTGACGTCGCCCGGCGAGCCCGGCGCGAGCGTTCCCCCGGGCAGTCCGAAGGCGCGCGCCGGCCCGGCGGTCAGCAGCTCGATCAGGCGAGTGAGCGGCAGGAGCCCTGGCCGCACCAGCCGGTCGAGGCAGAGGCCGAGGGTCGTCTCGAGGCCGATGATCCCGAACGGCGCCTCCTCGAACTCCAGGCACTTCTCGTCCGAGGTGTGCGGCGCATGGTCGCTGGCGATCGCGTCGACCGTGCCGTCCACCATCGCCTCGATCATCGCCGCGCGGTCCCGCTCGGAGCGCAGCGGCGGGTTCATCTTCAAGTGGGTGTGGAAGCCGGACTCGGCGACGTCGCGGTCGGTGAGCAGCAGATGGTGCGGTGTCACCTCGCAGGTGACCCTGAGGCCGCGTCGCTTGGCCTCGCGCACCATGGCCGCGCTGCGCGCCGTCGAGAGGTGGGCGACGTGATACCGCCCCCCCGTCTCCTCGACCAGCACCAGGTCGCGCGCCACCATCACGTCCTCCGCCAGGCCCGGGATGCCGGGCATCCCGGTGCGCGCCGACCACTCCCCCTCGTGCATCGTGCCGTCGCCCGAGAGATCCAGGTCCTGGGCGTGCTGCACCACGGGCACGTCGAAGTGCTGCGCGTACTCGAGCGCCCGCCGCATCAGCTCGGCGCTCGCCACCGGCCGGCCGTCGTCCGAGAAAGCGACTGCCCCGCCGGCGACCATGCCGCCCATCGGGGCGAGCTCCTTGCCCTCGAGCCCCTTGCTCACCGCGCCGATCGGGTAGACCCGCGCCAGACCCGCCTGCTGCGCGGCGCGCACGACGAGCTCGGTCACCATCCGGCAGTCGTTGGGCGGCAGCGTGTTGGCCATGCAGGCGACCGCGGTGAAACCTCCGGCCACCGCCGCGGCGGTTCCGGTGGCGATCGTCTCCTTGGCCTCCTGTCCCGGCTCGCGGAGGTGGACGTGAAGGTCGATCAGGCCGGGAACCACGAGCAGCCCGCCGGCCTCGAGCACCGCGCCGCCGGGCGACGGCGCGAGCCGCTCGCCGACCTCCGCCACCCGTCCGCCCGCGATGCGCAGGTCGGCCGGCCGGTCGATTCCCTGCGCCGGGTCGAGCAGGCGTCCACCGCGGATCAGCAGGTCGCTCACGCCGAACGCTCCCGGGCGCCGGCAAGGAGGTAGAGCACCGCCATGCGCACCGCCACACCCTGTCCCACCTGCTCGAGGATCGCCGACTGCGGGCCGTCCGCCACGTCGCTCGCGATCTCGACGCCGCGGTTCATCGGCCCGGGATGCAGCACCGCGGCATCCGGCCGCGCCAGCTTCAGCCGCTCGCGATTCAGGCCGAAGAGCCGCGCGTACTCGCCGAGCGAAGGGAAGAGGACCGAGCGCTGACGCTCGAGCTGCAGCCGGAGCATCATCACCACGTCGGCGTCGCGCAGCGCCTCCTCGACGACATAGCAGACCTCCACCCCCATCGCCTCGATCGCACGCGGCAACATGGTGCGCGGTCCGGCGACGCGCACCTTGGCGCCGAGCCGGGTGAGCAGGTGGATGTTCGAGCGCGCCACCCGGCTGTGCGCGATGTCGCCCACCATGGCGATCGTCAGGCCGGCGATCGCGCCCTTGCGGCGCTGGATGGTCATCGCGTCGAGCAGCGCCTGCGTCGGGTGCTCGTGGGAGCCGTCCCCGGCGTTCACCACACCGCAGGCGAGGTCGTGCGCCAGCATCGCGGGGACGCCGTGGTGGGCATGCCGGACGACGACGAAATCGGGGAACATCGAGGCGATGTTGCGCGTGGTATCGCGCAGCGTCTCGCCCTTCGACACCGAGGACCCCGCCGAGGTGAAGTTCACCACGTCGGCCGACAGGCGCTGCGCGGCGATCTCGAACGATACGCGAGTGCGCGTCGAGGGCTCGAAGAAGAGATTGACCACCGTCTTGCCGCGCAGGGCCGGGACCTTCTTCACCGGCCGGCTCGCCACTTCGGCGAACGACTCGGCGGTCGCCAGGACGTGCTCGATCTCGGCGACGGAGAGCTCGGCGATCCCGAGCAGGTCCTTGCGTTGCCAGACGGCTTCGGTCATGCCTCGGGCTTGCGGTCGAGAATCTGAACCTTGGACTCGCCGTCGGTCGACTCGAAGCAGACCTTGATCACTTCGCTCGCCGACGTCGGCACCTTGCGCCCAACCCAGTCGGCGTGGATCGGCAGCTCGCGCCAGCCCCGGTCGATCAGCACCGCCAGCCGCACCGCGCGCGGCCGCCCGAAGTCGAGCAGCGCGTCGAGCGCCGCGCGGACCGTGCGGCCGGTGTACAGCACGTCGTCGCAGAGCACCAGCGTCTGGTCGTGGATCGGTTCGGGGAAGCTGCTCTCCTTGACCAGCGGCTTCGGCGCGACGAGCGTCAGGTCGTCGCGGTAGAGGGTGATGTCGAGCGTGCCGATCGGCGGACGCACGCCTTCGAGCTGTTCGATCTCGTGGGCGAGCTGCTCGGCGAAGGGCACGCCGCGCGTGCGGATGCCGATCAGCATCAAGCCGTCGCGGTGCCGGCCCGTCTCGACGATCTCGCCGGCCATGCGGCGAATGACTCGCCGCATCTCGGGGGCGTCGAGGATGGTGGCTTTGGGCAGCAGGGACACGCTCGAGGATCCGCCGAAAGGCGTCGCGATGCTAGTTGCGGCCGGCGTGGCTTGTCAAACTCCGCGCGCCGCCCGGGAGGCGCGACGTCCCCGTCACGCCGGGCGGATTTCCCTGGACATCGGCCGACGCCTGTCATAGTCTCCCCGACCGTCGCGCCACGGAGATGAATCCCACGACCCCAGCCCCCGAAACCGCCAGCGTCTGGCAGCGCTATCGGCAAGAGATCCGTTTCCTGGTCGTCTTCGTGGTGCTGCTCGGCGGCAGCTTCACTTTGATCGCCTGGAACCCGGTCAACGACCACGTCATCGAGCCCTTCACCGGCCTGATCGCCAAGGTGAGCGGCGCCACCCTGGAGCTGCTCGGCCAGGGAACCAAGATGTCCGGCACCGTCATCCGCAGCCCGCGCTTCGCGGTGAACATCCGCAACGGATGCAACGGCGTCGAGGCGATGGTGATCTACTTCGCCGCCGTGCTGGCCTTTCCCGCGCCCTGGAAGTCGCGCCTGCTCGGCGTGATCTTCGGCTTCCTCGCCATCCAGCTGGTCAACCTGGTGCGCGTCGTGGCGCTCTTCCTCACCGGGGTCTACTTCCCCAAGCTCTTCGACAGCTCGCACACCGTCATCTGGCAGACCATCGTGATCCTGTCCGGGGTGCTGCTCTGGATCCTCTGGGCGAACCGCTTCGCCGCCCCGCGCGCACGAGGGGGCGACTCGGCGTAGGATCCTCGCCGGAGCGCCCGACTTGGTCCATCGCCCGAAGTCCAGCCCCTCCTGGAGCGTGCAGTTCGCACGCCGGCTGCTGCTCTGGATCGTCCCTTCGGCGCTCGTCTGGCTGCTGATCACCCCGGTCTACAACCGCTTCCTCACCGGCGCCGGGGAGCGCCTCGTCCGCCTGACCGAACGGCCCGGGGCGACCCGCCTCTACATGTCCGACGATCACTTCCTCCTCGTCACGCGCAGCGACTACGCCGCCGAGAAGGGTCACCTCTACCGCATCCGCGTCACCGACCTGCACTTCAATCTCATCCTCACCGGCGCGCTCTTCCTGGCCATCCCCGGGATCCCGCGCGCCAAGCGTTGGGAGAACCTCGGCTGGGCGGCGCTGATCTCGATCTTCTTCCACATCATCCTGCTCTTCTTCTTCGTCAAGTTCGTCTACGCGACCCAGCTCGGCGCCTGGAGCGGCCAGCACTACGGCTTCTTCGCGCAGAACTTCTGGGGTCTGGGCAAACACCTGCTCGACCTGCCTTTCAAATTCGCCCTGCCCTTCTTCCTCTGGGCGGCGTTCTACTTCGAGGAGTTCCTCGCCCACGTGCGGGAGCGCTGAGGCGATGAGAGCCCGCCTCGCGGCGCTGCTGCTCCTCGTCGGCTCGTTGGAGGCGCACGCCGGCGGCGGCGCGCACCATCTCGCGGGCGAGCCGGGGCGCCTCATCGCCGCCGCGGCCGAGCATCCGGCCAGCGCGTCGCACCTCGAAGCCTCGGGCTCGGTGCTCGAGCGCGGTTGTCCGATCTGCGCCGCGCTCGGACGAGGCCTCGCGATCCTCGCCACGCCGGTGCGCCAATCGACGGCCCGCCAGCGCTTCACCGCTCCGCGCGCTCCGACCACCGAGCTCGCTGCCGAGCCGCTCCTCCTTCCCGCCCCTCCCCGCGGCCCGCCCGCCCGCTGATCGCCCGCCGCGCCCGTCTCGCGGGCACCGTGGAACGATCGACGCCGGACGACTTCGCAGGAGGCTCGCATGTCTCACCCCAGTGTCTTGGCCCGCCGCGCCGTGGCGGGCCTGCAGCTCGTCGCCCTCGGGTTCCTCGTCTTCGCCCCGACACCCGCCGCCGGCGCGCCGGAGGAGGATCCGCTCGCCGCCCTGCAGCGCGAGCTCGCCGCGCTGCGCGCGGACTACGAAGCGCGCATCGCCGCGCTCGAAGCCCAGCTCGCCGCGCTCCAAGCCGCGGTTCCGGCACCGGCTCCCCAGGCACCCGCGCCCGCTCCGCCGCGCGGCGATGCGCAGCCGGCGAGCTACTTCAATCCAGCCATCTCGCTGATCGGCAACTTCCTGGTCGCCGCGGGCGACAACCCGGTCGAGCCCTCGCCCGGAGCCGAGCTCAACGAGGTCGAGATCGGCTTCCAGGCGGCGATCGACCCCTACGCGCGCGCCGACATCTTCGTGTCGCTCGGCGAGGAAGGTGCGGAGGTGGAAGAGGGCTACGTGACCTTCACCGCGCTGCCCGGCCAGCTCCTCGCCAAGGTGGGCCGGCTCAAGACGCACTTCGGCAAGATCAACACGCTGCACCCGCACAATCTGCCCTGGCCCGATCTGCCGCTGCCGATCACCAACCTGCTCGGCGGTGAGGAGGGCTGGCGCGGCGACGGCGTCTCGGTGGCGCGGCTCCTTCCCCTGGGCGACACCTTCAGCGAGCTGACGCTGCAGGCGTTCCGCGGCGAGTCGGAGGGTCTGTTCACCGCCGAGAGTCGCTCGGATCTGGCCTACAACGCCCACTACAAGCTCTTCCGCGACCTCTCGGAGGCGGCCAATCTCGAGCTCGGCCTTTCCTACGGCAACGGGCCGAACGGGCTCGGCGAAGGACGACGCACCGAGCTCGCCGGCCTCGACGCTACCTGGCGCTGGAAGCCGCTCGCGAGCGCGACGTATCGCGGCTTCGTGGCGCGCGCCGAGATCCTCGCCAGCCGCCGGGAGAGCGACGACGGCGCCGAGGAGGCCGTCGGCTGGTTCGCCTCGGGCGACTGGCAGCTGGCGCGCCGCTGGACGCTCGGCGCGCGCCTCGACTCCTCCGAGCGCGCCGACGCGGCCGAGATCCGCGACGACGGCGCCGCCCTCTTCCTGACCTTCCGTCCGAGCGAGTTCTCCCTCCTGCGCGGCGAGCTCCGCCGGCGGGACTACGGCGATGCGCCGACCGCCGACGAGCTCTTCCTCCAACTGCAGTTCCTCATCGGCGCCCACAGCGCCCACCCGTTCTGAGGACCGCCATGAGATCTTCCCGACTGCCTTGCTGCCTGCTCGTCACGCTCTGCCTCGCGCTTCCCCAATCGGCGCTCGCCAAGCTGCGCATCGTCACCACCCTGCAGGACTTCGCCGCGCTCGCCCAGGAGGTCGGCGGCGATCGCGTGGAGACCCTGGCGCTCGCCAAGGGCTACCAGGATCCGCACTTCGTCGACGCCAAGCCGTCGTTCGTGCTCCAGCTCTCGCGCGCCGACCTGCTGATCGTCGCCGGCCTCGAGCTCGAGGTCGGCTACCTGCCGCCGCTGGTCGACCAGAGCCGCAACCCCAAGCTCCGTCCGGGGTCGCCCGGCCATCTCGACGCCTCGCAGGGGTGCGAGATCCTCGGCCGGCCGTCGGGGGCGGTGTCGCGCGCCATGGGCGACGTCCATCCCTACGGCAACCCGCACTACTGGACCGATCCGGAGAACGGGCGGCGGATCGCGCGCGCCATCGCCGCCCGCTTGAGCGAGCTCGACGCCGCCGGAGCTCCCGACTTCGCCGCGCGGCTGGCCGACTTCGAGGCGCGGCTGACGGCGCGCGAGGCCGAGTGGAGCCGCTGGATGGCGCCCTACGCCGGCACCAAAGTGGTCGCCTTCCACGATTCCTGGCCCAACTTCGCGCGCCGCTTCGGGCTCGACATCGTCGATCACGTCGAACCCAAGCCGGGCATCCCGCCCACGCCGTCGCACCTCCTGGAGCTGATGGCGAAGATGCGCCGGGAGAGCATCGGCCTGATCCTCGTCGAGCCCTATTTCGACGCCAAGACGCCGCAGTCGATCGCCGACAAGACTGGCGCCAAGCTGGTCACCCTCTACCCTTCGGTGGGCGGGCTCCCGGAGATCACCGACTACCTGAAGCTCTTCGACGTCAATCTCGCGGCGATCCGCGCCGCGCTGGGAGCCCGGCCATGACGATCCTCGAGCTGCTCCTGCCGGCGTTCGTCGCCGGGCTCATCCTCACCGGGATCCACGCCTACCTCGGCGTGCACGTGGTCGAACGCGGCGTGATCTTCGTCGACCTCTCGCTCGCCCAGATCGCCGCCCTCGGCACGACGATCGGCTACCTGCTCGGCTTCGACCTGCATTCCGACGCCGCCTGGCTCTGCTCGCTCGGCTTCACCCTGCTCGGCGCGGCTCTCTTCGCCTTCACCCGGCCGCACCGCACGACGCGGATCCCGCAGGAGGCGATCATCGGCATCGTCTACGCGGTTTCGGCGGCGGCCGCCATCCTGGTGATGTCCAAGGCGACCCAGGAGACGGAGCACCTCAAGGAGATGCTGGTCGGCAACGTCCTCTCGGTGAGCTGGCGCGAGCTCGCCAAGACCGCGGGCCTCTACGCGCTGGTCGGGCTCTTCCACTGGCGGTTCCGCGACCGCTTCCTGCTCATCTCGATGCACGAAGCGGAGGCCGTGCGGCGGGGCTGGAACGTCCGCGGCTGGGACTTCCTCTTCTACGCTTCCTTCGGCTTCGTGGTCACCTCGTCGGTGGCGATCGCCGGAGTCCTGCTGGTCTTCTGCTTTCTGATCGTCCCGTCGGTCGCCGCGATGATGTTCTCCGAGCGACTGAGCCGGCGCCTGGCGATCGGCTGGACGATGGGCGCCGCGGTCTCGGCAGCGGGGGTCGCGCTCTCCTTCGTGCTCGATCTGCCGACCGGCGCGACGATCGTCGCGACCTTCGGCACGGCGCTGGTGCTGCTCGCCGCGGCGCGGGCGGCGTTCGTCCGGCGCCTCGCCTAG
>CAZPZW010000023.1:22886-29635 GCA_964591165.1 uncultured Thermoanaerobaculia bacterium | reverse complement strand
GGTAGCGCGTAGGGGATTCGAACCCCTGTTACCGGCGTGAGAGGCCAGCGTCCTAACCACTAGACGAACGCGCCAGGACCGGCGGAATCTACCAAAAGGGTGCCCGCCGCGCAAACCGGCGGGCGATGGAACGGCTCGGGGCCCCGGGAGAGCTAGTCGCTCTGCCGGAAGAGGATCTTCACGCCGTCCGGATCGTGGGTCTCGAAGACCAGCACCCCGTCGCCGTCCGGACGCAGGCCCCCGGGGATGTTGCGGTCGCGGAATTGGAGCTCCTCGTAGGCCTTCTCGGCCGACGGGACGGTCACCACCAGGACCATCTTGTGCTTCGGGCCCTGGTAGTCGTAGGTCTGGTCGCGCGCGTCGTCTTCGCCGTGCCGACGGCCGAGCACCTCGAGCATCCCGGTGCCCACCTGATAGAGCGCCCCGCGGCCGCTGTCGCGATCCCAGCTCTGCAGCCGCGGCAGCGCCAGCGTCTCGCCGTAGAAGGCGCAGGTGCGGTCGAAATCGCGCGCTTTCAGGACGACGCGGAACTGTCGGATCTCCATCCTTCGCCTCCCCGGTGCCCACCGGACGACAACCGACGCCGACGAGCATTCCACACTTCGCCGCGGGCCGTCGAGCGCCGATGCTATTCTTCGCCGCGGTGACTCGACGTCGGCCGATCGCGCTCGTCGCGAGCTGCGCACTCCTCTTCGCCGCCGCAACGCACGCCCAGGAAACCCCTCCGGAAGAGCAGCCCACGGCGCTCGCCCTGGTGGGCTCGGGGATCGGCGGCCTGGCGACCTCGACCGGGACCCTGCCGCTGCCCTATGGCCTGACCACGGCAGGTCCCCTGCTCGAGCTGCCGCCGGTCGTCGGACGGCTCGGCGGTCGGTTGGAGACCGGCCCGCTCGGCCAGAGCTACACCCTGGCGATCGGCGACACCAGCTTCGTGTTGGTGCCGGGCAGCGCCACCCTGACCTCGGGCACGGTCATCCTCGCCCTGTCGCAGCCCCCGCAGGCGCTCGAAGGGCGCCTCTACGTGCCGGTCGACCTGCTCGAGCAGACCTACGGCAGCGCGCTCGGCATCGGTTTCGCCTGGGACGGCGCGACCTTCCGCCTGGCCGCCAGCCAGCCGGCGGTGCGCGAGCTGCCGCTCGAAGTGGACCTGGTCCATCTGCAGGGCGTGACCACGCTCGTCCTGCAGTTCCCCGAAGCGCCGCGCTACCGGATCGCGCGCACCGCCGCGGGCTACGACGTCGTGCTGCTCGGCGACCGCCTGGTGGCGCCGCCGCGACCGACCGCGGTGGACGATCCCTGGCTGCGCCAGATCGAGCTCGCCCCCGATCGCATCCGGCTCGAGCTCGCCCCCGGCTGCCAGGCCGACTCCTACACCCTCAACAACCCCTTCCGGCTGGTCTTCGACGTCTTCCGCGGCGGCCCCGCGGACGCGGCCGCGACGCCCACCGCGCCGCGCGAAGCGCTGCGCCGCGGGATCCGCACCGTGGTGCTCGATCCCGGTCACGGCGGCAAGGAGACCGGCGCGGTGGGCCCGGCCGGCAGCGCCGAGAAGGAGATCGCCCTGCTGATCGCGCGCGCTCTCGCGCCGCGCCTCGAGCAGGCGCTCGGCGTCAAGACCGTGCTCACCCGCGACGACGACGTCGATCTCGCGCTCGACGAGCGCTCGGCGCTCGCCAACCAGCACAAGGCCGACCTGTTCGTGTCGATTCACCTCAACTCGAGCCACGGCCGCACCGCGCGCGGCGCCGAGACCTACTTTCTCTCCCTGCAGGCGAGCGACCAACGCGCCGCCGACGCGGCCGCGGTCGAGAACTACGTCGGCTCCGACGTGGCCCCCGCGGGCAGCGACGACTTCCAGCTCCAGCTGCTGCTCTGGGACCTCGCCCAGAGCCAACACCTGGCTTCCAGCCAACGCCTGGCGACGCTGATCCAGGAGGAGCTCAACCGCCAGCTCGAGCTCAAGGACCGCGGCGTCAAGCAGGCGCCCTTCCGCGTCCTGATGGGTGCGGCGATGCCGGCGGTGCTGGTCGAGCTCGGCTTCATCAGCACCCGCGAGGAGGAGGAGAAACTGCGCTCGCCGGAGTACCGCGCCGAGCTCGTGGAGACGTTGGTGCGCGCCATCGGGCGCTTCAAGGCGGAATTCGAACCGCGGGCGAGCGCCCCCTCGGCGGCGCCGTGAACCGCCGCTGGGCAGGCGTCGCGATCGCCTGCGCCCTGCTGATCGCGACCGCGGCGGCGATCTGGCTCTGGCGCCGAACCCCGCCACGTGCCGCGCCGCCCGCGCCACCCGCGCCGGCCGTCGCGGCACCTGCCGCGGCACCGCTCGCGGCGCCGCTCGCCGAGCGCTGGGTGGCGCGACTCTTCCTGCCCGACGCCAGCGACCGCCTGGCGGTGCTCGAGGACGAGGTGGAGAGCGGCGGCAGCGCGGTCGAGCGCGCCCGCGCCGCGCTCGACGCCCTGCTCGCCGCGCGACCCGAGGCGCCGCTCCAGCCGCTCTTCCCGACGTCGGTCGAGCTCGGCAAGCTGCTGCTCGCCGAGGACGGCACGGCTTACGTCGACCTGCGCGCCGCCGGTTCCGGCGACCCTCCGGATTCGGGCTCGACCGTCGAGCTGCTGCGCGTCTACTCGCTGGTCCACACCCTGTTGCGCAACGTCCCGGAGATCCACCGCGTCGTCCTGCTGTGGAACGGGATCCAGCGCACCTCGCTCGCCGGTCACGTCGACACGGCGCATGCGCTCGGCCTGCGCCCCGAGCTCGAGGCGCGATGAACGACTCCCGGCCGATCGGCGTCTTCGACTCGGGGGTCGGCGGCCTGACCGTCGCGGTCGCGCTGCGCGAGCGGCTGCCGAACGAGCGCATCCTCTACCTCGGCGACACGGCGCGGCTGCCCTACGGCACGAAGTCGCCCGGGACGGTCACCCGTTACACCCAGGCGAACGTCGACTTCCTGGCCGGCCGCGGAGTCAAAGCCGTGGTGGTCGCTTGCAACACCGCCTCCGCGCTGGCGCTCGACCGGTTGCGCACGCGGCTGCCGCACTGGGGGGTGATCGAGCCCGGCGCCGAGCGCGCGGCGGCGGTTTCCCGGGGCCGGGTCGGCGTGCTCGCCACCGAGTCGACCGTGCTCTCCGACGCCTACGGCCGCGCGCTCAAGCGCCTGCGCCCCGAGCTCGAGGTCCTGTCGCGTGCCTGCCCGCTGTTCGTTCCCCTGGTCGAGGAGGGCTGGCTCGACGACCCGGTGACCGAGCTCGTGGCGCGGCGCTACGTCGAGCCGCTGCTCGCCGCCGGGGTCGACACGCTGATGCTGGGCTGCACGCACTATCCGCTGCTCGCCCCGCTGCTCGCCCGGATCGCCGGGCCCGCCGTCGCACTGGTCGACTCGGCCACCGCGGTCTCCGAACGAGTGGCGGCCGAGCTCGCCGCGGCCGGGCTGCTCGCGACGGCGCCGGTCGCCGAGGACCACTACTGCGTCACCGACGCCTCACAGCGCTTCGCGCGCATCGCGCAGGAGTTCGTCGGCCGGCCGGTCCGCCTCGAGTTGGTGGACCTCGTGCCGCCGCAAGAAGGGAGCCCCGCATGACTTCCACCGCTCCGCTCTCGACGCGCCTCGACGGGCGGCGCGCCGACGAGCTCCGTCCGGTCGCGATCGAGCTCGACGCCATGAAGCATCCCGAGGGCTCGGCCCTGATCTGTTGCGGCGACACCAAGGTCCTGGTCGCCGCCACGGTGGAGGGCCGGGTTCCCGCCTTTCTCGCCGGCAGCGGCAAGGGCTGGATCACCGCCGAGTACGCCATGCTGCCGCGCGCCACGGCCACCCGCTCGCCGCGCGAAGTGCAGCAGGGACGGCCGTCGGGCCGCACCGCCGAGATCCAGCGCCTGATCGGCCGGAGCCTGCGCGCCACGGTCGATCTCGCGGCGCTCGGCGAGCGCACCCTGACCGTTGACTGCGACGTCCTGCAGGCCGACGCCGGGACGCGCACCGCGGCGATCACCGGCGCCTGGGTGGCAGCGACCGCGGCGCTCGCCAAGCTCTTCCTCGCCGGCGATCTCGCGCGCTGGCCGATGGCCGAGCAGGTGGCGGCGGTGTCGGTGGGGCTGGTCGGCGGCACCGCGCTGCTCGATCTCGACTATCGCGAGGATCAGCGCGCCGAGGTGGACATGAACGTGGTCGCCACGGCGAGCGGCCGCATCGTGGAGTTGCAGGGCACCGGCGAGCAGCGCAGCTTCAGTCGCGCCGAGCTCGACCGGCTGCTCGATCTCGCGCTCGCCGGCATCGCCAGCCTCGCGGAGGCGCAGCGCCGCGCCCTGGGCGAGCGGCTCGATCTGGTCGTCGAGGTGCAACAGAAAGGGCGCCGCACGACGGCGGCGCCCAAGGACGAACGCGGACTCTGGGGTCCCCCGCAGCGCGGCTAGCCGGCGGCGGCGGGGCGGCCGGCGATCAGGAGACCGTGCCGCGCAGCGGCACTTCGACGACCGGCTTCTTGGTGCTGGTGGTCTCGATCTTGAGGATCGAGTCGACCTTGCCCTTCGGCATCTTCGGAGTGAGCGCCAGCTTGATCTCGTAGCGCCGCCCCGCCTCGATCGGCTTGATCGTCGCCTCGACGCCCGGCACGGCGGTCGACACCTTGGTCACTTCGACCGCGGCGTCGCCGAAGTTGACCAGGATGAGGCTCAGGTCGCGCGCGGTCTCGCTCGTCTGGACGGTCCCGAAGTCGGCGATGTAGGGGGTCACCGACATGATCGGCCGGACGAAACCGGTCACCGGGATGCGCACTTCGGACTGCTTCGGATGGTTCGTCTTGACGACCAGGAAATCGCGCAGCGCCCCCACCTCGGCGTCGGGCTGGATGGTGGACTCGACGATCCACTGCTTCCAGGCGCCCGGCACCTCGGGACGGCGCTCCTCCGGCTTCGCTTCATGGAACGTCGCGGTGAGGAACTTGTAGGGCGAGGTCACGCCGAGCACCTTGAAGTCCTCGAAGTTGTCGCTCCACAGCCACTGCTTGATCGCGCCCGGCTCGTGTCCCTGCACGTAGATGTAGCGCGCGTAGCCGGGGTGCAGCGAGACCTGCGGCTCGATCATCGCCTTGACGGTGAGCGTCAGGCGCGGGCTGGTGGGGTCGTTGGAGAGCACCGTGATCGTCTTGGCGATCGGACCGGAGAAATCGACCGTGTCGAGCTCGACGTGCACCTTGCCGGTCGCGCCCGGCGCGATCTTGGCGTCGAAGCTCGCGACCGTGCAGCCGCAGGTCGGCCGCACCTCCTGGATCACCAGCTCCGCGGTGCCGGCGTTCTTCAGCTCGAAGTCGAGCTTGACCTTCTCGCCTTTCGCCACCTTGCCGACATCCTTGATCGGATCGGCCGTCTCGACTTTCGGCGCGGGAGGGGCCGGAACCGCGGCCGGCGTCGCTGGAGCCGAGGCGGGCGCAGCGGCCGGCGTCGCCTGGGCCGGAGCGGCCGGAGCGGCGGCCGAGGACTGCGCCAGGGCGGCGGTCGTCAGAACGAGGGTCGCGCAGGCCGCCAAAATGGCCGTTCGCGTCTGCTGGGACATGGACAACTCCTTTGCTGACCAGCGCTCCGGGGAGCCCGGAGGAATGCAAAGCGGGATGTTATACTGCGCAGCCTTCGACGAGCCCGCAGGCCCCCCGTTGACCCAGCGCCCGCTTCATCTCCACCTGATCGCCATCGGCGGCACCGGAATGGCGCCGCTCGCCTGCCTTTTGCAAGCCGAGGGCCATCGCGTCACCGGCTCCGACGGCCCGCTCTATCCGCCGATGAGCAACCTGCTCGAGCAGGCCGGCATCGTCCCCTGGACCGGTTTCGACCCGGCGCATCTTACGCCGAGCCCGGATCTCGTGGTGGTGGGCAACGCCGTGCGCCGCGACAATCCCGAAGCGGTCGAAGCGGAACGGCTCGGTCTCGAGCGCCTGTCGATGCCCGCGGCGTTGGCCCGCTTCTTCCTCGCCGACCGCGCGCCGCTGGTGGTCGCCGGGACGCACGGCAAGACCACGACGACGGCGATGGCCGCCTGGGTCTACACCGCCTGCGGGCGGGATCCCGGCTTCCTGGTGGGCGGCGTGCCGATCGATCTCGGCGCGAGCTTCCATCGCGGCACGGGGCGGCGATTCGTCATCGAGGGCGACGAGTACAACGCGGCCTATTTCGACCGCGGCGCCAAGTTCCTGCACTACCGGCCGCAGACCGTGATCCTCACCTCCGTCGAGCACGATCACGTCGATCTCTATCCGACCCCCGCGGCGCTCGCCGACGCCTATGCCCGGCTGATCGCTCTCTTGCCGGCGGATGGCCGCCTGATCGCCTGCGGCGACACCGCCGAGGTGCGCGCGCTCGCCGGGGGCGCTCCCTGTCCGGTCGTCTTCTACGGCGAGCGGGAGGACAACGACTTCCGGTTGCTCGGCGCGCCGCGCGCCGCGCCCGACGGCCTGCGGGTCGGCATCGCCGAGCCGGACGGCGGCGAGCGCGAGCTCCCCCTCGGGGTCTGGGGCGTGCACAACGCGACCAACGCGCTCGCGGTCTGGGCGGCAGCCCGGCTGGACGGCCTCGAGCCCGCGGCGCTCGCCAGCGCTTTCGGCGCCTTTCACGGCGTCAAGCGACGGCAGGAGCTGATCGGCACGAGCGGCGGCATCGCCGTGGTCGACGACTTCGCGCACCACCCGACGGCGGTGGAGAAGACGCTCGAAGCGCTCGCCGAGCGCTTTCCCGGGCGCCGGCTGGTCGCCTGCTTCGAGCC
>CAZPZW010000023.1:0-22786 GCA_964591165.1 uncultured Thermoanaerobaculia bacterium | reverse complement strand
ATGTCGTCGGGCTCCTTCTCCGGTCTGCCCCAGCGCCTCGCTGGCGCGCTCGCCGAGCGCGCGAACGCGCCAGCGATTCCGGATTGAGGGGCGCGACGCCCTTTGCTACCATACCGGCGAGCTTCCCGAGCCCCATGAGCTATCCCGGCGACCCCGCGCTCGCACCCGACATCCAGCAGCGCATTCTCACGACGTTTCAGCAGACCCTCGAGCTGGCGAGCAAGGGAAGCCGCCAGGAGGCCTTGCTGGGTTGCGATTTCATCCTCCGTCTGGACCCGCATTACGGTCCGGCGCGGACCCTGCAGCAGTTGGTCAACGCCGGCCGGAGCGGCCCCCAGCTCGCGGAGCTGCTCGGCGCAGCTGGGGCGGCGTCGGCGCCCGAGGCGCCGACTCTCGCGGCCAGCGAGGGCGCGGAGGTCGAGTCCTTCGCCGATCTCTCCCTCGAGCTGCCGGCGGTGCCACCCCCTCGGGAGGGTGGCGCAACGGACTTGGCCACCGAGCTCGAGCGCCGGTTCGCCAGCCGGTCCTTCGTCGAGCTGCTGCAGATCGCCGAGCAGAATCGGCGCGCGATCGCCGGCGACCCGAAGCTGCGGCAACTGATCGATCAGGCCCAGAGCCGGCTCGAGGCGGAGCCTTACGTGCGGACCTTCCTCGAATCGGCCCGCCAAGCGGTGCAGGTGGGCGAGCTCGAGGAGGCCGAGCGCCTGCTGCGCAAGGCGCGCTCGCTGGACCCGAGCCATCCGGGGATCGCCGAGCTCGAGCAGGCGCGCAAGCTCTACGACGATCCGGCGCGCGCCCTGGGCGCCCGCCGGCGTGGCATTCAGATGGAAGAGACCCTGGAGACCGCGGAGCCGCTCGCGAGCGACGAGCCCAGCCTCGAGCTGCCCGAGGTCGACTTCTCCTTCGCCGCCGCCGAAGGCGAGTCCTTCGACATGCAGGACGAGACCGGCGGCGCGGCCGGAGGTGAAAGCGACGAGGGGGGCGGGCGGATCGAGCAGCTGCTGGGCGAGGGTCAGGCCGCCTTCGACCGCGGCGAATACCAGGGCGCGATCGATGCCTGGTCGCGGATCTTCCTGATCGACATCGATCATCAGGAGGCCGCCCGGCGCATCGAGCAGGCCCGGCAGCTCAAGGCCGAGCGCGAGCGCGAGACCGAGGAGATCTTCCACGAAGGCGCCGAGCGTTTCGACGCCGGGGACCTCGCGGCCGCGGAAGCGGCCTTCCGGCGCGTGGTCGAGATCGCCCCTGGCCACGTGCTCGCCGTGGAGTTCCTCGAGCGGATCGAGGCGCGCCGCGAAGGGGGCGCAGCGCCCGTCGTGCCGCCGGCCGGCGAGCGCGCAGCGGGCGAGGAGCCCCCCCGCGCCGCTGCCGCCGCCACCCCCAGGGCGCCGCGCGAGAAGATGACCGGCGAGATCCTGGTGCCGCCGGAGCCGGGCAGTGGGCGGGCACGCGACGAGGAACGGGCCGCCTTCGCCATCGCCGCCAAGCGCCGTTCAGGGCCCGCCCCCAACTTCCTGCTGATCGGGGGGCTCGTCCTCGCCCTGCTGGCGGTCGGTGGCTGGCTGCTGCTCAAGAACCGCGCGCGGCTCTTCCCCAACTCCAAGGAGACCCTCGAGACCCCCGCGCCCGCGGTGGCCGATCCGATCGTCCGCGCCAAGGCGCTCGTCGCGGACGGCAAGACGGCGATCGCCATCGCGCAGCTGCGGCGTCTGCCGCCGCAGGATCCGCAGTATGCCGAGGCGCAGTCGCTCGTCTCGCAGTGGGAGGCGCTCGTTCAACCGGCCGAGCCGGTGCCGGCCGGACCCACCCCGGAGGAGAAGGCCCGCCGCAGCGCGCTGGTCGGCGAAGCCGAGCAGGCCTGCCAGCAACAGGAGTTCCTGCGCTGTCAGCGCCTGCTCACCAAGGCCGCCGAGATGGCGCCGCTCGACGCCCAGCTGAGCGGCCTCGCCGCGCACGCCGGGGAACGCCTCGCACCGCTCGCCGCCGAGCTCAAGATGTATCAGGACGGCGACTACGAATTCCTGCTCAATGCCCTCTGGCGACGGCGCGAGGACGAGCCGGCCAACCGGGACATCAAGCGCCTGATCATCGACTCCTACTACAATCTCGGCGTGCTCGAGCTGCAACGCGGCGATCCGGCGGCAGCGGCGGAGCGCTTCCGCGAAGCGGTGACGCTCGACGCCAACGATTCGGAGCTCGCCCGCCTGCAGGCCTTCTCGCAGGCCTACACGCGGCGCAACGAGGACCTGCTCTACCAGATCTTCGTCAAGTACCTGGCGGTGCGATGACTCACCCACCCGACGAGCCGGCGCTGTTCGATCTGCCGCTCGGCGGTCCGCCGACGCCACCGGAGGAACCGCGCGAAGAGGCCCCTCGGCGCAGCAACCGGCGCACCGCCGCGCGACCCGACTCGCTCCCCCTGTTCGGCGAGGACGAGCTCCCCGCCGAGTCCCCGCGGACGAGCGAGCGGCGATTCGAGCCGATGCCGGCGGAGGCGCCGCGACGCCCCACGCCGGTGCCCGTGCCGCTCACGCCGACGGCGCCGGCGCGCGAAACCGCGCCGCTCGGCGCCCGTCTCCGCGCCGCCGCCGGCGATCTCGCGATCTTCCTCGCGGTGAGCGGCATCGCCGCCGTCGGAGCCCGCCTGCTCGGCGCGACGGTCGGTCTCGCCGCGCTGCTGCCGCTCGGCTGCTTCCTGCTCGCCTTCTCCTTCCTCTACTCGGTCGTCTCGCTGGCCTTCTGGGGGCAGACGCCGGGCATGGCGTGGAGCGGCCTCGTCGCACGGACCGACGAGACCGAGCCCCTCTCCTTCGGACAGACGGCGCTGCGCTGGCTGGGTAGCTGGCTGACCTGGGCCCTGGGCGGGCTGCCGGGCCTGCTCGCGCTCACCGGGCGCTCGCTCGCCGACCGGATCTCGGGTTCCGCTACTTACGTCGAGCGTTCCACGGCCGCAGCGGGCTGAGCGCGGCGCGCTTCACGACACGACTGCTTCGACGACGCGATTGCGACCGGCGCTCTTGGCGCGATAGAGCGCCAGGTCGATCTCGTGCATCAGCGTCGCCGCGGTGGTCCCGCGCTGCGGAACGCGCGAGGCGACGCCGCAGCTCACCGTGACGCAGGCGGCGACCGGCGAGGCCGGATGCGGCAGGGCGCTCTGCTCGATGGCACGGCGCATCGCCTCGGCGAGCGCCAGGGCGTGCGCGCCGTCGAGACCGGGCAGGATCACCGCGAACTCCTCGCCGCCGGTACGCGCCACCAGATCCCCGGCGCGGTTGGCGACCCGGCGCAGCGTGCGCGCCACCTCCTGCAGGCAAACGTCTCCGGCCGGATGCCCGCAGGCGTCGTTGTAGGCCTTGAAGTGATCGACGTCGACGATCGCCAGCGCCAGCGGGAGGCGCGCCCGGCGCGCCCGGCGCCACTCCACCTCGAGCGCTTCGTCGAACTGCCGCCGATTGGCCACGCCGGTCAAGGGGTCGAGACGGGCCAGGCGTTCGAGCTCGCGGTTGGCCGAGTGCAGCTGCTGATGGACCAGGGCGAGCTCGATCGGCCCGACCACCTGCTCGGCGATGGTGCGGAAGAGCGGCAGATTGTCGGGTCCCAACGTCGCGCGGTCGTCGCTCTCGATGTTGAAAGCTCCCAGCGTCCGGCCGTGCAGGCGCAGCGGCACGGCGTACTCACAGACCACGCGCCCGTCGAGCGCGAAGAAATCGGGGTCCTCGCTCACGTCGAGGACGAGCTGCGGTTCGCCCGTGCGGATCGCCCGACCCACCACTCCGGCGGTGACCGGCCAGCGCTTGCGGGGTAGCGGCGCCTTCCCGCCGCGCGTCGCCAGCGCTCGATGCTCCCACTCGCTGCCCGCCTCGTTGGCGACCACGATCGCCGCGAGCAGCAGATCGAAGCGCGCCTGGACGTGGCGCACGATGCGCATCAGGACTTCCTTGAGGTCGGGCGAAGCCAGGGCCGTACGGGAAACCTCGCCCAACACCTCGAGGAAGAAGGCCCGCCGACGGATCTCCGCATAGAGGCGCGCCGAGGCGATGGCGCCCGCCACCTGCTCGGCCACGGCGGTGAAGAGGAGCTGCAGCCCACCGAAGGCTCGCGGCTTCGTGCTCTCGAGGTTGAGTAGCGCCACCACCTCGCCGCGGTGCTTGATCGGCAGACAGAGCTCCGAGCGCGCGCCGGCGAGCGTCTCGACGTAGTTCGGAACGCTGCTGACGTCGTCGAGCAACAGGGCCTCTCCGCTCGCCGCCACCTGTCCGACCACTCCGCTGCCGAAGGCCCGGCTGTAGCCGACGTGGACCTCGGTGGGCCGGCGCGCGGTCACCGCCTCGCAGACGAACCGCCGCGCCACGTGATCGACGCCGACCAGCGCCACGAGATCGATCTCGAGCCGCGCCGCCAGCGCGTCGGTGATGCGCTGCAGCATCGGCCTGAGCTCCAGGTCCTCGGTGGCGATGCGTGCCAGCTCGTTGAGCAGCGCGAGCGGATCGGCGGGGCTCCGGGGATCGCGTGCGCTCGAAGCGGAGCGGGCCATGGCTCCCTCCTGGAATCAGAAGCGGCGCAGCGGCAGGCGTCCGGCGAGCAGGTCCACGGTGGTCGCGAGCACGGCGCGCATCGGCGCGCCGTCGGCCCGGCCGGTACCGGCGAGGGGAAACGCCGTCCCGTGATCGACCGAGGTGCGCAGAAAGGGCAGTCCCAGGGTCCAGTTGGTGGCGAGGCCGAAGGCGGCGGTCTTGACCGCGATCAGCCCCTGGTCGTGGTAGAGCGCGAGGGTCCAGTCGAATTCGCCGCGGCGCTGGCGGGCGAAGAGCGAGTCGGGGCTCTCCGGACCCACCGCGTCGATTCCCGCCGCGCGGGCGGCGGCGATCGCCGGAACCAGGATCCGCTCCTCGTCGTCGCCCAGCAGCCCGCTCTCACCGGCGTGCGGATTCAGGCCGGCCACCGCGATCCGGCCGCCGGCGTGTCGCGCGAGGCACGCCAGTGCCTCGCCGATCGCGGCGGCGTCGATGGCGTCGAGCGCCGCGCGCAGCGGCTGGTGCACGGTGAGCAGCGCCACCTGGAGCTCCGGCGCGAGGAAGGCCATCAGGTAGTCCCGGCCGTAGCGCTCGAGCCCGCAGGCCGCCGCGAGGTAGTCGGTGTGGCCGACGAAGCCGGGCAGCTCGTGGCGTGCGATCGACTCTTTGGAGATCGGCGCGGTGACCAGCGCGTCGACGACCCCGGCGCGCGCCAGGGCGATGCCGGTGTCGATGGCGGCCATGGCGCCGTGCGCATCCGCCGCGGTCGAGCGCCCTGGCACGACCTGGCGGTTCTCGCCCACCGGATCGAGCCAGGGGATCCGGCCCTCGAGCCTCGCGAGCTCCGGGCGACTCGGCTGCGGCACCTCGATCAGGCGGTCCCAGGGGAACTCCGGCACGAGGTCGCGCACCGCGGCGAGCGCGGGGCGCTCGGCCACCAGCAGCGCGATCGCCTCCCCGGACCGGGGCTGGGCGAGGCACTTGAGCAGGATCTCGGGACCGATGCCCGCCGGATCACCCTGGGTGAGGGCGAGGACCGGTGGGTTCACGCGTTTTCGCCGGGCCCTTCGGGGGGCGTCGCGGGCGTGGCCTCGTCGGCCCCGGCGAGCGGCAGAGCGGCTGGACGGCGCCGGCCGCGGCGCAGCTCTTCCTCCTTGAAGAGATAGCGGATCGAGTGCTTGGGGATGAGCAGGTTGGGGCCGGCGTGACGATTCAGCTTGATCGCCCCCTTGTCGTACCACTCGATCCAGCCGCGCAGCTCTTCGTCGTTGATCAGCACGACCACCATCGGCGTGCGTGCCGCCATCTGCTTGAGGTAGTAGAACTCCTCGGCATTGGTCTGTTCGGGCGGGCTCTGCTTGCGTCGGGTGACGGCGCGCGGCTGGTCGTTGCGCTGGGCCTCGGAGATGTCGGGACGGATCAGCTTGCGGTGGGTCATGACGCCTCGGTCACCGGATGGTCGGCTTTCGGTTTCTTGGCACCCTTGTACTGATCGTCCTCGTAGGCCAGGCAGCAGAGCAACCGGCCGCACTGGCCGGAGATCTTCGAGGGGTTGAGGGAGAGGCTCTGTCGCTTGGCCATCTGGATCGAGATCGGCCGGAACTCCTTGAGCCAGGACGAGCAGCAGAGCGTCCTCCCGCACACTCCGACGCCCCCGAGGAGCCCCGCCTCGTCGCGCGACCCGACCTGCACCATCTGGACGCGGGTGGCGAATCGCTGGGCCAGGTCGCGCACCAGTTGCCGAAAGTCGATCCGATGCTCGGCGGTGAAGTAGAGGGTGGCCTTCTTGCCGGAGAGGGCGAACTCGACGCGCGAGATCTTCATCTGCAGGTTGAGCGCCCGCGACCGCTCCTGGGCGAAGAGCTTGGCCGCCTGCTGACGCTCCATCTGGCGCTCGAAGGCCTTCCGGTCGTCCTCCGAGGCGGCGCGCAGGATCTTCTTGGCGCTCGACTTCTGGCAGGGCTTGAAGACCGGCATCGGCGACTGCTCGACCTTGGCGAAGGTCGGCTCACCGTCGACGTCGACGATCACCGGCGCGCCGCGCCCGTAGATCTGGCCGGCGGTGCCGCAGAGCGTGAGGTTGGTCTCCTCCCAGAAGCGGACTCCGACGAAGGCGTTCTCGACCGCCGTCGACATGCCGCGAAAAGAGCACCCACCACAACCGGACATATTGGCTTCTCAGGTCTGCACGATCAGTACCAGTCCGCCAAGTCGTCCGGCGACACGAAACGCCACGTCCCGTCGTGCCGGAGACCGCGCCATGCGGGCGTGCGAGGACCTTGCACGCCATGATGGCACCCGTACCATGGGCTGTCAACATGAAGCGCGCCGCGGCAGCGGCTCAGGAATCGACCAGCGGCGGCAGCCGGAACGCCCCGCTCTCGCCCGGCACGTAGCCCTGCTCGAGAATGCGCCGGCCGATGTCCTTGCGCAGGATCTTGGACGGCCAGGAGATCTCCCCGGCCGCCGCGTAGGCGCTGCGCAGCGCCTCGGCCAGGGTCGCCCCGGTCGCCGCGACGTTGAGCACGCGCCCCCCGGCCGAGAGAATCTCGCCGCCGCGCGCTTCGGTCGCCGCGTGGAAGACCTCCACCCCCGGCACCGCCGCTGCTCGCTCGAGGCCGAGGATCGGCTCGCCGCGGACCGGCTTGTCGGGATAGCCCGCGCTGGCGAGCACGACCACCGCCGCGGCCTCCTTGCGGAAGTGCAGGCGGGAGAGGCCGAAGTTCCCGGCCGCGCCGGCGGCGAGGATCGGCAGCAGGTCGTCCTCGAGGCGGAGCAGCAGCGCCTGCGCCTCCGGGTCGCCCAGCCGGACGTTGAACTCGAGCACCTTGGGGCCGGCGTCGGTGAGCATCAAACCGGCGTAGAGCACCCCGGAGAACGGCCGCCCCTCGCCGGCGATGCCGGCGATCGTCGGATACATCACCTCTTCGAGGATGCGCCCCGCGAGCTCGCTCGACAACAACCCCGAGGGGCTGTGGGCCCCCATGCCGCCGGTGTTCGGCCCCTGGTCGCCGTCGGCCAACCGCTTGTAGTCGCGCGCGGTGGCGAGCGGCAGGATGTGGGTACCGTCGGAGAAGGCGAGGAACGAAACCTCTTCGCCGACCAGGAACTCCTCCACCACCACCCGCTCGGCGGCCCCGGCGAAGCGCCGCTCCTCGAAGAAGCTGGCCAACGCGCTCTCCAGCTCGGCGGCATCGGTGGCGACGATCACCCCCTTGCCGGCCGCGAGTCCGTCCGCCTTGAGCACCACCGGAAAGCCGTAGCGCGCCGCGGCGCGCGCTGCATGGTCGCGATCGTGCGCCACCTCGAAGTCGGCCGTTGGGATGCTGTGGCGGCGGAAGAACTCCTTGGCGAAGACCTTCGATCCCTCGAGCTCGGCGGCGAGCTTCTTGGGGCCGAAGATGCGCAGCCCGCGTGCCTGGAACTCGTCGACGATGCCCAAGGTGAGCGGCAGCTCGGGACCCACCACGGTCAGCTCGACTCCCACCTCCTGGGCGAAGTCGGCGAGACGGTGCACCTCTTCGGCGGCGATCGGCACGCCATCGGCGACCGCGGCGATCCCCGGGTTGCCGGGCGCGCAATAGAGCTCGGTGAGCTCCGGGCTCTGACGCAGCTTCCAGCAGAGCGCGTGCTCGCGCCCACCGCCGCCGACCACCAGGACTTTCACGCGAGACTCCTTTCTGCCGGGGCTGCCGCAGCCACGGTCATCTCGTCGGGCACGTCGGCGCTCGATCCGCCGCGCGATAGATCGTGCACCGGAAGGGCGAGCCCCTGCAAGAGCGGCCGCTGGACGCGTGGCCCGGCCGGCCGCTCGGGGAGCGTGGCGGCGATGTCGGCGGCGGCGAGATCGGGGAAGACCGGTACGTTGGCGGCGCGCGGCCGTTCGAGCGGGTCGTGGGGCATCGGCGACCTCAGGCGGGTCGCGCCGCGGCGAGGTCGAGCACTGCCGCCTCGACCTCGTCGACCACGTAGTCCGGCGTCGAAGCGCCCGCGGTCAAGCCGACCGTCGCGACCCCGTCGAACCACTCGCGACGCAGGTCGGCGGCGCCCTGCACCAGGTAGCTCGGCTTGTAGCGCGCGCAGATCTCGAACAGGTGCCGGGTGTTGGCGCTGCGCGTGCCGCCGATGACCAGGATGCGCTCCACCTCGGCGTCGCGCCCGAGGGCGTGCGCCGCCTCCTGGTTCTCCTTGGTCGCGTAGCAGATGGTGTCCGCTCGCCGGACGTCGGCGGCGCGGCTCTCGATGGCGCGCACGAGCTCCTCGAAATCGTCGGCGTTGAGCGTCGTCTGGTAGAAGATCTTGACCCGAGGGTAGCGCGACCAGTCGATCCGCTCCGCTTCCGCGACGGTGGTCAGCACGTGGAAGGTCGCCGGATCGAGGTCGTGGGTGTAGCCGATCACTTCGCGATGCTGCGGGTCGCCCACGAAGACCAGGTGGGCCCCCTCGGCCAGGGCGACGCTCGCCTCGTCGTGGATGTCGTAGACGAACGGGCAAGTGGTGTCGAGGATCCGGAGGCCGCGCGCTTCGGCTCGTTGGTGGAACGAGGGCGGCACGCCGTGGGCCGAGAAGACGATCGTCCCGGGGGGCGCCTCCTCCAAACGCTTCACCGTCGCGACGCCGAGCCGCTCCATCTCCTCGACCACCCGTTCGTTGTGCACCACCTGACCGAGGATCGATCCGCGCCCGCCGGTACCGGCAAACTTCTTGACCTTCTTGTCGGCGATCCGCACGCCGGCGCAGAAGCCGTACTTGGCGGCGCGCTTGACCTTCATGGCGGGGGCGAGTCTAACAAAGCGCCCTCCGGCTCCCGCTCAGGTCAGGAGGCGCTGCAGCTGGCCGCGCCAGCCGGCGAAGCGCACGCTGCCCTCGAGGCGGAAGAGGATCCAGCAAGGGTCGCCGTCGAGCGTGTCGGGGCCGTGCGCCGAGCCCGGTTCGTAGACCGCGTAGTCGCCGGCGACGAACTCGCCGCGCTCGTCCTCGTAACCTCCCGAGAGCACGACGGCGTGCTCGTAGCCCAGGTGCTCGTGACGCGGGAAGCGGCGGCCACCCGGCATGAAGCCGAGGCAGAGCCAAGCGCCGGTGGCGGCGTCGCGGAAGAGCTGGGCCATGCGGCCGCCGTTGAGCGCCAGCGAGTGCCAGCGCGGCCGCTCGCCGAGGGTGAGCTCGTGGCGGATCGACTCCGGCAGCGGGATCTCGGGGGCCAGGCGGTCGACCGGCGGCGGCGCCGCCAGCTGGCGCTCGAGCCGCCCCCAGAGCTCCGGCGACGGCGCCTGGTCGGGCAGGCCGCGGAGCAGCCAGCCCCCGGGCGTGGCGAGCTCTTCGACGGTTCCCCGGCAGGTCGGGCAGAGCTCGAGGTGGGTCTCGACCACCAGGCGGAGCGCGCGATCCAGGCGACCCGACGCGGCGGCGAGCAAGGTCTCTTCACCAGGGTGCTTCATCGGCTCTCCGGCCTCCCACGTCAGCCATCACGACCCGCCTCCGGCGAGCTCCTGGCGCATCAGGGCGAGTCCGGCGCGGATGCGCGACTTCAAGGTCCCCAGGGGGACCTGCAACTGCTCGGCGGTCTCCTCGTAGGTCAGGCCGCCGAAGTAGGCGAGCTCGACCGCCTGGCGCTGTTCGCGCTTCAAGCCCGACAGCGCCTTGCGCACGCTGAGCGACACCACCTTGCGCTCCGCCCCCCCCTCGTCGACCAGCAGGCGGGCGAAGTCGATCTCCGCCGCGTCGTCCCCCACCGGGCGCTGCCGCCAGAGGTCGACCAGCTTGTTGCGGGTGATGGTGTAGAGCCAGCCGGCGACCTCCCCGCGCTCCGGCCGGTAGGTCCCCGCCCGGCGATGCACCGCCAGGAAGACCTCCTGGACGACATCCTCCGCGGCGTCCCGCGCCCGCCCCAGGGCGCGCACGTAGGCGAGCACCTTGGGGGCGTAGCGGTCGTAGAACAGGCGGAAGGCCTCGCGATCGCCCGCGGCGATGCGCTCGAGGAGGCTACGGTCGGAGGGGCTGTCGCTCATCGTCGTGGCGCGACCCACCGCGAGCGCCGCATCGTTCGGCGCGCCAAAATGGGTGCTGCGCTCGGCTCTCGCCAACATCATGCCACGGCCTCCGTCGCCCACTCGGCTCTCCCCAACCACTACGCCAGAGCCGGGCGAGCGGATGACCGGGCGCCGAGCTCAGGGCGACGGCGGAGGCCGGCGAGCCCGCGGCCGTGAAGGGGACGTCACCCGCCGCCCCCGAAACCGACGATCTCCAGCCGCACCCGCGCCGGCGGGCGCGCCACCAGGATCTCGACCGGCGTCGCCACGGCATCCTCCGCCAGCCAGAGGTCGAGCTCCCCCTTCCAGACGCGGCGTCCCGGCAGTTCCACCGGCCGGACGGCGTAGCGCCGCGCGGGGACCTTGCGGCCGAGCACCGTGCGGATCTCCCGCCCCTCGGGGCGGACGGCGATCGGGTAGAGCCGCCCGTCCGACCAGATCTCGAGCTGCCGCGCCGCTGCGGGGGGCTCGCGCCGCAGCAGGGCGATCGCCGAGGCGATGTCGACCACTCCGGCGGCCTCGATCGGGCTCGCCTTCTCCTTGCGCTTGCCCCGCCAGAGCTGACTCGACCAGGCGCGCAGCGTCCGCCCGCTCGCCGGGTCGAGCTCCGCGCCATAGCGGAAGAAGTCCGCAGTCTCGGAGGCCCGCGAGGTGATCAGCAGCTCGTTGACCAGGTGGCCGTCCGGCTGCCGGCGCGAGCTGAGCTCGCCCTCGCCGTGGGCCGGAAAGAAGAGGCCGGAGATCGCGCCGAAGAAACCGAGCAGCCGCCAGCTGTAGAGCAGGCGCTCGCCGTCGCCCTCGGCCGCGGCGAGCGCCGGCGCCGCGAGAAGCAAAAGAGCGACGAGCGCCAGGGCGCGACGAAACGGCGGCGGCCGGCGCATGGCGGGCATCCTACCGAATCGGCTGTGCGAGAATCGCGCCGGGCCGGTAGACCGCCGGCTCGAGCGCGATGACCGCCGTCCGAACCCCTCGACTCGACGACCTCGACCTGCTGCTCGCGGTGTTGCCGGCCGCGCTCAGCGAGCGCCTGGCCGGGCGCGACGACTTGGACGAGCTGCTCGAGATCGTGCTCGATCTCGGACGGCTCCCCGAGGCGCGCTTCGCAGAGCGCACGATCGATCTCGACGACGCGCCGCTCTCGCACGCCGACCTGGCGCACATCGTCGAGGGGGTGGGACGCTTCGGGCCGGACAATCGCGCCGGCATCGAACGCACGCTGCACCGCATCTCGGCGCTGCGCAATCGCCGTGGCGAGGTGGTCGGCCTCACCTGCCGGGTCGGCCGCGCGGTGGTCGGCACGGTGGACATCGTCCGCGACGTCATCGAAGGCGGGCGCTCCGCGCTCCTGCTCGGCCGGCCGGGCGTCGGCAAGACGACCCTGCTGCGCGAGGCCGCCCGCGTGCTCGCCGACGCGCTGGGACGCCGGGTCGTGGTGGTCGACACCTCCAACGAGATCGCCGGCGACGGCGACATTCCGCATCCCGGCATCGGACGTGCCCGCCGCCTGCAGGTTCCCGAACCTGCCCTGCAGCACGCCGTGATGATCGAGGCGGTCGAGAACCACATGCCCGAGGTGGTGGTGATCGACGAGATCGGCACCCAGGCCGAGGCGCTCGCCGCGCGCACCATCGCAGAGCGCGGAGTCCAGCTGATCGCCACCGCGCACGGCAACACGCTCGAGAACCTGCTCGCCAATCCGACGCTCTGCGACCTGGTGGGGGGTATCCAGACGGTGACCCTCTCCGACGAGGAGGCGCGACGCCGCGGCACCCAGAAGACCGTGCTCGAGCGCAAGGCGCCACCCACCTTCGAGGTGCTGATCGAGATCCAGGACAAAGACCGCTTCGCGGTGCATCGCGAGGTTGCCGAAGTGGTCGACCGGTTGCTGCGCGGTTTGCCGGCCCGGCCGGAGCTCCGGCTGCGCGGGTCGGCAGGCGACGTCGAAATCCGCCCGAGCGCAGTCGGCGGCCTGCCGGCGCTGCCGGTCGGCCGCCGCGCCGCGGACGAGCGGCCGGGGCGCGGGACCTGGCGGCGGGTGCGCATCTTCCCCTACGCCGTCTCGGTACCACGCCTTGAAAGCCTCGTCCGCTCGCTCCGCGTGCCCGCCAGCGTGGTCGACCAAGTGGACGAAGCCGACTGCTTCGTGACGCTCAAGTCGCAGGAGCGGCGGCTGCCGCGCGCGGTGCGCGCCGCCGCCGCCGAGGGCCGGCCGCTGCACGTGCTCAAGGCCGGCACGGTCGGTCAGCTGGAGAACTTCCTGCGCGGCCTGTTCGGGGTCTCCGATGCGCTCGACGACCAGGCGAGCGCGCTGCGCGAGGTCGGCGAAGCGATCGACGCCGTGCTCGACGGCGCCACGGCCGTCGAGCTGGCGCCGCAGGCCTCGTACCTGCGCCGCCTGCAGCACGAGGCGGCGGAGCACCAGGGGCTGACCTCGACCAGCCGTGGCCAGGAGCCCTTCCGCCGCGTCGTGGTGTTGGCGCCATGATCCCCTGGAGCCTGCCCGCGGGCCTGCTCGTCCTCGCCGCCGGCGTGGGCGATACGAGCGGGGGACCGCGACCCGACTTTCCACCGCCGCTCGACAGTTACGCCGGCGAGAGCGGCCGGGGGCTGCTCGAGATCCTCGCCGGCCGGATCGCCGCCGAACCGCTCAATCTGATCGCGACGATCATCTTCGCCCTCGCCCTGCTGCACACCTTCCTCGCTCCCAAGCTGCTCGCGCGAGCGCATCGCCTGGAGAGCGCGCTCGCGGCGCAGGGCGCCTCCGGCGGCTTCTCCGCCGCCACCTTCCGCGCCGAGATGCTCCACTTCCTGGGCGAGATCGAGGTCGTCTTCCTGCTCTGGGCGGTGCCCCTCGTCGCCTGCATCGCCGGGTTCGAGGGTTGGGGCACCGCGAAGTACTTCCTCGGCCACCTGGTGCAGTTCACCGAGCCGATGTTCGTGGTGGTGATCCTCTGCGTGGCGGGGACCCGTCCGGTGCTCGACTTCGCCGAGCTGGCGATCGGCCGGCTCGCCGCCCTCGGCGGCGCCACGCCGTTCGCCTGGTGGGTGGCGATCCTCACCGTCGGTCCACTGCTCGGCTCCTTCATCACCGAGCCGGCGGCGATGGTCATCTCGGCCCTGCTGTTGTCGCGCACCGTCTTTCCCCGCCGGCCGAGCCGACGGCTGCGCTATGCGACCCTGGGGCTCCTCTTCGCCAACATCTCGGTCGGCGGCACGCTGACCCATTTCGCCGCGCCGCCGGTCCTGATGGTGGCCGCCAAGTGGGGCTGGACGACGCCCTTCATGCTGCGTCAGTTCGGCTGGAAAGCGGTGCTCGGAGTGGTGGTGGCGACCGCCGTTCACGCTTACTGGTTTCGCCGCGAGCTGCGGGAGCTGGCGACGCAGCCGGCGGAGGGGACGGGCGCCGAGCGCGCCACCGGCACGCCCGGCTGGTTGATGGCCATCCACCTCGGCTTCCTCGCCTGGACGGTCTTCACCGCGCACACGCCGCCGCTGTTCATCGGCGGCTTCCTCTTCTTCCTCGCCTTCCACGAAGCCACGGCGCCGCACCAGGATCCGCTCGAGCTGCGGAGCAGCCTGCTGGTGGGCTGTTTCCTCGCCGGCCTGGTCGTCCACGGGTCGCTCCAGGCCTGGTGGGTGGCGCCGATCCTCGGCGCGCTCTCCCCGCTCGCCCTGCTCTTCGGCGCCGCCGCCCTGACGGCGGTCAACGACAACGCCGCGATCACCTACCTCGCCTCGCTGGTGCCCGGATTCTCGCCCGAGTCGCGCTACGCCGTGGTGGCGGGAGCGGTTGCCGGCGGCGGGCTCACGGTGATCGCCAACGCCCCCAACCCCGCCGGCCAGGCGTTGCTCGGCCGCTTCTTCCCGGGCGGCATCTCGCCGCTCGGCCTGCTGCTCGGCGCGTTGCCGCCCACCGCGATCCTCATGGCCTTCCTGCTGCTCGGCCTCTGAGCCGCACGGGCTAGCTGATTTCAGAGCGCGGCCGCGGCCGCTCGGGGGTGATCAGGCGACGCACCGCCGAAACCACCGCGAGGCCGGTCGCACCGCGCGCGCCCGTCACCAGGTCGACCAGGCGATCGCGCTCCGTCGCCGCGAGCTCGGGACGCACCAGGGCGATCCAGGGCAGTCCGGGAACCCCCTCGCTCTGCCCGCCGCACGCCAGATCGAGGCCGCCGGTCTCGCCATCGGCGAGGTCGAGGACCATGGCGACGAAGCGGCCGCTCGCGAGCTCGGCCTGGGCGCGCGGCCGGCTCGCCGGGCGCACCGCCTCCAGGCCGAGCCGGGCGAGCTCCGCCTCGAGCTCGCGCGAAGCCGCCGCTTCGCTGATCGCCAGGCAGACGGCGCTCCCGGAGCTCGCCGGCCGCGGGGCGATCCGCTGCCGCACCGTGGCACCGAGGAGCGCGGGATCGACCGGCAGCGCCAGGCAGCGATCGAAACCGACCGCGACTCCTCGTACGCTCCCCGGCGCGAAGGCGAAGAGGACGAGCGGCAGCTCGGCACGCGCCAGCTCGTGCTCGAGGCCGACCAGCACTCGCCAGGCCTCGGGCCGAACGGGGTCGAGATCCAGCGCTACGACCGCTGGCCGGAGCTCCCGCACCATGCGCCGCGCCTCCTCCAGATCGGGGGCGCGCACGGCGAGGAAGCCCTCGCGGTCGAGATCCCCCGCCACCGCGGTGAAGCGCCCGCGGTCCGGCTCGAGCACCACGACGCGCGGCCGATCGACCGTGGCGGATTCCCGGCCCGAGCTCGCGCGCACCCCCGTGGCGCGCGTCGCTGCGTCGATCGGCAGGAGCACGTGGAAGGCCGTTCCGACGCCGGGCGAACGCACCTCCACCTGGCCGCCCAGGAGCTGCACGAACTGGCGCACGATCGGCAGGCCCAGGCCGGTCCCGGCGATCGTCTCGCCGCGCGCCGCGAGCTGCCGGAAGGGCTCGAAGATCCGCTCGCGATGCTCGGGCGCGATGCCCGGGCCCTGGTCGGTCACGACGACTTCGTAGCTCTCGACCCCGAGCTCCGAGCTCGCCGCGCCCACCCGGCGGGTCGTGATCGAGACTTCGCTGCCGGCGGGCGAGAACTTGATCGCGTTCGACAGCAGGTTGATGGTGATCTGGCGGAGCTTCGCGACGTCCACCAGGATGGGGGGGGTGGTCTGCAGGTGGCGGGTCGTCAAGCGTACGCCGCGGGTCGCGGCATAGCCCTCCATCAACCCTGCCGCGCTCTCGACGATCGACTCGAGCGCCGCCGGCTCGAGGTGCAGGTCCATGCCTCCGGCTTCGATCTTGGCCTGATCGAGCAGGTTGTTGATCAGCCGGAGAAGGTGGTTGCCGCTCTCCCGGATGTTGGCGAGATAGCGCGCGTGGCGGGCCTCCATGGTCCCCTCGAGGCCGTCGCCCAGAAGGGCCGCGAAACCGAGCACCGAGGTGAGCGGGGTGCGCAGCTCGTGACTCATTTTGGCGAGGAACTCCGCCCGGTAGCGGTCCGCCTGGCGGATCCGTTCGTTCGCCCGGTCGAGGGCGTCGACGTTCTCCTCGAGCGCCCGGGCGTAGCGCGCCAGGTCGTCGGTGCGTTCGTCGACCAGCCGTGCGAGCTCGCGATTGCGCCGCTCGACGCGGCGCGTGCGCAGCCAGACGGCGCCGTAGACGAGGAACCCGAGGAGCGCCAAGGCGCCGGCGCGAACCGGGCGCGTCTGGAACCACGCGGGTTCGAGGCGCAGCGCGAGCTCGACCGGTTCGCCCCAGGCCCCGGCGCCGATCGCCGCCCGCGCCCGCAGGCGGTACTCCCCGGGGTCGAGATTGGTGTAGTAGCGAAAGGGCTCGGCCTTGGCTTCGCTCCAGTCGCTCTCCAGGCCCTCCAGCCGGTACTGGTAACGCACCGCCTGCTCGCCGCGCAGGGTGCGCGCCCGGACGGCGATTCGCAAGTCGCGGTCGCCGTGCGGCAGCACCACCGGCCCTCCCCCGAGGAGCCGACCGCTGCCTGCGCTGCCGCCGAACGGGGCCTGGAAGATCCGCCCCGCACCGCTGTCGAGTCGCTCGAAGGCGAGCTCCGGCGGCGGCATCTCGTGCGCCGGCGCGAAGCCGCGCGGAAAGGCGGTCAGCCCGCCCTTGAAGCCGAACCAGGCGCGCCCTTCGGTGTCCCGGGCGAAGGCGCTCGAGTGCGAGATCTCGGCCGAGAGCAATCCGGTCGCATGGTCGAAGCGGGCTTCGACCGCGCCCTCGCCCTGGCGCGCCGCGGGATCGAACAGCAACACCCCGTGGTTGGTGCCGAGCAGCAGGTGGCCGCTGTCGTCCTCGGCGATGGTCAGGATGAGCAGGTCGCTCAGTCCAGCGCGCGCGCCGTAGATCGCGAAGCGGGGCGTGGGACCGCCCTGGATCAGATGGGCGAGCTGGCCGTAGCCGCCAACCCACAGGGTGCCGTCGCGCCCGACACCGAGCGTCCGCGCGGCGCGCAGATCGAGATTCGAGCTCGCGTCCACGGCAGCGAATCGCGCGCCATCCCAGCGGCTGAGCCCCTCGCCGTGCGCCACCCAGAGACGACCGTCGCCATCCTCCGCGACGGCGTAGCAGCGTGCCTTCGCGAGCCCCTGCTCGACGCCGAAACGGGTGATCTCCGGCCGCCCTTGGCCGGCGAACCGCAGGCGCGCCAGGCCGTCGATCGACGCCACCCAGAGCGCCCCCTGGCGATCCTCCGCCAGTCCGACCACGTAGTCGCCGGGCAATCCGTCGGCGCCGCGATAGACGTCGACCACCTGCCCCTGGCGCAGTCGGGCGAGCCCGGCCTCGGTCCCCGCCCAGACGTCCCCCCGGCGGTCGGCCAGGACCGACCAGACCCAGTCCGCCGGCAAGCCGCGGTCCCGCCGCCAGGTTTCGCTCGTCGCTCGCCCCTGGGGGTCGATCGCGAGGTGAGCGAGGCCGTCAAAGGTGCCGACCCAGACGCCGCCCTCCCGGTCGCTCGCCACGGCGTAGACCTGGCGGTCGGGCAGCCCTTCGGCTTCGCCGTAGCTCCAGAGATCGCGCCGCGCGAGCTTGGCGAGCCCCCCCTCGGTGCCGATCCAGAGGGTCCCCTCGCGATCCTCGAACAGCGCGCGGACCCCGTCGTCGCCCAGGCCGTTGGCCTGCGAGAGTCCCAAGCAGGGGGCGAGGTCGGGCAGGGGGCAGATCGCGAGGCCGCGGCCGGCGCTGCCCACCAGGAGATTCCCGCCGCGGTCGACCAGCAGCGCGTAGAGGTCGTCGCCGGGCATCCCGTCGCTCGTCCGGCGATGGTCGAAGCGCTGGCCGTCGAAGCGCGCCAGGCCCGCCCCGCGCGTCGCCAGGTAGACGTTGCCGGCGCCGTCCTCGAGGATCGATCGCACGCTGCCGGAGAGCAGACCCTGCGCCTCGCCGAAAACGCGGCAGGCACCCAGCCGTCCGCCGCGCTCGACGTTGCAGCGGGTGACCCCGTGCCCGCGTGAGCCCAGCCAGATCGCCCCGTCGCGCGCCAGCAGGAGCGAGTAGACGTAATCGTCGGCGAGGCCGTCGGAGCGGCCATAGGTGCGGAAGGTCTCGCCCACCGCTGCGACCAGCCCGCGGTCGGTGCCGAACCAGGCGACGCCGTGGCGGTCGATCCCGGCCGCCCATATGGTGGCGGCGAGAGCGCCGCCCTGCTCCACGAAGGAGGTGACCCCCTCGCCGTCGTAGCGTGCCAAGCCGGCGTTGGTGCCGATCCACAGCTCGCCGCTCGGATCCTCGAGGGTCAGCCGGATGTTGGCGCTCGGCAGACCCTGCGGCACCGAAAGCGTGGAGAAGGCGACGCCGTCGTAGCGCGCCAGTCCCCAGGTGGTCGCGATCCAGAGATAGCCCCGCCGGTCCTCCAGCAGGTGCCAGACTTGCGTCGCGGGCAGACCGTCGTCGGTGTTGTAGGCGGTGAAGGGGAGGCGCTGCGCCGGCAGTCGATCGGGTCCGACGGCCAAGGCGAGCAAGAGCGCCGCTCGCGTCACGGCGCGAGCCTGTCGGCCGGCTCTCATCGACCCGCTCCTTCCCCAGGGCTCCACGAAGCGAAACTGCAGCGCGCCGAGGCTACCATGCGCCCCCGGCGGGCACGGCGGGTCATTCGGTGGAGATCGGGTGGTCACCGCCGGCGAGCGCCGCCTGCAGCGTGTGCCAGGCGAGCGTCGCGCACTTGACCCGCATCGGGAACTCGCGCACCCCGGCGAGCGCCGCGAGCTTGCCGAGCCGCTCCTCGTCGGGTGGCGTCGCGCCGGTCACCGCATCGCGAAAGGCGGCGAAGAGAGCTGCGAACTCCTCCGGTCGGAGGCCCTGCACGGCCTCGGTCATGAGCGAAGCCGAGGCGGTCGAGATGGCGCAACCCGAACCTTGGAAGCCGACCTGGGCGAGCCGCTCGTCCACCACCAGGACTTCGACTTCCACCCGGTCGCCGCAGAGCGGATTGTGCCCTTCGGCGTGGTGCGTCGCGCCGGGCAGCGGGCCGAAGTTGCGCGGCTGCCGGTAGTGGTCGAGCAGCACCTCCTGATAGAGCGCCTGCAGGTCGCTCATCGCCGGAAGAGCTCCGCGGCCGCTTCGACCGCGGCGAGCAGGCGGTCGACCTCTTCGCTGGTGTTGTACAGCGCGAAGGAGGCGCGCACCGTCGCCGGCACCCCGAGGCGCTTCATCAGGGGCTGAGTGCAGTGGTGTCCGGCGCGCACCGCGATTCCGTGGTGGTCGAGCACCGTCCCGAGGTCGTGCGCGTGCACTCCCGCGAGCACGAAGGAGACCACCCCGGCCTGCTCGCGCGGGCGGCCGATCAAGATCACGCCGGGGACGCGCTCGAGCCCGGCGACGGCGCGCGCCAGCAGCTCCCCCTCGTGGCGCGCGATCGCCGGTCGGCCGATCGCCTCGACGTAGTCGAGCGCCGCGGCGAGCCCGATCGCCTCCGCGGCGGCCGGGGTGCCGGCCTCGAAGCGTCGGGGCGGCTGGTCGAACGTCGTCTCTTCGAGCTCCACGCCGAGGATCATGCCGCCCCCCGTCTGGTAGGGCGGCATCGTCGCGAGCAGCTCGCGTCGCCCGTAGAGCGCGCCGATACCGGTCGGGCCGTAGACCTTGTGCCCCGAGAAGGCGAAGAAATCGCACGCCAGGGCGGCGACGTCGACCGGCAGGTGCGGCGCCGCCTGCGCTCCGTCGAGCAGCACCGGAACGCCCACGGCATGCGCCCGGGCGACGAGGTCGGCCACCGGCAGCACCGTGCCCAAGGCGTTCGAGACGTGCGCGATCGCCGCCAGCCGGGTGCGTGGGCTCAGGCGGGCGGCGAAATCACCGGCCTCGACCTCGCCGCGGTCGTCGACCGGCACGACGACGAGCCGGGCACCGCGCTCGCGGCAGACCTGCTGCCAGGGGATCAGGTTCGAATGGTGCTCGAGATGGGTCACCAGGATCTCGTCGCCGGGCTCGAGCCGTGGGCGGGCGAAGCTCGCCGCCACCAGGTTGATCGCTTCGGTCGTGCCGCGCACGAAGACGATCTCCTCGGGCGACGCCGCGTTGAGGAAGCGCGCCACCCGCTCGCGCGCCGCTTCGTAAGCCGCCGTCGCCTCCGCCGAGAGGCGGTGCACGCCGCGCGCCACCGAGCCGTTGCTCCACTCGTAGAAGCGGTCCATCGCCGCGAGCACCGCGCGCGGCTTCTGGGTCGTCGCCGCGTTGTCGAGATAGACCAGCAGCCGATCCCCCAGCCGGCGGGCGAGAATCGGGAAGTCGGCGCGCAGCCGCGCGACGTCGAGGCGCTGCGGCTCCACGGGGCCCCGTCCCTCACCCACCGGCCGCGCTGCCGTGGTCATGACTCGCCCTCCTAGACCGCGTCGCGCACCACGTCGCCCTGCGGGATCCAGGCGAAGAGGAACTCCTGGAGCTCGAGCTTGAGCGGCGCGACCTTGACGCGCTCGACCAGGTCGCTCGCGAAGGCGTAGGTGAGCAGGCTCTTCGCCGCCTCGAGTCCGATGCCGCGCGAGCGCAGGTAGAAGACGGCGTCTTCGTCCAGCTGACCGACCGTCGAGCCGTGCGTGCACTTGACGTCGTCGGCGAAGATCTCGAGCTGCGGGTTGGTGTTGACCAGCGCCTCTTCCGAGAGCAGGAGATTGCGGTTGGTCTGCTTGGCGTCGGTCTTCTGCGCCGGCGGATGGACGTGGATGCGGCCGTTGAACACCGCCCGCGACTTGCCGTCGAGGATCCCCTTGTAGAGCTCGTGGCTGTCGCAGTGCGGCGCCACGTGATCGACGCGCATGTGGGTGTCGCAGAGCTGGCGCCCCTCGACCATGTAGAGGCCGTTGAGCGTCGCCACGCCGCCCTCGCCGGCCAGCCGGGCGCCGATGTCGTGACGGACGATCGCGCCGCCGAGCGAGAAGGAGTGGGTCGAGAAGTTCGCGGCGCGGCCGGTCTCGAGCGCCAGCCCCGAGAGATGGAACGCCTCCCGGCTCTCGCGTTGGAGCTTGTAGTGGTCGACCACCGCTCCGTCCTCGGCCACGATCTCGGCGACCGGGCAGGTGAGGTAGATCGCGCCCGGAGCACCCGCGAAGCTCTCGACCACGCTCGCCTGGCTCTGCTCCCGCGCCAGGATCAGGGTGCGCGGGAAGGAGGCCGTCGGCTCGCCGTGCCCGGCGGAGTAGAAGATCAGGTGGATCACCGGCTCGACGACCGCGCCGCGCGCGACCTCGAGCAGCGCCCCGTCCTCGAAGAGGGCGGTCGAGAGTGCGCCGAACGGATGGGCGGTGAAAGCAGCCACGTTCCCCACTCGCGCCGCGATCTCCGCCGCCTGGCCCGCGTTCGCCCCTCCCAGCGGGCGGAAGAAGACGCCCGGCGGAAGCTCTCGCGCCGAGAGCTCCGGCACGAAGCGGCCGTCGGCGAAGACCAGCTCCACGGTCCCCGCGAGCCGGAAAGAGGCGATCTCGGGCGCGAGCCGTCGCGGATCGAGGCGGTGCGGTGCCACGAAGCGGGTCTTCGCGACCGGCGCGACGTTGGTGAAGCGCCACGCTTCGTCGCGCAGCGTCGGCAGGCCCTGCGCGCGGAAGCTCTCCCAGGCGGTTTCGCGCAGGCGGCGCAGCGCCTCGGGCTGCGGGCGTTCGAGCGCCGCTTCGGCGAACGCCGCGAAGGCGTCGTGCTCGACGAGCGTCCCGGTCATGGCCGCCTCCCCGCTCACGCTCCGGCCCCGGCCGCCACTCCGTCCTCGAGCCAGGCGTAGCCCTTGGCCTCGAGCTCGAGCGCCAGGTCCTTGCCTCCCGAGCGCACGATCCGGCCGTCGAGCAGCACGTGCACGAAATCCGGGACGATGTAGTTGAGCAGGCGCTGATAGTGGGTGATGACCACGAAGGCCCGATCCGCGGCGCGCAGACTGTTGACGCCGTCGGCGACGATGCGCAGGGCGTCGATGTCGAGACCCGAGTCGGTCTCGTCGAGGATCCCCAGCCGGGGCTCGAGCACCGCCATGTGGAAGATCTCGTTGCGCTTCTTCTCGCCGCCCGAGAATCCCTCGTTGACCGGGCGCTGCAGCAGCGACTCGTCGAGCCCGACGACCTTGACCTTCTGCTTGACCAGCTTCAAGAACTCGAAGGCGTCGTATTCCGGCAGGCCGCGGTGCTTGCGCACGGCGTTGACCGCCGCCTTGAGGAAGTAGGTGTTCGAGACGCCCGGGATCTCGACCGGGTACTGGAAGGCGAGGAAGACCCCTTCGCGGGCGCGCTCCTCAGGCGCCATGTCGAGCAGGTCGCGGCCGTCCAGGAGCACTTGGCCCGCCGTCACTTCGTACTCTTCCCGCCCGGCGAGGACGCCGGCGAGCGTCGACTTGCCCGAGCCGTTGGGGCCCATGATGGCGTGGACTTCGCCCGGGTTCACTTTCAGGTCGACGCCGCGCAGGATCTCGCGGCCCTCGACCGAGGCGTGCAGGTTCTGGATCTCTAGCAGCATCGGCTACTCATCCCTCAGTAAGAAGCACTTCATTGGTTTGCGCCGCGGCGGCAACCCCGTCTCGTGCTCGGAGGTCGACCGCCGTTCTCGCCGCCTCGTAAGAAGAGGCCGCCGGCTGACGCCGGCACGAGGCCAGCGGCGAGCCGTCGGCTCGGCCTCCTGCGCGCGCCACGGTGTCGCCGCCGCTACGATCAGTACGGTCTCTCAGCGGCGGTAGCGGAGGCGTTTCCCTTTCGCGCCGCAGGGGCGAGGCGTCCCGGCTCGCCGTTTGCGGCGTGCCGCCGTCAGGCGGCGCTCTTCACACGCCGCGGCGAGAGCGGGACCC
>CAZPZW010000022.1:0-29830 GCA_964591165.1 uncultured Thermoanaerobaculia bacterium | reverse complement strand
GAGCACGTCGTAGGCCTCGCCGGCGGCGGTCAGCCAAGCGGTGAACGCCGCCAGAATGTCCGGCGCGTCGTTGTCGTCGTCCACCAGGAGAGTCGGCGGAATCGCCCGCGTGGTGAAGGAGAAGATCGTGGAGTTGGCGCCCGGGCCACAACTGTTGGTCGCGCGCACCCGCCAGTAGTAGAGGGTTTCCGGATCGAGCGCCGAGGTCAGAGTGTGGCTCGTCCCGGCGATGCCACTCTGGGTGTAGACGATGTTGGTGAACGTCGGATCGGTCGCCAGCTCGAGGGTGTTGGTCGCGGTCTGGCTGGCCGCGCTCCACTGCAGCTGCGGCACCAGGACGACGTCGATCGCCCCGTCCGCGGGGGAGACGAGCGTCGGAGCCCCCGGCGCAGCGGTGAAGACCGTCAGGCCGACGTTCGTCGCATGCCCCGGGCTCCCGGTCGCGCTTCCCGAGACCGAGAAGGTGTGATTACCGGGCGCAACGGCGCCGGTGTTCCCGAGGGTGAGCGTCGAAGCGCCCGGCGGCGTGACCGGATTCGGCGCGAATCCGTGCGTCGCGCCGGCCGGCACCGAGCCGGCAGCGAGCGTTACGTCGTTCGTGAAGCCGATCAGCGAGCCGACGTTCACCGTGTAGATCGCGTTGGCGGGCGCGCAGATCGATTGGCTGGCCGGCGTCACCCCGAGCGAGAAGTCGGGAGCGTCCGAGCAGTCGGTGAACTTGAAGGCGCCGATGCGGGTCGACCAGGTCGAGGCGGCGTTGTACTCGCCGGTGAACCAGAAGGTGCAGTCGTCCTCCGGGTCGAGCGACATCGCCGAGTAGTCGCCGTAGCGGTTGCTGCCGTTCGACGCGCTGCCGGCGACCAGCACCTCCTCGCCCGAGGTCATCGTGCCCGGCGGATCGCCGGCGTGGCGGCCGACGTAGCGCAGCCCGGGCGAGAGCGTCGTGCTCGACACGTTGTAGCCCAGAGCGATGTTCTCCTGGCCGTCGATGGCGATCGCGCCCATCCAGCGGTGGTGGACGTCGGGAGCGTAGGTGCCCTCCTGGTAGAGGCTCCAGCCGGCGCCCGTGTTGCGCGCTTCGAACCAGCGCTTGCCGCCGTGGTTGGTGCCGTCGATGTCGGTGACGAAGTTGCCCACCAGGGTCTGGTGTTCCGCGAAATTGCGATAGACGAGGCGGAACATGACTACCTCGCGCAGCGGATCGAGGGTGGTGCCGGTGCCGGGCTGCGGGAAGCAGTTGAACGACGTCAACCCGCAGAGATCGGAGTCGAACTCGGCCAGCACGAGATCGGGGAGCTGGGTGAGGGTCGAATTGGCCGGCGTCGTCCAATCGACGTGGAACGCGAAGACCTCGACTCGGTCCTCGGCCGGGAAGCCGGCGGGGCCGTGCACCTCGGTGTCGCGATGGCGCAGGATCAGGCCGGGCGCTCCCGCCGGGGGCGCGAGATCGCCGTCGTAGTCGGCCGGGGTCGCTGCCTGGAAGCCGAAGCCGCTCAGGTCGGCCAGCGTGAAGCGCTGGGCGGTGGCGGCGAGGCCGGCGAGCATCTTCGCCCGATCGAGCGCGTAGACCGCCGGCGAGTTCTCGTTGGAGGTGACGTAGTAGGCGTCGGGCCAGACGGCGTACTTGGGATAGTCCGGGAAGTTCGGCGTGGTGAAGTCGTAGGCGAAGTAGCTTCCGGTCGGATCGGCGGTCTGCGAGACGTAGACGCAGAGGTGGTTGCCGCTGCCCGCGAACTCCGAGAGGAGCCAGCGGTCGGCCAGCGGGTCGTAGAGCACGATCGGATCGCCGAAGCCCGAGGCGCAGGCGCCGGTGCCGAGCGAGTCCATGGAGAACGGTCCGTCGGCGACCGAGCCGTCCGCCTTGTTGTAGATGGTCACCAGCCCGCCGCCGCTGCCGTTGATCGACTGGATGTAGTAGCTCGGGCCCACGTCGCCCACCGTGTCCGGCGGATTGACGCCCGTGTAGCCCTGCCCGGCGATGTTCAGGTGTTCGGTGAAGGCGACGCCCTGCGGCGCCTCCGCCTGCCGCTCGAGCAGCGGGTCGACGCCGGTCCAGCGCTCGCTGCCGGTGGTCGCCGGCGGGCGCCGGCGCCGCGGCACCTCGCGGATCGGGTCGCCTGGCTGCCACGCCTCGACGGTGGGGAGATCGCGGACGGCCGGGGTCCAGACGGGAACGACCGCCTCGCTGGTCCAATCCGCCCCTTGTCGGAGCTGGATCGAGCCGTCATCGGCGGAGGCGGTGGCGAGCGCGAGCGTCGTCGCGCCGAGCACAGTGAGAAGGACCTTCAGGCGCATGGGCGATCTCCATCCCCGCGAGAGCCGAGGAAGTGGTGGGCGAGAATGGAATCAGGGTAGCAGGTCGAGCGCGACAGGTCGAGGGACTTCTGCGCGCCCCTCGCGCGGCGCTCAGGGAGTGCCGGGCGGCGCCTCGAGGAGCTCGCGGATCTTCAGGTCGCCGCGCTGGCTGGTGAGACGGATCTCGGCGCCGCCCCCACCCAGCACGGCGACCGCGCGCTTGCTGAGTTGCCCGAGCCGTTCGACGGCGATCGAGAAGTCGCTGGTCAGCTCGCCCTGCGTCTCGAGCACCAGGCGCGCCGCAGCGCCTGGCCGGAGCTCGACGGCGATCGCTCCAGTGACCGTCTCGAGCCGTGACGGCGCGCTCCAGGCGTCGGTCTGGAGGACGGCACGAAGGGCGCCGCGCTCGCTCCGCGCGTCGAGCACGCCGCCGACCCAGAAGCGCTGCTCGCCCGCGACGCTCCGTGCCTCGACCGGTGCATTGATCCCCTTGGCTTCGATCAGCCCGTCTTCCGTGCGCAGCGCGAGCGGCGATTCGGGGGGCACGAAGAGCGTGAGGTCGAGGCGCCGCTTCCTCCACTCGGCCGCCTCCTCTGCTGCCACCGGTGGGGCCGCGGGAGGGGTGATCCGCACCGTGACGACGCCGTCGATCGACGCGCTCTCGATCGTCCAGGGGCGCGGGTCGTCGGCGTGCCGCTGTCCGACCGACCAGAGCTGCAAGCGCCCGGCGTCCCCACCGCGCACGCGCACGTCGCCGAAGAGGTTCTCGACCACGACCCGCGCCCCGGCGACGACCTTGACCTCCCGCTGCTCGCGCTCGATGGACCAGGAATTCGGCGGCGAGGACGGCTGCGCCGCGGCCTCGACGCGCCCGGCGGCGAGCAGCAGCAGGGCGCTCGCGCCGGCGCGCGCGAGGGTCACCAGATGGTGCCCTGCGCGCCGCCGGCGGGCGCCTCGCTCTCGCCGGTCTCCTCCGCTGCCTCGCCGGCCGCGACCGGCTCGTCGCCCAGCCAGAGGAAGCGGTCCATGCTGCGCGCCCAGACGAAGCCGCGGCCGGTCTCCTTCATGGCGCGCAGCAGGGCGAGCTTGGAGTCGAGGTCGTCGATCATCGAGAGAGCTAGCGCCTCGGGGGTCATCGGCACGACCGGCGAGGCGAACTCGAGGCGTCCCTGGTGCGAGAGCACCAGGTGCTCGAGCTGGAGCAGGAGGTCGGCCGGGAAGTCGGGGATCGCCGCCGCGCGCTCGCGCAGCAGGTCGCGCCCGAGCACCACGTGGCCCACCAGGCGGCCGACCGGGGTGTAGTCGTTGGCGGGCATGGCCCCCAGCTCCTGGAGCTTGCCGAGGTCGTGGAAGAGGACGCCGAGGAGCAGCAGGTCGCGATCGAGCTCGCGGTAGTGATCGGCGATCCGCACCGCCAGCTCGAGCATCGAGACGACGTGCTCGAGCAGGCCACCGCGGAAGGCGTGATGGATGGTCTTGGCGGCGGGGTGAGTGCGCAGTGACGCGCCGTGGACGGCGAGCGTCTCCGTCGCGAGACGCTGGAGCTCCGGTCGTGCGATCTGGGTGGCCAGGGTCTCGGCGAGGCGTCGCGCGAGGTCGTCGAGGTCCTCCTTGGAGGTCGGCACCAGCGCCGCCTCGTCGAACCCGTCGGCGCGGTCGGCTTCGACCGCCGCGCGGCACTGGTCGACCTTGAGCTGCAGCTGGTCGCGATAGCTCTGCACCTGGCCGCGGAACTTGACGAAGCCGCCGGCGGCGAACTGCTCGGCGAGCGCGGCGCTGTCGGACCAGGCGCGGCCGACGATCGCGCCCGAAGCGTCGGCGAGCTCGAGGTCGAGGTAGTCGCGCCCGCTCTTGTCCTGACGGATCTCGCGTCGGCGCAGGTAGGCGTAGCCCTGCACGGCATCGCCGGCCTTCCAGGAGGCGATCGGTCGATGCTTGATCCAGGTGGGCATGAGGGGCTCGCTGCGCCGAGTATAGTCGGCGCCCCCGGGCCTGGTACACGCCTTGCTCGGACTCGATCCCATGCGCAATCCCCGGCTCAACGTCGTCCTCGTCGCGGTCCTCGCACTGCTCGCCGGAGCCCACCGCCCGGCCCCGGCCCTCCTGGTGGCGTCGCCGGCCGAAGTGGAGCGGGAGGAGGTCCGGCAGTTTCTCGACGAAGGTCCCGGCTGGCTCCTGCCGGAGGAGGAACGCGAGCGGCTCGCCGCGGCGCCGGTCGCCGAAGCGCTCGCCGCGGCGCGCCAGTTCCTCTCCCGGGACCCGATTCCCGAGACCGCGGCCAACGAGCTCGCCCAGGCGGTCGAGCGCCGCCGGCGGCTGGTCTATGGCGAGGGGATCGCGTTGCGCGACGCCCGGGGCCGGCTCCTCTTCCTGCTCGGACCGCCGCGCGAGCGCGAGAAGATCGAGTGTGGCGAGACCTTCCGGCCGCTCGAGCTGTGGCGCTACGGTCCGCTCGAGGCGCCGCGCACCGTCGTTCTGGTCCAGCCGAGGCCGGACAGCTACTTCATCGCGTGGCGGCCGACCGAATCGAAGCGCACGCTCTACACGTCGGGCATGGAGTACTACCTGGAGCAGTGGGAAGAGTTGCGCGGTCGGTTGAGCGGCAAGCGGCCCGACCTCGAGATGTGCAAGGCGACCAAGACGATCGACCAGACCACCGGCGTCTCCGGGCTCTTCGGCTTCGAGGCCCAGCGCATGACCGACGCCCAGGTGGAGGCCTTCTTCGCGCCGCCGCAGGATCTGGCGGCCTGGGCGCGAGCGGCGCTCGCCGAGGCCGTGCCGGAAGGTGAGCCGCTGCCGATCGCTTCGAGCGTCATCTCCTTTCCCGAACGCCGCGACCAGCGGCTCGTCGTCCGGCTGCGCGTCGAGCTGCCTCCGGGAGTCGGGCTCGGCATCGCCGAGGAGAAGACCGGCCGCGAAGCGCGCCTCTCGCTCGCCGGCCGGATCGAGGCCGCCGGAGCGCCGTTCGAGGAGTTCCGCAACCGCTTCATCCTGCCTCCGCCCGGGGACGACCAGCCCATTCTGCTCATCGGGGAGCGGGCTCTGCGCCCGGGTGGCCCCTATGTGGTCCAGCTCGAGCTACGCGACGAAGTGTCGGGCCGGGTCGCTTTCCTCGCCCAGGGGTTCGAGGTGCCGCGCGATCCGGTGCCGGAGCCGGCGACCGCGCCCCCCGGCGCGCAGGTCGTGATCGGCGAGGAGACCGGCCTGACCCGCGCGCGGGCACGCGATGCGTTGCTTCTCCTGCCCCCCACCTCGGATGTCGTCTTCGGCCTCTGGCGAGCCGAGACCGTCGTGGTGGGCGAGCGGATCAAGAAGGTGGCGTTCTACGTCGACGGCCAACGCTCGCTCGTCCGCTCGTCGCCACCCTGGAGCGCCGAGCTGCGGCTGCCCAATCTGCCGAGCGAGATCGTGGTGCGGGCGGAAGGGCTCGACGAGCAGGGCGACGTCGTGGCCGCCGACGAGGTCCTGCTCAACGAGCCGCAGGGCGAGGCGAGCGTGCGGCTGCTCGCTCCCGGGCGCGGCCAGCGGGTGAGCGGGAGGATCCGGGCGCGCGCCGCCGTGGTGGTGCCCGAGGGCAAGCGCCTCGAGGCGGTCGAGTTCCGGCTCAACAACGAGCTGCTGGCGAGCCTGACCCAGCCCCCGTTCGAGACCATGGTCGACGTGCCGCCGCCCGGCGAGCCGGCCTACCTGACGGTTTCGGCGCTCTACCTCGACGGCACGCGCGTCGAGGATTTCCGCATCCTGAACGGCACGCAGTTCCTGGAGCAGATCCAGGTCGACCTGGTCGAGCTCTACACCTCGGTGCTCGATCGCGAGGGCCATCCGGTCGACGGCCTGACCGCCGCCGACTTCACGATCCTCGACCGCGGCGTGGCGCAGAAGGTCGAGCGTTTCGAGCAGGTCCGCGACCTGCCGCTCGCGGTCGGCATCGTGCTCGACACCTCGGGCTCGATGCGCGAGTCGATCGGCGAGGCGAAGCACGCGGCGGCCGACTTCCTGGCCGCGGTGGTGCGGCCAACCGACCGCTGCTTCGCGGTGGGCTTCTCGGCGCGCCCGCGGCTGCTCATGCCCTTGACCGCCGACGCCCACGCCGTCGAGGTGGCCTTCCGGGATCTGCCGGCGGTCGGGGAGACCTCGCTCCACGACGCGCTCGTCTTCTCGCTCTACCAGCTGCGCGGCATCCGCAGTCGCAAGGCGCTCGTCGTCCTGTCGGACGGCGACGACAATTCGAGCCTGGTCGGTTACCAGGATGCGCTCGAGTTCGCACGGCGCAGCGGCGCGGCCATTTACACCATCGGTCTCGACATCGGCGGGGCGGCCATGGGGGTGCGCGGCAAGCTCGAGAAGCTCGCCGAGGAGACCGGCGGGCGCTCGTTCTTCGTCGGCAGGGCCGACGATCTCGCCGGCGCCTACGCCGCTATCGAGCGCGAGCTCCGGAGCCAGTACCTGGTGGCGTTCGCGCCGGATCCGCCGGGCAAGAGCGGCGTCTTCTCGCCGGTCGAGGTCAAGGTGCAGGGCGGCAAGTTGAAGGCGCGTGCACCGCGCGGCTACTATCCCTGACCTCATGCGCGTTCGCCCGGCCGTTCTCCTGCTCCTCGCCCTCGCGGCGCTCGCGACCGCCTGGGCGGCCGAGGGCGAGCGCGAGCTCACCTTCGCGCGGCTCAATCGCACCTACAGCGACTTCGTGCGCGAGCTCGCGCCGGTGGGCGAGCCGGGAATGACCGTGCGGCTCAGCTCGCCGCATCAGGTGCTGTTATTGCGCGATCACCGGGTCCGGCTGTGGCCCGAAGGAGGCGGGGTCTTCGCCGGAGCGGTCGAGCTCGAGGTGCAGGGCAAAGGGTCGCTCGTCGCCGACGTGGAGCTGGGACCGCTGGTGCGCCAGCTCACCGACGAGGTGATCGTGCCGCCGCAGACGATCCGCGCCGCGGGACGGGCGCGCATCCGCCGGGTCACGGACGGCTACGAGATCGCCGCGCTCGAAGCGCCGCGCGATCTGCGGGTCGCGATCCAGTCGCGGACGATCAACGACATCCTGACGCTCTGCGATCAGGCCGCGCTGCTCACCCTGGGCGCGCTCGACTGTTCCGGCCTCGAGTCGGCGCTCACCCGCCCGGCCATTCCGGTTCCGGAGGGGAGCCTCTTCCACCTCGGCGACGACGAGCTCACGGACGCCGACCGCCGCGCTCTGGACGCGCTGCTCGCGACCCCCTGAGATCAGGCGAGCGACAGGCCCAGCCGGGTCGCCGCTTCGACGATCGCCCGGTTGACCGGGAGCTGGAAGAGGAAACGCTGGCGCATCCCCGCCTCGAGGTAGGAGGTCTGGCGCATCAACTCGCGGTACGCCCGCTCGAGGTGGAACCGGGGGCTCGTTTCCGGGGCTCCCGGTTTGCGGCCGAGCCACTCGGCGCCCAGGTAGAGACAGAAATCGAGGTGCTCGGCCGAGCCGGCGGCGGCGCGCTCGCGCTCCTCGGCAAGCGCGGCGTAGGCGGCGGCGATCCGCTCCGCCTTGCCGAGCGCGATCTCCGCTTCGAGACGATAGGCCAGGTCGGCGAGCAGACTCTGCTCCTTGCCGAGCTCGCGGTGCAGGCGCGCGGCCTCCTCGAGGTGGCCGATCGCCGCCTCGGGGCGGCGCAGCTTGAGCTGCACCCGTCCGACCAGCTGCTCTCCGTCGGCGAGCGCCTCGGAGGCCGGGACCAGGCTGAGCGCGAACAGCGCGCGTCGCGATTCGCCGAGCGCGCTCTCGACCTGTTCGAGCAGTAGCTGGCTCTCGGCGACGGCGAGGCGCGCGATCGCCTCGCCGATCGCGTCGTCGCGGCCCTCGCGCAGCTCGAGCGCGCGACGGAGCACCGGCGCCGCTGCCGCGAAGTCACCGAGGCGGAGCAGTGCGCGGCCGATGCCGATCAGGGCGAACGCCTCGTCGGCCTCGCTCTTCTCGTCGGCGAGGACGCGGCGCGCCGCCTCGTAATGGGCCAGGCTCTCGGGGAAATTGCCTTGCGCGAGCGCCACCGCGCCGAGCGCCGAGAGGGAGGCCGCGACCCCTCCTCCGCCCTTGCTGCGCCGCACTTCGAGAGCTTCGCGGTGCAGCGCCGCGGCCTCGCTCAGGCGCAGCTCGTGGAAGGCGATGTTGCCGAGGAAGAAGCGGCAGGTCGCGGCGAGCCCCGGCCGCCGGCGGCGCTCGGCGACCGCCAGCGTCTTCGAGAAGAGCTCGCTCGCCTCGCCCGTCTTGCCCTCGCGGATCAGGACCCGGCCGAGCTCGATCAGCAGCAGCTCCTGACGGCGTGGCTCGGCGTCGCGCGCCACGGCGAGCGCCTGGCGCAGCACCCACTCCGCTTCGGCGAAACGGCCGGCGTTCTGCGCCAGCTCGGCGCGCAGCGCGGCGATGGCGAGGAACCGCTGCGGGTGTTCGCGCGTCAGATCGAACCCCCGCTCGAGCGCCGGAGCGAGCTCGTGCAACCGTCCCATGCGGCGGGCGAGCGGCAGGAGCACCCAGAGCAGGTCGATCTCGAGTGCCGGATCGCCGGCGCGCTCGCGATGGGCGGCGAGCTCCTGCCGCAGCGCGGTGAAGAGCGCCTCGCGGGGCAGCCGGCCCGGGGCCGAGGCCGCCGCGAGGAGCGCGCGGGCTCCGGCCTCCGTGCCGCGGAGCAAGGCGTAGGCGGCCCAGAGCTCCTCGACCGAGTTCGAGCGGGCGGCGAGGAGCTCCCCCAGATCGATACGCAGCCGCACGGCGGAGGACTCGGAGAGCGTCTGGGCGAATGCCAGGCGCAGGGCGCGCGATGCGAAGGCCACGCCGGTGCCCCAAGGCCCCTCCTGGGAGACGAGCAGCGCCGCGGCGAGGAAGGGCTGCTCCCAGTCCACCGCCGGCGGCTCGCCGCCGAGAGCGAGGACCGCCGAGCGGAGCTCCGCGCTCGGCGTCGGATGCTCGAGCTGGGCGAGTTGGCGCAAGGGCAGCGGAGAGCCGAGGCGGAGGGCCTCGGCCTCGGCGTGCGCGAGGTAGCGGCGGCTGGGATGGAAGCGCGCGCCGCCATCGGTGCCGCTGTAGAAGAACGAACCGAAGACCTGGCGGAGCTGACGGTCACGGACCAGCGAGAGCAACGCTTCCTCGAGCGCGAAGGGGTTGCCCCCCGCGCCCTCGGCGAGCTCCTCGGCCACTTCGTCGGGCAGCGAGAGACCGCGAAAGAGCTGCGCGGTGCAGCGCTGCCAGGATTCGCCCGCGAGGACGTCGAGACTGACCAGGGGTGAGTCGGCGAGGTTGGCCGGCCAGGCGACGGCCGGGCGCGAGATCAACAGCAGGCGCAGCTCGCTGCCGAGCTGCGGGTGCTTGAGGAGCTCCTCGATCTCGGCCCAGATCTGCAGCCCGCCCGCCTCGAGGTGGTCGTAGACCACCCAGACTGGACGCGAGGCCTCGCTCTCGAGCTCGGCCGCGATCGGCGGCAGGCCTTGGGCCACGGCGTTCCGCCAGATGGTCGGCTCGCCGGCAGCGCGCAGGACCTCCCAGACCAGGCGTGTCTTGCCGACGCCGAACGGTCCGACCAGGCGCGCGCAGGGCTCGGACAACCGCTCCGCGAGCTCGCTCTCGGCCGCTTCGCGGCGCACCCACTTGGCGGTGCGCGAGAGGATCTCCGGATTGCGCCACGAGGGGATGGCGACCGCCCGCGGCCGGACCTGGGTGAGCGGGATCAGTCGGCCGCCGGCGGCTTGCAGATTGCCGCCGGGCTCGAGGACGTAGGAGCCCTCGAGGTGATGGGCGGCATGGGAGGTGAGCACGACGCGGCCGGGCTCGATCGCCGGCGGCTTGGCCTGGAGCTCGCCGAGCAGCGGTTCGTCGAGCAGCTCGAGTGTCGCTCCCAGGCGCACGGCGCCGGGCACGACGAGGGTTCGCACGGCACCCGTTCGCCCGGGGGCCGCGGCGCGCAAGGCGAGCTCGGCGAGGGCGGCAGCGCGGTCGAAGACCGCCGCGTCCGCGGCGATCGGCAGCGCGACGAAGCGGCCGGTTCCGACCGGCTCGGTGCCCGGAATCCGGGCGGCCGCGGCCTCGAGCTGGGGCTGGAGGGCCCCGATCCTGTCGGCCCAGACGTGGAGGACCGCCACCGGGAGGACCCGCTCCACCGGCTCGTCGAGCCGCGAGGATTTCACCGCTGCCTCCCCGACGGCCGGGTGGCGGGCCGCTTTTTGATATAAGGAGCGGTTCGGAGGACGATGACCATGGGCTCGCGACGTTTGCTCAACCGAATCTACTACTTCACGGTCGAAGACGAAGGAATCCTGGCCGAGGCCTTCCCCAAGTTCGAGCAGGAGGCGTTCTGCATCGCCTACAAGGTGCACGGCACGGACGACGTCTTCGTGACCACCTCCGAGACCAAGGAGGCGATGGACCGCCACGACGTGCCCTACAACCTGCTCGCCGACGAGGAGGCCGGGAAGATCGGGTTGCTGCATTCGGCCCAGTCGAAAGAAGAGCTCTCGGACCACGAAGATGCGCTGAAGGCGCTCGTCCTCGCGCACCGCGCGATCGGCGCGGCCTGCGTCGGGATCAACGGCGACCCGGATCTCGGCCTGGAGCTGAGCTCGGGGGCCCGCGACTACACCTACTTCACGGCGCCCGCGGGCCATACGTTCATCTTCCGGCTGTTCGGCGATCGCAAGGAGGCGGTGCAGTTCCTCAAGAAGCGGACCGCCGGGGACAAGAAGTCGATCGAGTGGGCCGAAGGCCTCGCCCTCGCTTCGGCGAAGGAGCTGAAGAGCTATCACTGAGCCGACCTACACCGTCTCGCAGCTCGGACGGGAGATCAAGGAGGCTCTGTCCGAGGTCTTCCCGGCCGTCTGGCTGGTCGGCGAGATTCAGCGCTACAAGGCGCATCCGAACGGACATCAGTACTTCGAGCTGGTGGAGAAGGGGGACCGTGACGCGATCGTCGGCAAGCTCGACGCGGTCCTCTGGCGGGGGGACTACGCGCGCCTGCGCGCGGCGCTCGAGCGCGCCGGGGAGCGCCTCGCCGATGGCCTGAAGATCCGCTGCCTCGCGGCGATCGACTTCTATCCCCCGCACGGCAAGCTGCAGCTCCACGTCAAGGAGATCGACCCCACCTTCACCCTGGGCGATCTCGCCCGCCGGCGGCAGGAGACGATCGCGGCCCTTGCTGCCGCCGGCCTGCTCGAGCGCAACAAGTCGCTCGAGCTGCCCCCCCTGCCGCTCGCCATCGCGCTGATCTCCTCCCAGGGCAGCGCCGCCTACCACGACTTCCTCGCCACGTTGCGCGAGAGCGGCTACGGCTTCCGCGTGCTCTTCATTCACTCGCCGGTGCAGGGGGCCGAGGCCGAGCCGGCGCTCGTCTCGGCGCTCGCCCTGGCGGGAGAGAGCGACTGCGACGCGATCGCGCTGGTGCGCGGCGGCGGGGCGAAGAGCGACCTCGCGGTGTTCGACAGCCGCGCGGTCGCCGAGGCGGTGGCGCGCGCCGCGAAGCCGGTGCTGACCGGCCTCGGACACGAGATCGACGAATCGGTCTCCGACCTGGTCGCCAACCGCGCGTTCAAGACCCCGACCAAGGTGGCCGAGCACCTGGTGGCGATGCTCGCTGGCGCCGAGCTGGCGGGCGATCGGGCGCGCGAGCGGTTGATCCGCCAGGCGCGGCTGGTGCTCGCCGAGGCGACGACCCGGCTGGCGCGCGCCGAGCGGCGTGCCACCGCGGCGCGCTCTCGCCTCGATCGCCTGGCGACCCGGCTGGCCGGTTTCGCGGTGGCGCTCGGTCGGGCCGTCGCGGGACGCCTGCGGCGAGCCGAAAGCGATCGCCGGCGGCTCGGCGGGCACCTCGCTCGACAGGCTCCCCGGGCGCTCGCGCGCGGGCGTCGCCGGCCGGGGGACCTGGCCGAGCGACTGGTCGCCGGGGCGCGGGGCCGCCTGGCGGCGCTCGAGGGGCGACTCGCCGGGTGGCGCCGGCTGGTGGACGGGCTGCTCCCCGAGCGGACGCTCGCCCGCGGCTACAGCGTCACCCGAACCACCGGGGGGCGGCTGCTGCGGGATCCGGCGTCGGTCACGAGCGGCGAGCGCATCGAGAGCGAGCTCGCCTTGGGTAAGCTGGTCAGTCGAGTGGAGGAGGCATGAGCGGCGAGGGCAGAGGGCGTAAGGGCGCGGCGGAGGGGGTCGGGTTCGGCGAGGCGATGCGCGAGCTCGAAGCCATCCTGGCGCGCGTCGAGGGGGACGACGTCGATATCGACCGCTTGGCCGAGGAGCTGCGGCGCGCGGCCGAGCTGCTCGAGCTCTGCCGCGGGAAGATCCGCAAAGCGGAGCTCGAGGTGAGCGCGATCGTGCAACAGCTCGAGCCGCCGAAGGAACCTCCGGCCGAGAGCTGAGGCTTCGAGGAGGCTCAGCCGTGGACGGTCGGCTCGACGCCGCCGCGGCGCGCCAGGGCGGCCTCGTGCTCGAGCCAGGCCTGCCAGCGCTCGGCGAGCGCGGCCGGCGCGATCTCCCGCCCGGCCAGGCGGTGGAAGAGCAGCCAGTGGCGCTTCTCGGCCGGTCCGAGGTCGTCGAGCAGCCGGGCGACCTCCGGGTCGCGCGGCCCCAGCGCGGCGAGCAGCCGGGTGAAGCGCTCGCAGCTGCGCGCCTCGATGAGCGCGCCGAAGAGCAGCCGGTCGACCTTGGTCAGCGGCTCGCGGCCGAGCACGATCTTCTCGCGCAGCCCCTGGGCCCAACGGTTCTGGCGCCGGCCGGCGAGCGGATAGCCGCGCGCGCGGCAGATCGCCACCACGCGCCGGAAGTGCTGCACCTCCTCGGCGGCGAGCGCGCCGGCCCGCTCCACCAGCTCGAGATCGTCCGGGTAGTAGCCGGCGAGCGACAGGGCGTACATCGCCACCTGCTGCTCGCAGACCGCGTGATCGGCGAGGAAGACGGCGAGGTTGGCCGCCGCGAGCTCGCCCCAGGCGGGGGGCGTCGCGACCAGCAGTGGCAGGTCGGCGAGCACCGCGGCGAGCTCGGGCGCCAACGCCTGGGGCGGGGATTCGCTCACCAGGGGGACCGTTCAGCGCTTGCGCGCCTCGTCGATCTCGAAGGCGACCGGGCGCGCCGACTTGTCGTCCGGGTGCGCGACGCCGTCCTCGCGCAGGTCCTCGCGGATCAGCAGCTCGAGGAAGAGCTCGCGCACGCCGGTGCGACCGCGCTGGCGGAAGACACGGCGCACCTCGCCGGGCGTCACCGCGATGCCGGTCATCGCCTTGAGGTACTGCGAGAAGACCCGGGCGCGCGATGCGAAGCTGACGATCAAGATCACCAGCAGCACGATCGCGAAGCCGAGCAGAATGAAAGTGGATTGGACGAACATGATTCGCCGGCATCCTAGCGCCTTCGCGCGGCGCTGTCCGCACCGGCAGAACCGCCGAGCGGATAACATCTGCCACGATGACGCTCTCGTCCGACGAGCTCCGGCGCTACGCGCGGCACCTGTCGCTGCCGGAAGTGGGCGCGGCGGGGCAGGAGCGGCTGCGCGCCGGAAGCGTCCTGGTGGTCGGGGCGGGCGGGCTCGGCTCGCCGGCCGCGCTCTACCTCGCGGCGGCGGGGGTCGGCCGGCTGGGGCTGGTCGACTTCGACCTGGTCGACCTCTCCAACCTGCAGCGCCAGGTGCTGTTCCGCGACGCCGATCTCGGGCGGCCCAAGGTCGAGGTGGCCGCCGAGCGGCTGGCGGCGTTGAATCCCCACGTGGCGATCGAGCCACACCGGGCGCGGGTCGGGCTCGACAACGTCGCCGACCTGGTGGGTGACTACGACCTGGTGGTCGACGGCACGGACAATTTCCCCACCCGCTACCTGGTCCACGACGCCTGCTACTACGCCGGCAAACCCTACGTCTACGGATCGATCTTCCGTTTCGACGGACAGGCCTCGCTCTTTCTCGGCGGCCGCGGCCCCTGTTACCGCTGCCTCTTCCCCGAGCCGCCTCCGGCCGGCTCGGTGCCTTCGTGCGCCGAAGCCGGGGTGCTCGGCGTGCTGCCGGGCCTGATCGGCTCGATCCAGGCCGCCGAGGCGCTCAAGTGGCTGCTCGCGGCCGGAGAGTCGCTGCTCGGGCGACTGCTCCTCGTCGAGGCGCTCGGCATGCGCTTTCGCGAGATCGCCCTCAAGCGCGATCCCGGCTGTCCCCTTTGCGGCGAGCATCCGACGCAGCACGGGCTCGTCGAGTACTCCGATCACTGCCTGCCGGAGGGCGCGGCGGCAGACTTCGAGATCTCGCCCGCCGAGACCGCGCGCCGCTTGGCGGCCGGCGAGCCGCTGCAGCTCCTCGACGTGCGACGCGCCGACGAGCGGGCGATCGCGCGCCTCGAGGGCGCGGTCTGGATCCCGCTCGCCGAGCTGCCTCGGCGCTGGCAGGAGCTGGCGCGCGACCGGCCGATCGTCTGCTACTGCCACGTGGGCGCCCGCTCGGCCGTGGCGACCGAGCTGCTGCGCAGCCAGGGGCTCGCCGGAGCGCGCAACCTCGCCGGCGGCATCGACGCCTGGAGCCGGATCGTCGACCCCGCGGTCGCGCGCTACTGACCGTCCGGCTGAACCTTCGGGGGGTTCTGGCGTATCGTGATGGACCCGGCGGGTGGGTGCGGCCAGCCGCGCCTCGACCGGCCGAACCCATGGAGACGAGGATGCGAGGAATCTACGCTTCGAAAGTCCGCCAGGCGGCGCTCGCCCTGGTCCTGGCGGCCCTGCCGGCGGCGGGCGCCGAATCGGCGCCGGCGCGGGTCCAGGTCGAGGAGTTCACCCTCGACAACGGCATGAAGTTCCTGCTCGTCCGCCGGCCGGAGCAGGCGACGGTGATGGGTGGCTGGGTGGCGCGCGTGGGCTCGGCCAACGAGCGCCCGGGCATCACCGGAGTGGCGCACTTCTTCGAGCACATGATGTTCAAGGGGAGCCGGGTGATCGGCACCAAGGACCTGGCGCGCGATCTCGCGATCGTCGAGGAGCAGGAGGCACTGCAGACCGCGATCCGCGCCGAGTACGCCAAACAGCGCGAGCGCTTCCGGCGCGGCGAGATCGCCGATCCGTTCTCGCCCGCGGAGGCGAGCCCCGAGCTGCGCGACCTCGAGGAGCGCTTCCAAGCGCTGGTCGAGGAGCAGCGCGCGCTGATGATCAAGGACGAGTTCGACAAGGTCTACACCGAAGCGGGCGCTTCGGGCATGAACGCGACTACCAACTCGGACTCGACCATCTACTTCATCACCGTGCCCGCCAACAAACTGGAGCTCTGGTTCTGGATGGAGTCCGAACGTCTCCTCCAGCCGGTGTTCCGCGAGTTCTACGCCGAGCGCGACGTGGTCCAGGAGGAGCGGCGGCTGCGCGTCGAGTCGACCCCCACCGGCAAGTTCGACGAGCAGCTGAACGCCATGTTCTGGACCTCCCACCCCTACAAGTGGGAGACCATCGGCTGGATGTCCGACTTGAAGACCCTGTCCCTCGCCGACGCCGAGGACTTCTTCGCCACCTACTACGCGCCGAACAACCTCACCGCGGCCCTGGTGGGCAACTTCGACCCGGCCGAGGCGAGACAGCTCGCCGAGCGCTACTTCGGCCGCATACCGCGCGGCAAGAAGGCGGTTCCCGACGTGGTGACGCTCGAGGAGCCGCAGCTCGCCGAGAAGCGGATGCTCGCCGAGTGCGACTGCCAGCCGCAGGTCTCGCTGCTCTTCCACACGGTGCCCTTCCAGCATCGCGACAGCTACGCGCTCGACGTCGTCGCCGAGCTGCTCAACGGGCAGACCGGCCGGCTCAACAAGAGCCTGGTGCTCGAGCGTCAGATCGCTTCGTCGGTATCCGCCGGCCAACAGTCGCTCAAGTGGGCCGGCTACTTCCAGCTCGACGCCGAGACGAAAGGGGAGGCCGGGCCGGCGGAGCTCGAGTCCGCCCTGGTGGCCGAGCTCGCCCGGCTCGCGGCCGAGCCGCTCCCGACCGAGGAGCTCACCAAGGTCAAGAACCGTATCGCCGCGACGGCCTTCCGCAACCTGAAGAGCCCCTTCTTCCTCATGCTCCAGCTCCTCTTCTACGAGGGTTGGGGCGACTGGAGCTACCTCAACCACTGGGCCGACGCCACCCTCGCGGTGACGGCGGAGGACGTCCAGAGGGTGGTCAGGACCTATTTCACCCCCGAGAATCGCACCGTCGCGGTCTACCATCGCAAGGCGGGCGCCGCCGCCGAACCGGTGCCGCCCGAGCTCGCCGGGCTCCCCGAACCGGTACGCCGCGGCGTGATGCAGCAGCTCGGGCAGATCGCGGCGGCGAGCGATCCGGCCGAGCTCGAGCAGTTCCTTGCCGGCCTCGAGGGCCAGCGCGGACAGCTCCCGCCCGAGATGCAGCCCGCCCTCGCGCTGATGGAACGGGCCGCCCGCGAGCGCATCGACCAACTGAAGAGCGGCGCCGCCGCCGGGAAGGAGGAGTAGAGCCGTGCGACGCCTCGTCGGAATCCGCAGCCTGCTGACCGGCGCGCTGCTCTGCGCCCACGCCGCCCTCGCCCAGGCCCCGCCGGTGCCGGCTCATCCGAGCGACCTCACGTACGGTCCGCTCGCGTTCGAAGTGCCGCGCGCCGAGAAGTTCCGGCACGTACTCCCCGGTGGAGTGGTGGTCTACGTGGTGGAGGACCATACGCTGCCGCTGGTCGACCTGACGCTCAACCTGCGCGCCGGGGCGTTTCGCGAGCCGGCGGGCAAGCCGGGGCTCGCCGCGCTCACGGCGCGTCTGCTGCGCCAAGGGGGAACGGCCAGCATGACGCCGGAGCAGTTCGACGAGCGGGTCGACTTCCTGGCGGCCAACCTCGGCGCGAGCGCCAGCCCGACCGGCGCGCAGGCGTCGCTCGACGTGCTCTCGGCGAAGCTCGACGAGGGGCTCGCGCTGCTCTTCGAGATGGTCAAGTCGCCACGCTTCGATGCGGCCCGCCTCGAGATCGAGCGCGGCAAGGTGCTCGAGGCGATGAAGCAACGCAACGACGACGCGGGCGACATCGCCGATCGGGAGTGGGACTGGCTGCTCTATGGACGCGACCACTTCACGGCGCGCAAGGCGACTGCGGCCGAGCTCGCCGCGCTGACCCGCGAGGACCTGATCGACTTTCATCGCCGCGCCTGGGGCGCCCAGGACCTGGTGATCGCGGTCTCGGGGGACGTGCAAACCGCCAAGCTGCTGGCTGCACTCGAGCGCCAGCTCGAGGGCTGGCTCGCTGCCGAGCGTTCCCCCTGGCCGCCTCGCGACAGCGCCCACGTCGTCCGGCCGGGGCTCTATCACGTCGAGAAGGAGATCCCGCAGGGCAAGGTCGCGATCGGGCAGCGCAGCGTCGCCTGGCGCGACTACGCCGATCCCGAGATGTACGCCCTGATGGTGATGAACGACATTCTCGGCGGCGGCGGGTTCACCGCCCGCTTGATGAAGCGCATCCGATCCGACGAGGGGCTGGCCTACGGCGCCTATTCGCAGTATTCGATCGGCAGCTACTTCCCGGGAACGTTCGAGGCGGGCTTCGCCTCGAAGAACCCGACCGTCGCGCTGGCGGCCAAGATCACCCTCGAGGAGATCGACCGCATCCGCCGCGAGCCGGTGAGCGCCGAGGAGCTCAAGGTCTCCAAGGCCTCGTTCATCGACGTCTTCCCACGCAGCTTCGAGTCGCCGGCCCGCATCGCCTCGACCTTCGCCGCCGACGAGATCCTCGGCCGCCCGCACAGCTACTGGTACGAGTACCGCCGCCGGATCGACGCGGTGACTGCCGATCGTGTCCTCGCCGCGGCGCAGAAGTACCTGCACCCCGAGGCGCTGGCCATGCTGGTGGTCGGCAAGTGGGGCGAGATCGAGCCCGGCGACGCGCAGGGGCGGGCCAGGATGTCGGAGCTCTTCGGCGGCCAGGTGGAGCATCTGCCGCTGCGCGATCCGCTCACCCTCGCGCCGCTGCCGTGAAGTGCCCGAGCTTCCGGACCTGACGGTCTACCTCGAGGCGCTCGCCGACCGCATCGTCGGCCAGCGCCTCGAACGCCTCCGTCTGCTCTCGCCATTCGTCCTGCGCAGCGTCGATCCCCCCGCCGAGGCGCTCGCCGGTCGCGAGGTCGTCGGGGTCGCCAGGCTGGGCAAGCGCCTCGTCCTCGAGCTCGCCGGGGAGCGCTTCGCAGTTCTCCACCTGATGATCGCCGGACGCCTGCACTGGCGCGGCGCGGGCGCCCGCTCGCCGGGGCGCCACGCGCTCGCCGCCTTCGACTTCGCGCCGGGCACGGTCTGGCTGACGGAGGCCGGCAAGAAGAAGCGCGCCGCGCTCCATCTGGTCGCCGGGCGCGGCGGGCTCGCGGCGCACGATTCCGGGGGCATCGAGCCCCTGACCGCCGACACCGCAGCTCTCCGTGCCGCGCTCAGCAGCGAGAACCGCACCCTGAAGCGCGCCCTGACCGATCCCCGCCTCGTCGCCGGCATCGGCAACGCGTACTCGGACGAGATTCTCCACGCCGCCCGGCTCTCCCCTTTCGCGCGTACCGGCGAGCTTACCGACGAGGCCTGGGAGCGACTCCATGAGTCGACCCAGCGTACGCTCCGCGAGTGGATCGCGCGGCTGCGTGCCGAGCTCGCCGGGCGATTCCCCGAGAAGGTCACCGCCTTCCGGCCCGAGATGGCGGTGCACGGTCGGTTCGGTCTCCCCTGCCCGGCCTGCGGCACCGCGGTGCAGCGCCTGGTCTACGCCGAGAACGAAGCCAACTACTGCCCGACCTGTCAGACCGGCGGGAAGCTCCTCGCCGACCGCGCGCTGTCGCGCCTGCTGCGGGGCGACTGGCCGCGCTCGCTCGAGGAGCTCGAGCTGCGCAAGCGCGCGGCGCGGGAGCCGGAACGGCGGTGAGTACGTACCGGGAGCGCCTGCGCAGCTTCGCCCGGCGGCGTCAACCGGGGAGCTGGTTGCTGCTCCTGGCGCTGTTGGGTGGGATCGGAGCCGCGGCGTGGGTCTCGCGTCACCCGGACAGCCCGGTGCTCGAGCGCGCCACTCGTTGGCCGCTGATCGGGCCGTTGGCCGAGCGCGTGCGGGACAGCTACCGTCCGGCGCCGCCGAGGGAGCCTCCCGCGCCCCCTGAACCGGTCGTGATCTGGATCCATGACGCGGAGCCTCCCGCTGCGACCCGACCGGCACCAGTCGGTACGGCGGAGCCGGTCGCGCCCGGCGAGCCCGCGTCGGCGGCGCCCGCTCCCGTCGCGCCGGAGCCCGGAGACGACCCCTCTGGGGAGCCGCCGCTCGGACGCGCCACCGAGCTCACGCTGCCGCTCCCAGGCCGGCCGGCCGATCCCGGGCGCCTGGAGCGCGCCCGGGGTCGCCTCGGCGCCGGCGCGCTCGAGCGGCGCGCCGGCCCCTATCGCCTGGTCACCGACGTCGCGGACGCGACGCTGCTGGCGCGCGCCGACCGTCTGGCGTCGGGGCTCGAGGCCCTCTTCGCCGCGCGCTACGGCCTCCGAGCGGTGGGCGAGGCGCGCGAGACGATCGTCCTCTTCGCCGACGAAGCGGCGTACCGCGCGGAGCAGGCGGCGGAACGGGAGCTCGCGCCAGTCGCGGCGGCGACCGGACATGCCGGGCACGGGTTGGTGCTGCTCTACCGCGGCGAGCGCCATGCCGACGAGGTGTTGGGCACGCTCGCCCACGAGCTCGCGCACCTGCTGACCCGGCGCGCCATCGGGCCCGCTCTCCCGCCCTGGCTCGACGAGGGGATCGCCGACGATCTGGGTGCGAGCCGGATCGACACGGCCGGGAATCTCCTGCCCGACACCTTCTCGCGCAGCGAGCGCCCGCGCGACCGTGAAGTCGAGATCTCGGGCGGCGAGGCCGGCCTGCGGCGTCTGGTGAGCGCGCTCGTCGCGCCGGATCCGCCGCGCGTCGAGACGCTCCTGGCGCGCGACTGGGAGAGCTTCGTGGCCGCGCCGGGAGCCGAGCTGGCCTACGCCCAGGCGACCTGCCTGGTGCGCTTCCTGCTCGCCGAGCGCGAGCTCGCCGGGCCCTTCCGCGGTTTCCTCGCGGCGATCGCCGGCGGCGCTCCCGCGACCCCCGACGCGCTGCTCCGCGCCCTGGGGCGCAGCGCCGACGAGCTCGACCGAGGGCTGCGCGCCTGGGTGTTCCAGCGCGGCGCGGGACTCACGGTGATGGGCGAGCGCGGACGGCCGAGTGACAACTCTTGGCGGCAATCTCCCGCGAGCGACCGCCAAATTTTCCTAACGGCCTCCCACGACCGGGCCGGCCGAGGCGGCCGGCCCTGGCCCGGATCGGTCGCTCGCCATCTCCCCCAGATGGCTCGAAAAGTGCAGTGCAGGAGGGCGTGATCGCGCCCGACGAGACCCGAACGAGCCTGGCGTGGGTCGAGCTGGCGGACGCGCTCCTGCAGGCGATCGAGGAGCCGGGGCTCTGGCCGGTGGCGCTCTCGCGGCTCGCCGACCTCGGCGACTTCGACCAGGTCATGCTGCTGCGGGCCGAGGGCGGGAAGCGCGCGGTCCTGGCGACCAACCGGCTCGACCCCCAGGCGATCCGGCGGCTCGCCGGGCGGCGCAGCGATCTCGACGAGACGCTGCCGGTCTGTCCGCCACGCCACCGCGAGGTCGCTCTTCCGGGCGAGGGGCGATTGAGCCTCCTGGTCGACCGCGACCAGCTCCCGGACGAAACGGCGACCTGGCTCGAGCAGTTGGCGCCGTTGATCGCCCGCGCCTGGCGGCTGACCGACCTGCTGGCCGCCAACGAGCGCAGCCAGACCTGGAGCGCGGCAGTGCTCGATCGGCTCTCGACCGGCGTCCTGGTGCTCGCCGCCGACGCCACGGTGTTGCAGGCGAATGCTGCCGCGCGCAGTCGGCTCGCCGAGCAGGACGCCCTGCGCATCGAAGGGGGACGTCTCGGCGCGAGCTCGCCGGCGCTGACCCGCACGATCGCCGCTCTGGTTGCCACCGATCTCCGTCAGGACGAACGGCGCGTCGCCGCCGAGACGTTGCACTTGCCGCGCTCCGGAGCCCGGTCCCTCGAGGTCCTGCTCGTCGCCTCGCCGCGCTTCGCCGACGCCGAGCCGCGCGCCACGACGGTCGCCCTGCTCTTCGACCCCACCGACGCCGCCGAGAATCCGGCCATGATTCTCGCCTCCCGCTTCGGGCTCTCGTTCGAGGAGACGCAGGTAATCGGCCAGCTGCTCCACGGTCGCTCGATTCCGGAGATCGCGGCAACGCTCGGCGTCACCCGCGAGGTCATCTCGGCCTGCCTGCGCGGGCTCTACGAGCAGGTGGGGACCACTCGGCAGGTCGAGTTGGTCAAGGTCCTGCTGGCGCACAGCCGCTAACACCCGGACCGGCCACCTGGCGGAGTCCGGGTCGAGCCGCGCCGCGGTGCGGCCATGAAGTAGAGTCCCGCGACACCGGGCAGAACCCGAAACCTTTCGCCCCGGCCGAGCCAGCGCGAGATATCCGTGACCCCCCCCCGGCCCGCCCCAGCCAGCCTGCCCCCGGTCGATTCAGGGCAGCTCGTCGCGGACTTCCTACAAGGCGAGGCGGCGGCGATCGCCGAAGTGCGCCGTTGGGTGCGCGGGGCCGCCACGCCGTACCGTCACCCTCTCGCCGCGGAGCTGGAGGATCTCGAGCAGGAGGTGATCGCTGACCTGCTCAAGGCGCTCGGCGCCGGCCGCTTCGAGGGTCGGAGCCAGCTGGTGACCTACGTGCGCCGTATGGTCCACCACAAGTGCCTGAACCGTCTGCGCGCGCGGCGGGGCAGGCAGTGGGTGGAGGTCGACGGCCTCGAGCTCGCCGATCCCGAGCCGTCGCCGTTCGACCGGTCGCGCCGCCGTAGCGAGCTGAACCTCGCCCTGCGCGTGCTCGCGGAGATGCCCGAGGCCTGCCGCGAGCTCTGGTCGATGATCCACCGTGGCCTGGGCTACGAGGTGATGAGCGAACGCCTCGGGGTCGCCGCAGGAACCCTGCGCGTGCGGGTGCTGCGCTGCCGCGAGAAGGCGCTGGCCGCGCGCGAACGACTGGCGGCCGGCGGTAACGCCGGGCCGGTGGCGGAGACCTAAGGAGAAATGGGCGACGTGAGCTGCCGCGAAATCGAGGAGCGCCTCCCCTGGTATCTGCACGGCGGCCTGGCGGCCGGCGAGCAGGCCGAGGTCGAGGCGCACCTCGCCGGCTGCGCGCTCTGCCGCGCGGCGCTCGAGGCGACCCGCGCGGCGAGCACGCTGTTCGCCGGCCATTTGCCGGCCGCAGTGGTGGTCGACTACGCGCTCGGCCTGCCGGTCGCGGGCCTGCCGCGCGAGGTCGTCGAGGCGCACCTCGCCCACTGCGCCGAGTGCCAGGAGGAGATAGCGCTGGTCGGGTCCGAGCGCACGGCGCCGACGGCGGCACCGAGCGGCGTGCAGGCCCCCGCGGCGGCGCGCCGGGCCTGGCCGCTCGCGCTCGCCGCCTCGATCGCTCTCGCTGCGAGCCTGTCGGTCTGGTTCGCGACGCGGGGGAACCCGCCGGCGGCCCAGGGCCGGGTGGCGCTCGTCGAGCTGTCGCCCGAAGACGCGCGCAAGCGCGGCGCGTCGGCAGCGCCGCCGCGGCTCGATCCAGCGGTCGCGACGACGCTGCTGCTGGTCACCGACCGTGCCGAGACCTTCGACGAGGTGCGCGCTCGGATCCGGCCCGCGGCGAGCGGAGCTTCGCTGCGGGAGGACTCCGGGCTGCTGGCGGTTCCGGGCGGCGCTTACGCGCTACTCGTTCCGGCCGGCGTCGCGACCGGCGGAGAGCTCGCGATCGAGCTCGAGGGCCGCCTCGGCAGCGAGTGGCAGCTGCTTGGCCGCTACCGCATCACCGTCGCGCCGCCAGCTGCCTCCGAACCCTAGTCCGCGGGACCGATCAGCACGAACGGCGCCCAGTGGCGTGGTTCCGCGGTCCGGAGCGCGACCTTGCGCCCGTCGCGCTCGACCTCGACCGGTCCGCGCAGCAGCTCGATCTGCGCCTGACGCAGCGCTTCGTCGCGCGGCAGGCCCGCGGCCAGACGGGCGTGGAAGCGGCTCATCAGCTCCGCGGCCGACTCGTCGTCGACCCGCCAGAGGCTGGCGACGACGCTGCGCGCGCCCGCCACCTGGAGCGCGCGCACGAGACCGAGGATCCCCTCGCCGCCGCGCTCCGCGCCGCGCGCGGTCTCGCACGCCGAGAGCACCACCAGATCGCTCGCCAGCCGCAGCTGCTCCGCGATCTCCCAGGCCTGCAGCAGCCCCTCGTCCCCTCCGGAGGGCGCGAGCAGGAGCGCCGAGTCGAGCGGCAGCGCTTCGTCGACCAGGGCGTGACAGGCGAAGTGGGCGAGCGAGGACGTGGCGACCTCGCGGCGCGCGGCAGCTTCGGTGGCCTCGCCATCGACGAACAGGTGCGCCCGCCCGCCGAAGACCTCGCCCACCTTCGCGGCCTCGCGGCGGGTGGCGGGCAGCCGGCCGAACTCGCGCCGGAAGTGGGCGCTGGCGGTGGAACCGGTGGCCGGATCGGCGAAGATGGCCACGCGCGCGATCGCCGTCGGCGCGTCCCGTCCTTCGAGCGCGGCGTGGACCGAGCCCGAAACCTGGTGCGCGACGGGCAGCGCCTCGATCAGCCGGCGCGCCGGCTGCCGCGGATCGGGGAGCGCGGCGAAGGCAAGGCCGTGCAGCGCGCCGTCGGGCACGACGAGCAGCCGCCGGGCCCCGGTCAAGCGGCCGGCGACCGGTGCCAGCAGCAGATCCGAGAGGCGCCCCTCGAGCGCGGCGAGCTCGGCGCGTCCGAGCGCGGTCGAGGTCGTGAGCTCGCGCCAGCGCTCGACGTCGGCGGCGATCGCCCGCTCGCCGGCGGCGAGCGGGTGCGCGGTGAGCTCACCCTCGGCGCCGAGGGCGAAGAGGGTCGACGACTCCGGCCCCAGACTGAAGGCGACCAGGAGGGTACCGGGGTCGAGCGCGCGCCGGATCTCGGCGAGACCCAGCGCCGGCGGTGCCTCGATCGCGGCCAGGCGCGGCGAGCCGGCGTGCGCCTCGCGGTCGAGCCGCTCGCGCTCGGCGTGCAGCGCCTCGAGCTTCCGGCGCTGCGCCTCGAGCTCGATGGCGGCCTCGGGCGCCAGCCGGGCGAGCGCGAGATAGGCCTGCTCGATCTCGACCGCGAGCTCGCGGCGGCGCCGGCCGAGCTCCGGCGACAGGTCACGTTCGGTGAAATCGAGGTCGCGCTCCCGGAGCAGCGCGAGCAGCGCCCGCGCGCGCGATCTCTCGTAGATTTCGAAGGCGGCCGCGGGGCGCCCTTGAGCGAGCAGGAACTCCTGATAGGCGCGGTAGATCCCGGCGAACTTGGTGCGGAAGGCCACCAGGCCGCGGTCGCCGCCACCCAGGCGGAGTTGCTGCCGCTCGAGCGCGCGCAACGAACGCGAGAAGAGCTGCTCCGCCTCGGCCGTGCGGCCCTGCGCGGCGCGCAACCGGGCGAGATCCGAGGCCGCCAGGGCCTCGAGGCTGCTGTCGGGCTGGATGCGCGCGCGGGTCGCCAGGGTCAGCTCGGCGAAACGAACCGCTCCGTCGAGATCGCCCCGCGCGCGCGCCAGCTCGCTCTCGAGCGAGGTGACGAGCGCTTCGGTCGCGGTGCGCGGCTCCTGGAAGCCCAACAACCCGCGCGCCGCGACGAGGTCGGCCGCGGCGGGTTGGAGTTCGCGCCGGAGCCAGTGGAGGTTGGCGCGGTTGGCGTAGAGGCTGCCGAGCAGCTCGCGGTCGGGGGCGCTGCCCTCGAGCAGCGCCTGGGCCTCCGCGTAGGTTGCGATCGCTGCCTCGAGGCGGCCGGCGTCACCTTGGACGTTGGCGAGGGTGACCAGCTTGCTGGCGACCTCGCGCCGGTTGCCGGCGGCGCGGTAGAGCTCCAGCGCGCGCCGCGTGTACATCTCGGAGCGCTCGAAGTCGCCGCGCAGCCGGCAGACGATGCCGAGATTGGCGAGCGGCGGCGCCGTGTCCCCCTGTCCTCGCTCGGCCAGGGCGAGCGCCTCCTCGAAGTAGCGCTCGGCGGCGGCGAGGTCGTTGCGGCGGCCGGCGGTCGTGCCGAGACCGTTGAGCGCGTTGGCGTGCAGCCAGCTGCCCGGCGCCAGCCGCTGGCGGATCTCCGCGACTTCCAGGAAGCAACGGTTCGCCTCGGCCAGGTCGTACTGCGCCGCCCGCAGATTGCCGAGCGCGTTGATCGCGAAGGTCGAACCGAGGCCGCGGGGCTCGAGGCCCTCCCAGAGCGCGAGCGCGCGCCGGTAGGCGGCCTCGGCCTCGGCGAAGCGGTTGAGCCGGCGCAGGGCGTCGCCGTGCAGGCGCTCGAGGTCGGCCGCGACGTGGGGGGGCGAGAGCGGGATCGCTGCGGCGAAGGCGCGCTGGGCCGTGAGCCAGTCGGAGCGCTTGCCGGCGGCGTCGCCGTAGCGCGCCCAGGCCCAGCTCCGGACCTCGCCGGGCACGGCGGCGAGAAGCTGCTCGACCTGCTCGACCGTGACGGTCGAGTCCTTGCCGCCGAGCTGGGCGACGAGCTCGATCAGCGTCGGGTCCACCCCAATCGGGCGTCCGCGGAAAGTCCAGGCCGCCGGCAGCAGGGTCACCCGGCGCGGCGCGCCCCCGCGCACGAGGTCGATCTCCAGGGTGCCGCGCGGGCTCTCGAGGAAGGCGAGCAGGTCGAGATCCCCCCAATGAGCGAAGTCGCCCGAGCGCCCCTGGGTCCGCTCCGTCGTGCTCCAGCGCAGGACCTCGTCGCCGACCGCGAGCGGCGACATGGCGCCCGGCGGCGCCTGGACCGACTCGACGATCACTCCGGCGCGTGCTCCTGCAGCCGTCGCCGCGAGGAGCGCCAGGACGACGCCCGCGAAGCGCTGGAGACGGTTCCCGCCGCCCGATTGCCGTCGGTGCATGGACGCGGATCGTAACGCCATCGGGAGCCCGCCGGGGCGGGTCGATGTAACAGGTGGGCCGCTGCGGTGACAGGGGGGGAAACGGCCAAAGGCGAAAGGGGTCTCTCGATGAGTGTCACGGCGACGCAGGATCTCCGGATGTCACACGGAACGCGAGTCGCGGCTGAGGCGGTCTTGGCGATCCAGCTGATCTTCGCCCTCGCGGCCGCCCGCGCGGAGACCATCCGGGTCGGCACGGCGGCGGGCTGCGACGAACCGAACTTGGTGGCGGCGATCGGCCGGGCGCTGGGCACCGCCGAGGCCGACGTCATCCGGGTGCCGAGGGACGTGGCCTACAACTCCGTCGTGCTCCATCTCACCGACTGGGACCCGGCGACCATCGGGGCGCTGACCTTCGAGGGCGGGTACGACAGCTGCGTCGACACCACGATCTCCGGGGTGACGACCTTGAACGGCTCAGCGTCGTCGCCGGTCATCGAGGTCGACACGGCCTCGCGACCGGTCTCGGACGTGACGCTGCGCGCTCTCGATCTCCAGGGGGGCAGCGTCGGGCTGCTGGCCGAAGGGGGTGCAGACGTTCTGATCCAGGGGTCGATGATCCGCCTGAACGACCGCGGCATCGAGGTGGCTGGCGGCGCCGACGTCGAGCTAAACCCCGCCACTGACGTTTTCGAGAACGTTGCTACCTCGTTCGGCGGTGGCGTCCTCTGCACCGGCGCCGGATCGCGGATCGTCGTTGCGGGATCGATCTGGAACAACTCGGCGACCAACTCCGGCGGCGGGATCCATGCGAGTACCGGATGCGTGGTGGCCTTCCGCGCCGGCGCCTTCGTCCACGGCAACCAGGCGAACTACGGTGGCGGGCTCTCTCTCGCCGGCGGCGCGCGCGCCGAGAACCTCGGCACCGGCTCGGCCGGGGTCGACATCTACGAGAACACGGCGTTTCAGGAGGGGGGTGGCATCTACATGGCCGGCCCCGGCCCGCAGACCCTGCTCGGCAACGCGCGCATCGTCTCGAACGTGGCGTGGTACCGCGGCGGCGGCGTCGCCCTCATCGGCGGCGCCCGTCTCCAACTCGAGCGCTTCAACTTCGAGCAGTGCCTGACGCCGCCCCGCTGCGTGAAGATAAACGAGAACTGGACGATCTCCGAAGATTTCGGCAGCGCGGTCTACGCCGACGGCGGCTCGGAGTTCCGGATGTTCCAGGGGTACCTCGAGTCCAACAGCGGGCCCGGATTCGCCGGTTACGCGATCTTCGCCACCGGCGCCGGGACCACGATGCTCTTCGAGGGTATCCAGATCGCGCACAACTCCACGATCGCGCTCTTCCAGGCGGAGTCCGGCGCCGAGATCACCGCCGGCTTCGTCTCGGCGGCGCGGAATCTCTACGAGGTCGACGGCGGACCGACGATCCTCGACAGCCACGGCGGCCAAGCCACCGGCGGCGCCACGATCGCCATCAACTCCAGCATCCTGGTCGACCAGCGGCCGTTCGTCACCGCCACCGGCGGCGAGATCCTGGCCGACTGCGTGCTGGTCGACACTACGGAAGGACTGACCCACCACGCTGGCTCGCTGGTCGGATACGACCCGAGGTTCGTGGATGCCGACGGGGGCGACCTGCACCTGCGACACGATTCCCCCGCGATCGATTCCTGCGACACCCTGATCTACACGCCGCTCGACTCCGACTTCGATCTCGACGCGCGCGGCTACGACACCCCGAGCCGCCCGAACTACATCGGTCCCTTCGACCGCGGAGCCGACGAGAGTCCCCTGCTCCTCGCCGACGGTTTCGAATCGGGCAACACCGGCGCTTGGTCTTCGACGGTGCCTTGAGAGGAGTTGGACGATGAGCGAGTCACGACGGTCGGATCGGCAGATCGGGTCGCGCCGGGAGCGCGGCCGCGGACTCCTCTTGTTGGCGCTCACCCTACTCTTCCCGCTCTCGGCGCGCGCCGTCGACATCTACTATGTCGGGGCCTCGGAGGCCGATTGTGAGGCGACGTCGATCGCCGAGGCGCTCGGTCTCGCCCAGGGCACAGCGGCGGCCGACGAGATCCGCCTGACCCGCTCGCTCGCCTACACCGGGGTCGAGGTTCAGATCGTCGACTGGAACCCCGCGGTCTCCGGCCATCTGACGGTTCGCGGCGGTTACGACGATTGCCTCGACGCGACGGCGAGCGGACGGACGACGCTCACTGGCGACGGCAGCGGCACGCTCTTCGTAGTCGCGGAGACCGCCGGCGTCGCGCAGCGCCTCGAGGTGACGGTTCGCGACCTCGAGCTCACGGGGTCGGGCACCGGCGCCGGCGCGTTCGGCAACGTCCGCCTGCTCCTCCAAGACGCGCTGCTCCAGGGCAACGCACAGGGCGCCAGGAATACCGCGGGCGCCGAGCTCGAGCTCGGCGGCGGGACGATCGTGCAGGACAACCTCGGCGGCGTCGTGGGAGGCGGCGCCGTCTGCTCGGAGCCTGGAACCCGGTTGATCCTCGCCGGCCAGATCCGGGACAACGAGGTCAGCGCCTGGGGCGGCGGGATCTTCGCCCTGGACGGCTGCGTCGTCGAGCTGCGCGCGGGTGCAGCGATCGAGTACAACAGCGCCGATCGAGGGGGCGGCTTGGCGCTCGTCGAAGGCGCCTGGGCGGAGGGGGGCGGCGCCGGAACGGCTCCGGTGCGCATCGCGCATAACATCGCGCTGGAGGCCGGCGGCGGCATCTTCCTGGACGGCCCCGCGCCCCGATCGCTGCTCGGCAACGTCCAGATCGAGTCGAACAGCGCCGAGTTCGGCGGCGGCGTCTACGTCGGGGGCGCCGTGCGGCTGCAGCTCGAGCGCTTCAATTTTGCGCCCTGCGCGAACCCGGCCCGCTGCGTCACCCTGAGCCACAACCGGTCCACGGGCACCAACAACGCTTTCGGCAGCGCTGCCCTGATCTCCGGCGGCGGCGAGCTGCTCTTCGCTCAAGGGTTCATCGAGGGCAACGAGGGCGACGGCGTCAACGACGCGGTGCTCGTGGCCGGTGTCGGCAGCACGATCCTCCTCGACGGCGTCCAGATCTGGGACAACGAGACCGATGCGCTCTTCTTCGCGTTGGACGAGTCGCAGATCGTCGCCGGCTTCGTCAGCGCGGCGGGGAACAGCTACTTCGACGAGGATTCGGGGACGCTCCGCGACAGCGCAGGAGCGCGCGCTTCGCAGTCTTCGATCGAGCTCTACAGCAGCATTCTGACCGACCACGGGCCCTTCGAGACGGAGTTCGGCGGGACGATCGTCGGCGATTGTCTGATGGTCGACACCGAGGAGGGGATCGAGGCCGAGGTCACGATGGTGGGAGTCGATCCGCGCTTCCGCGACGCTGCTGCGGGAGATCTCCATCTGAAGCCGGACTCCCCGGCGATCGACTCTTGCGACGACGAAGTCTATGCGCCGCTCGACATCGACTTCGACCTCGATCCGCGCGGCTACGACTCCGCGACCCGGCCGAACGTCCTCGGTCCCTTCGACCGTGGCGCCGACGAGAGCCCGCTGCTGTTCGCGAGCGGTTTCGAGAGCGGTACGACGGCGGGCTGGTCGCTGGTCTTTCCCTGAGCGGGCTTTCAGGCCTCCGGCGGCCGGAGACTCTCTTCTTCGCGCCAAGCGGAGTCGCCATCGGAATAGCGCTCGCGCTTCCAGATCGGCGCTTCGCGCTTGA
>CAZPZW010000021.1:0-30101 GCA_964591165.1 uncultured Thermoanaerobaculia bacterium | reverse complement strand
CGCGGGCGAGCACGTTCTCGACCCGCGTGATCAGGTAGTCGGAGAGGTCCTCCTGCTTCCACTTCGGATCCGAGGTGGTCAGGCCGACGATCATCAGGAAGTTGCGCGTCGACTTGCTCACTTGCAGGCCTTGGCGCTGCACCGCCTCCGGCAGCATCGGCATGGCGAGCTGCAGCTTGTTCTGCACCTTCGCCCAGGCGAGGTCGGGATCGGTGCCGGGCGCGAAGGTGAGGGTGAGCTGGCTCGAGCCGGACGAGTCGCTGGTCGCCCCCATGTAGATCATCTGGTCGAGCCCGGTCATCTTCTGCTCGATGATCTGCGTGACGCTGTCCTCGACCGTCTTGGCCGAGGCGCCCGGGTAGAACGCGGTGATCGAGATCGACGGCGGCGCGATCGGCGGATACTGGGCGACCGGCAGGTTGTAGATGGCGAGCGCGCCGCCCAGCATCATCGCGATCGCGATGACCCAGGCGAAGACGGGGCGGTCGAGGAAGAAGCTGGACATCGCGTCACTCCTGCGGCGCCGCCGTGGCTTCCACCGCCGCGACCGGCATGCCCGGACGGGCCATCAGCAGGCCGTCGACGATCACCCGGTCGCCGGCGGCGAGACCGCGGGTCACCCGCCAGCGGTTGCCGAAGGCGCGGTCGACGTCAAGGTCGCGCGACTCCACCTTGCCGTCGGCACCCACCACCAGGGCGTAGGCGTTGCCGCGCGGGTCGCGCGCGACGCCCTGCTGAGGAGCCAGGATGGCCTGCTCGTCGACCCCCTCCTCGACCACCGCGCGCACGAACATGCCGGGCAGCAGCACGTGGTCGGGGTTCGGGAATACCATGCGCAGGGTCACCGCGCCGGTGGTCGGGGCGACCGTGACGTCCTGGAACTTGAGCGTCCCCTCCTGCGCGTAGGGCGTGCCGTCCTCGAGCAGGAGGCGCACCCGCCGCGCCGACTCCGCGTCGCGGGTGAGCCCGCCCGCCGACAGGGTCCTGCGCAGGCGGAGCAGCTCGGCCGACGACTGCTGGACGTCGACGTAGATCGGGTCGAGCTGCTGGACGGTGACCAGCGGCACCGGCTGGTAGGCGGTGACCAGCGCGCCCGGCGTGACGCTCGAGCGGCCGGTGCGGCCGGAGATCGGCGCCTTGATCGGCGTGTAGGAGAGCTGGATGCGCGCACTCTCGACCGCCGCCCGGCTCGCGGCGATGCTCGCCTCGGCTTGGCGCACCGCCGCCTCGGCGTCCTCTGCGGTCTGCTCGCCCGCGGCACGGCTCTCGACCAGGCCGCGCAACCGCTCGGCGCGCGAGCGCATGGCCGGGAGGTTCGCCTCGGCCATCGCCAAGGCCGCTTCGGCCTGGTCGACCGCGGCCTGATACGGTGCGGGATCGATCTGGTAGAGCAGTTGACCGGCGCGCACGTCGGCGCCCTCCTCGAACTCGCGTCGCTGCAGGAGGCCGTTCACCTGGGGTCGGACTTCCGCCACCAGGAAGGGCGTCGTGCGCCCGGGCAGCTCGGTGGTCAACACCACCCGCTCGGGCGCGAGCGTCACGACGCCCACCTCCGGAGGCCCGGGTGGCGGACCCGCGGCCGGTTTGCCACAGCCGAGGGCGAGGCCCGCGACGATCAGGGTCGTGCCCAGCGTCGGAACTCCAAGGCGGATGCTCGAGGCGTGCATTGCGATCTCCACGGTAGGGGATGCTCGATCAGTTCGACTCGCCGGCGACGTCCGGTGGGAGCGCTGCGCCGGGAGTCTCGCCGCGCGGTGCGGCCAGGCCCCGGAGCAGCACCGCGAGCATGCCCTCGAGCTGCTCGTCCGACCCCCCGCCCTCCGGATCGAAGACGTGGGGCCGCGCCGCGACCTCGACCGCCCCCATCAGCGCGAGCGCCGCATGTCGAGGCGAGGACGGTTGGAACTCGCCGTTCGCGATGCCCTCCTCAACCAGCGATTCGAAGAGGCGCAGCGACTCGAGCGCGACCGCCCGGAAATCGAACGGCGGAGCGGCCTCCGGCGGGCCCGAGAGAATCTGCTCGACCACCCAGGAGAGCTCGGCGTATTGCCGGCGCACTGCGGAGTGCGCCAGGGAGAGTCGGCGGATGCGGCTGGCCACCGAGCCTCCGGCGCCGAGCGCCTGCGCGCGTACCGCTTCGACCTTCGCCTTGGCGTCGCGCGCGATGGCGAGAAAAAGCCCTTCCTTGCTGCCGAAGTGGTAGTAGAGGACGGGAGCCGTCACCCCGGCGGCGCGCAGGATGTCGCGCACCGTGGCGGCCGCGTAGCCCTTGGCGGCGAAGAGGGTCACCGCCGCCGCCAGGAGGCGCTCGCGTCCCGGCGCCGTGCGGGTTGGTTCTCCGTCCATGGGCGCGAGGGTCGCGGTCGATGGGAGCCGAGGCGCGGGCATGAACGAAGTATAACTTACGTTAGATAACTCTCTTAAGCTCGCTTCCTGCCCCCGCCGCAGGCCGCTCTCGCCCGGCCGTCAGCCGCCTTGCCAGAGAAGCGCGTAGGTCGCGAAGATCACCAGGTCGGGCAGAAGGTGGATCAGCCAGGCCCCGGCGAGGCCGCGCGTCTCGAGAATGCACTTCCCCATCGCCCAGGCGAGGAAGCCCGTCATGGCGGCCCCGGCGAAACCGGGCGGCGAGCCGGCGAGCCAGTGGGCGAGGCCGAAGAGGACGACGTTCATCGCCTGCGCCTGGCCACGCCCGACGACCGCCGGCAGGGTGCCGAGCAGCGACAGCCGGAAGTAGACCTCCTCGGAGAAGGCATTCGTCGCGGCGAGCAGGAGCACCGCCGGCGCCAGCCGCGCGAGCTTCGCCGCATCTCCCGGCTCGAACCTGATCTGGGTGAGGATCACGGTCGCCACCACGACCGCCGCCACGCCGCCGAAGATCCAGACGAAGCTCTGCCAGCGACCGCCGGACCGGATGCCCAGCCAACGCACCGGCTCGACCGGCGCAGCCAGATCGCCGCGCGCGAGAAAGAAGCGACGCCGGTCGCCGACCAGGAGAAAGAGCGCAGCGAGCACCAGCAGCGCCACGCCGAGATCGCGTAGGTGCAGATCGAGATAGGAGAGCGCGAACGAGCCCTCGCTGCCGGCGAAACGGTCGCGCCAGGGGGCGAGGGTGCCGAGCGCCGCCGCGCCGCGCAGGCCGAGGAAGAAGACCAGCATCACTCCGGCGAACGGGGCGAGCGGACGCCAGCCCCGCGCGCCGAAGCAGAGCGCCGCGAAGAGCGCGAGCCCACCGACCTTGAGCCAGACGAGCATCGATGGCGCCGGCAGCGCGACGACGTGGAGCAGGATCTCGGGCAGGTCGGAGATCGCCAGGACGACGATCCAGGCGGCCAGCGCGTACCTGGAGGTGGCGTCCGGAGCCTTCGGGGAAAGGGTCCCGGCGGCGGGACCATCCGGTTTCGTGGACCTCACGAGCACCCAGGATAACGCCACCTGCTGGCGACGGCGTGGCGCTCAGGCCCGGCGCACGCCGGTGAACAGCACGGCGACCGTCTCGTCGCGCAGCCCGACGCCCGCCGCCAGCATCTGCATCAGACCGGCGAGCCCGGCAGTTCCGGTCGGGTCGGCGTCGATCCCGGTGGTCTCGCGCCCGAGGGCGTTCGCCGAAGCCAAGGTCTCCTCGTCGACCACCACCGGATAGCCGCCGGTGAGCAGCATCGCCTCGACCACCGCCAGCCAATCGTACGTCTCGTCGTCGAGGATGCCGGTCGCGATGCTCCGCGGCTCGGTCTCCCAGGGCCACATGAACTCGGAGCGGTGGTGTGCCGCGTAGCGCAGCGCGTCGGCGATGCGCAGCGGGCCGGCGCGGTCGCGCAGGAGATCCGCCACCGGCTCGCGGCGCGCCGGATCGGGCGGCGGCGCCTCGGGAAGGGCGGCGAGAATGCGGCCGACGACGCGGTCGTAGGCCCGCGCGAGCGGCGAGCCGCCCGCCGTCTGCACGGCGTGGAGGCGCGGCGACCGGCCGATGCGACCGAGCGTCGCGGCGTCGGCGAAGCCGAGCGCGCAGGCGCTGGCGAGCGCGCCGCCGCCGACCTGCACGAAGAGCCGGTCGAGCCGGCAATCGCCCAAGGCGTCGATCAGCTCCCAGGCCAGCGTCGCTCCCCCTTCGATGGTCAGCCCGTTGTCCGGCCCCTGGCAGCAGAAGGGCACCGCTCCTCCCGCCACCGCCGCGCGGAACCGGTGGTAGCAGGGATCTCCGGCAACGCCGGGCGCGCGCGCGCAGACCGTGATCTGTGCGCCGAGCGCGGCGAGGCGCGCCACGACCCCGGAGTGCGCCCAGGTCGGGACGAAGACCTCGAGCGCGCGCTCGGCGGCGCGCGCCAGCACGGCGGCGGCGAGCGCCGCATTGCCGCAGCTGGCGATCGCCAGGCGGGCGCCGGACCCGGCAGTCGCTGCGCCGTCGTTCGCCAGATGCAGCAGGATGCCCATCAGATGCCGCGCCTTGTGCGATCCCGAGACGTTGCCCGTCTCGTCCTTGACCCACAGCCGGCCGGGCGCGAGCCCGAGCCGGTCGGCGAGGCGATCCTGGGCGGTCAGCGGCGTCGCGACGAAACCCCTGCCGTCGACCGCCGCCACCGCGCGGTCGATCGCCTGGGTGCCCGCGACCCACTCGCCGTCCCTCGCACCCTGGGCCATCGCCGTCCGGTAGGCGTGCAGGAGCGCGCGATAGCGCAGGAAGGGGTTCGCCTCGTGGCCCGTGGGAAAGGTCACCCGCCGCGGATCGAGCCGGCGGCGCAGCACATGGTCGACGTCCCCTTCGCCGGCGTGAGCGCAGCGGTACGACTCCGGTCCCGGGGCGGCGGCGCCGCAACCCGCGCAGACCAGCCACGAGCCGGCGTCGTTCATCGCCCTTCCATCCGGCCACCGGCGGCTCGCCGGCGGATCGTCACTTGAGCGCTTTCTTCGCCCGGGCGATCGTCGCCTGCGAGTAGTAGCCGCAACCGCCCTTCTTGGCGTCCGGCTGGACGCCCGCCGCCTTGAGCGCGTCCTTGAGCTTCTTGTCCGGGATTCCGAGCTCCTTCGCCCAGTTGCCCGCGGTCTTCAGTTCGTCGGCCATGGTGCCCCTCCGTCCCGCCTTCTTCGCCGCGCTTCAAGGCGCTGCAACGCGCCGGTTGAGCTCGCCGATCAACTCGTCCCACGCCGGCAGATAGGCGCGCAGTCGCTGCCAGTAGTCCGGCGCACGGCGCGCCGAGAACTCCTCGCTCGGCACCCCCTGCTGCTCGACCCAGGTGTAGTAGCCCAGATTGAAGATCCGCTCGCGCTCGCGGTGACCGAGCTCGGCGTAGTGGTCGGTTCGCGCTCCCAGCAGGTGCTCGCCGAAGACCTCGCCGCAGGCGACCTCGTCGAAGCCGCCGGGGAAGTCGCGCCGCTCGAGCCGCGGCCACTCGCTGGCGTACATCGCCGCGCCGTCCGTCGCCACGGTGAGCACGGCGTCGTCGGGCCCGAGGTCGAAGTACCGTGCGGTCTTGATCGCGGCGAGCAGGTTGCAGATGCCGGAGAAGCCGAACGAGGCCAGCGCCGCGACGACCTCGGCCGGCACGCCGCGCCGTTCGGCGAGGTAGCGCCGCCCGGTCTCGCGGTTGAACAGCAGGGCGAGCGCGTCGGTGGCGCGGTCGGAGATCGCCGCCACGGCGTCGGTCGCCATCACGTTGTGGATCAGCGGCACGTGCTTGTCGCCGATGCCCTGGATGTTGTGCTCGCCGAAGCCGTTGTAGAGCAGCGTCGGGCACTCCAGCGCCTCGACGGCGACCGTCCGGGCGCCGAAACGCCCCTTGAGGAAGTCTCCGGCGGCGATCGTCCCCGCCGAGCCGGTCGCCGACACGAAAGCGAAGGGTTCGAGCGCCGGCCGCGTCTCGCGCAGGGCGTCGACGACGTGGGCGAGCGCGGTCCCCGTGCACAAGTAGTGCGCCAGGTAGTTGCCGAACTCGCAGAACTGATTGAAGACGACGTTGGCGGGATCGCGCGCGAGCTCGGCGCAGGCGTCGTAGATCTCCTTGACGTTGCTCTCCGAGCCGGGTGTCCGGACGATGTCCTCGGGCGCCGCCACCCAGCGGTCGAGCCAGGCGAAGCGCTCGGCGCTCATTCCCGCCGGCAGGATGGCCACGCCGTGGCAGCCGAGGATGCGCGAGATCGCGACCCCGCCCCGGCAGTAGTTGCCGGTCGAGGGCCAGAGCGCGCGCTGGCGGCTCGGATCGAACTGACCGGTCACCAGGCGTGGCGCCAGGCATCCGTAGGCCGCCAGCACCTTGTGGGCGGCGATCATCGGGAAGCGGTCGCCCAGCGCCACCACGATCGGCGCGGCGACGCCGGTGAGCGAGCGCGGCAGGACGACGTGCTCGGGCACGGCCGCGACGCCGCGACGAGCGGCGTCGTTGTACCAGTGCACCCGGAAGAGATTGCGCGGATCGGGCGCGTCCGGATCGACCGCGGCGAGCGCGGCGTGCGTCGCCGCCGGAATCCGTGCCGGGTCGGCCAGCTCGGCGAAAGTCGGCAGGACCGTGCGCGTCGCGCGGCAGCGCGCGACGGTGCCGGCGTAGACGTCACGGTCGACGATGTCGGTTTCCAGGCCCAGCTGTCTCAAGAGTCCACCTCGCTCATGCGGCGCCAGAGTCGCGGCGCCTCCTCGCGCGCCGCGGCGCGCAGAGATTCGATGTTGCCGCTCCGCAGGCAGCCCTGCTCGACGACGATCCGGCCGCCGACCACGGTGCGCGCGGCGCGCGCCGCGCGGACGGCGCCCACGAAAGCGGCGGCATCCCCCGGCTGCGGCGCCACGGCCGCCTCGTCGCCGAACAACTCGCGCGCCAGCCGCTGGCTACCGAAGAGGCGCGCGTTCAGGGCGGCGGCCGACTCCCCCTGGGCGGCGCCGACCTCGTGGAGCGTCCCGAGCTCGTCCCCGAGATCGGCCGGATAGCCGTCGGTGCCGAGCGCGACGTGGCCGCTCGCGGCGAGCGCCGGCGGATAGCCGACCCGGTTACCCCGGTTCGAACGCGGGTTCTGCACCAGCCAGCACCCCCACCCGTCGGCCTTCCTCACCTGCTCGGCGTCGAGAAAGACGCCGTGCGCGAGGATCGAGCCCGGCGGCAGCGCGCCCAGCTCGTGGAGCCTCTCGAGGGGTCCGGCGTAACCGCGCGCGCGCGCGTCCGCCACGTCGGCGCCGTCCTCGGCGACGTGGACGTGGAGGAAGGTCCCCAGCTCGCGGCAGAGCTCGCCGGCGGCGCGGATCGTCGCGTCCGAGACGGTGAACGAAGCGTGCAGCGCGACGCAGCCGCGCACCAGCGGCCGGCGATTCGAGAGCAGGAAACGGCGGCACTCGGCGAGACCCTGCCGGGCCTCCCGCTCCCCGCCGTTGCGCTCGGTCGCGCCGTAGGCGACGAGAGCATGGATCCCGAGCTCCTGGCAGGCGTCGGCGAGCACGTCGAGCGAGCCGGCGATGAAGTTTGGCGACTCGTGGTGGTCGACCAGCGCGGTCGTCCCGGCGAGCAGCGACTCGGCGGCGTAGAGCCGGGCGCTCGCGGCGAGCGATCGCTCGTCGAGGGCGCGATCGAGCCGCCACCAGACCCGCTCGAGGATCTGGACGAAGTTCTGGGGCGCCAGCGCCGGCGCCGGCATGCCGTAGGGCGCCAGCGCGGAGTAGATGTGGGTGTGGGCGTTGGCGAGCCCGCCGCCAGCGGTCACGCGGCGTCGCTCCCCGCGCCACCCGCGGTGCCCCGCCGGATCTTTCCCACCGACATGGCGCGCGCCGCCGGCGAGTCCTTCATCGGCAGCGTCGTGCGGCGCACACCGTCGAACGCCGCCAGCGCCGCGGCGACCGCCGCCGCGGTCGGCACCAGGCCGATCTCGCCCACCCCCTTGGCGCCGAACGGCCCCGCCGGCTCCGGGTCCTCGACCAGGACGACCTCGACCGCGGGCATGTCGGTGGCGCGCAGGGGGCCGAGCTCGCGCAGCTTGTGGATGACCGGGATCCCCGCCTCGCAGGGCAGCTCCTCGGTCAACGCGTAACCCAGCCCCATGTGGACGGCGCCCTCGATCTGGCCGCTGCAGAGCGCCGGGTTGATCGCGCGGCCGACGTCGTGCGCCGCGATCACCCGCTCGACGCGGCCGTCGCCGTCGAGGATCACGACCTGTGTCGCGAAGCCGTAGGAGGTGTGGGTCTTGATCGGACCGGGAGCGCCGAGGGCGGTGGTGTCGGCGACGACGACGTCACCTTCGTAGATCCGGCCGGCGAGCTCGCTCAACGTCCGGCCGGCGTCGAGATCGGCGCGCAGTTTCCGGCCGGCCGCGATCACCGCGTTGCCGCCGAACAAGGTCGCACGCGAACCGGTGGTTTGACCGCAGTCGAGCTCGAAGGTCGAGTCGACTCGCGGGCGGAAGCAGGCCGCCGGGAGGCCGGTCACCTCGACCGCGAACTGCACCAGGACGGTGAGCAGACCCTGTCCCATCTCGGTGTAGCCGTTGTAGAGCGAGACCGTGCCGTCCGACTCGACGACCAGCCGCGCCCTCCCCCACTCCTGGACGCCGTTGCCGATGCCGCTGTTCTTGACGCCGCAGGCGAGGCCCACGGCGCGACCGGCACGACGCGCCTCGTAGTAGGCGTCGCGCACGGCGGCGAGTGTCTTCTTGACGCCGACCGAGGCCGCGAGGACCTGCCCGGTGGTGAAGACGTCTCCGACCTCGACGGCGTTCCTCCACCGCATCTCGAAGGGATCCAGGCCCGCCTTCTCGGCCAGCAGGTCGAGCGCCCCCTCCATCGCGAAGTGCGCCTGGTTGGCGCCGAAGCCGCGCATGGCGCCGCAGGGCGGGTTGTTGGTGTAGACGGCGAGCGACTCGATTTCGACGGCGGGCACCTTGTAGGGGCCGCAGGCGTGACCGGCGGCGCGCTCGAGCACCTTGCCGCCGACCGAAGCGTAGGCGCCGCTGTCTCCGATCATGTGCGCCTTGACCGCGGTCAGCCGCCCCTCGGCGTCGCAGCCCACGGTGTAGTCCATGCGGATCGGATGCCGCTTGGGGTGCATCCGCACCGACTCCTCGCGCGAGAGCGTCAGCCGCACCGGGCGGCCGGTCCGCCAGGCGAGCAGCGCGGTCTGCGCCTGGATCGACATGTCCTCCTTGCCGCCGAAGGCGCCGCCGTTGGGCGCCAGCTCGACGTAGACCTGGTCGCGCGGGACGCCGAGCACGCTCGCCACCTGGCGCCGGTCGTCGAAGATGCCCTGGCCCTGGCTCACCAAGTGAAGGCGCCCGTCGGGGAGCAGCTCGGCGAAAGCGCTCTCTGGCTCGAGAAAGAGGTGCTCGATGCGCTGGGTGCGCCAGGTGCCGGAGACGACGTGGGCGCTCGCGGCGAGCGCCGCGCCGGCGTCGCCGCGGCGGATGGTCGAACGCTGCAGGAGGTTCTCGTGGCGCGGATTCACCCGCGGCGCGTCCACCGCGAGGGCGGCCTCCGGATCGGTGACCGGCGGCAGCGGCTCGTAGTGGACCTGCACCAGCGCCGCCGCCGCGCGCGCCGTGCGGGCGTCGACCGCGGCGACCGCCGCCAGCACGTCGCCGGCGCAGCGGACCTCCTCGCCCGGCGCGACGAAGACCGGCCAGTCGGCGTAGAGCAGTCCGACCCAACGGTCCCCTGGCACGTCGGCCGCGGTCAGCACGCGCTCGACGCCGGGCAGCGCGGTGGCCGCCGAGGTGTCGATCGCCAGGACGCGGGCCCGCGCGTGCGCGGCGAGAGTCACCGCGCCGTGGAGCATGCCGGGCGCGGTCCAGTCCCCGGCGTAGAGGCGGGCACCGACCGTCTGCTCGGCGGCCGCGAGGCGGGCGAGCGGCTGGCCGACGCGGCCGTCCGCGCCGGGCTCGGGAATCGCTTCGCCCCGTCTTGCGCGCGCCACCAGCTCGATGGCGTCGAGGATGCGGACGTAGCCGGTGCAGCGGCAGAGGTGGCCGTTGATCGCCTTCGCGATCTCGGCGCGAGTCGGGTCGGGATGCTTGTCGAGCAGCCACTTGGCGCGCAGCGCGAAACCGGGGGTGCAGAAGCCGCACTGGACGCCGGCGGCGGCGGCGAAAGCACGTCCGAAGAGCTCGCGCTCCGCCGGCGAGACCCCTTCCCAGGTCAGGATCTCGGCGCCATCGGCCTTGGCGGCGTCGACCGCGCAGGTGGTCTTCGGGTTGCCGTCGACCAGCGCCAGGCAGCAGCCACACTGCGCCTGGGGCGCACAGGCGTCCTTGGTCGAGACGATGCCGCAACGGTCGCGCAGGACCTCGAGCAGCGACTCGCCGTCGGCGATCTCGTGTCGTCGCTCGACGCCATTGAGGGTGAAGGCGATCGTGCGCACCCTGCCAGTATAGAGAACCCCACCCGAGGGGTGCCCGCCCGCCGACGCGGGCACCTATAATGACCTTCCGAGGGGCCGGTGCGAACTCGGATCGAGAACGGCACGATCGTCACCGCGGAGGGAACGCGGCGTGCCGACCTGTGGATCGACGGCGAGACGATCGCCGCCATCGGCGAGCCGGTCGCCGGCGACGTCGATCTCGTGCTCGACGCGTCCGGCAAGCTGATCCTGCCCGGCGGAGTCGACGCCCACACCCACCTCGACATGCCGCTCGACGACTGGGTCAGCTCGGCCGACGACTTCGCGTCGGGCACCATCGCCGCGGCGGTCGGCGGCACCACGACGGTGATCGACTACGCCACCCAGGCGCACGGCCGCTCGCTCGGCGAGGCGCTCGAGACCTGGCACGGCAAAGCGCGCGATCGCGCGGTCATCGACTACGGCTTCCACATGATCGTCTGCGACCTCTCGCCCGGTATCGAGCCCGAGCTCGACGCGATGGTACGAGCGGGCGTGCCCTCGTTCAAGCTGTTCATGGCCTACCCCGGGCGGTTGATGCTCGACGACGGCGCGATCTTCCGGGTGCTCCTGCGCGCTCGCGAGAACGGCGGGCTCGTCTGCCTGCATGCCGAGAACGGCCATGTCATCCAGGTGCTGGTCGAGCGTGCGCTCGCCGCCGGGCGAACCGCGCCGTGCGAGCACGCGCGCACCCGTCCGGCGCGCGCCGAAGCGGAGGCGGTCCATCGCGCCGCGGCGCTCGCCGAGATCGCCGACGCACCGGTGTTCATCGTGCATCTCTCCTCGGCCGAGGCCTTGGAGGAGGTCGAGCGCGCTCGCGCCCGCGGCGTCCGGATCGAAGCCGAGACGTGCCCACAGTACCTCTGCCTCTCCGACGAGCTCTACGACCAACCCCACTTCGCCGGCGCGCGCTACGTGATGAGCCCGCCGCTGCGCACGCGCACGTCGCAGGAGCCGCTCTGGCGAGGTCTCGCCAACGGCACGATCGATACGGTCGCCACCGACCACTGCCCTTTCTCGCTCGCCGACAAGGAGCTCGGCGCAGGGGACTTCTCGCGCATCCCGAACGGCGCGCCAGGCATCGAGACCCGGCTCGCTCTGCTCTGGAGCCTGGGCGTGCGACCGGGGAAGATCTCGCCCTCCCGTTTCGTCGACGTGATCTCGACGGCCCCCGCGCGCATCTTCGGGCTCTATCCGCGGAAGGGGGCGATCGCGGTCGGCAGCGACGCCGACCTGGTGATCTGGGACCCTGACCGCGAGTCGACGCTCTCGGTCGCCACGCATCACAGCCGGGTCGACTACTGCACCTACGAAGGCTGGAAGCTGGTGGGCTTGCCGGCCACCGTGCTCAGTCGCGGCCAGGTGATCGTCGAGGGCGGCCGGTTCTGCGGCCGACCGGGTGCCGGGCGGTTCCTGGCCCGCGCCGCGCGGGAGGTCCGGGCGCTCTGAGACGTCAACTTGCCGCGCCAGGCGGCAGCCGCTCGGTGCGTCGGCCAGGGGCTAGGGCGTCGGTTTCTGCGCTTCGCCGGTCATCGGCACGAAGCGAACGGGGATGACGTTGCGCTTCTCCACGCCGGTCGCCGTCTTGGTCAACACCAGGAGATCCTGGAAGAACGAACCCACCGGAATGACCATCTTGCCGCCGACCTTGAGCTGGTCGAGCAGCGGCTGCGGGATCTTCTCCGGCGCGGCGGTCACCAGAATGCCGTCGAAGGGCGCCGCTTCCGGCCATCCGGCGTAGCCGTCGCCGACCCGGAAGTGGATGTTGCCGTAGCCCAGTTCGCCGATCGTCTTCTGCGCGGTGAGCGCCAGCGGCTCGAGGATCTCCACGGTGTAGACCTCGCCCGCGAGCCGGGAGAGCACCGCGGCTTGGTAGCCCGATCCGGTCCCGATCTCGAGCACCTTCTCGCCGCCCTCGAGCTCGAGCAGCGAGGTCATCAAGGCGACGATGTAGGGCTGCGAGATGGTCTGCTGCGCGCCGATCGGCAACGGATAGTCCTCGTACGCCTGGTCCCGCACCCTCTCGGGCACGAAGAGGTGACGCGGTACGTCGCGCATCGCGCCGAGCACTCGGCCGTCGCGGACGCCACGCGCCTCGATCTGCGCGTCGACCATGCGCAGCCGGCGCGAATCCTGCACCGCTTCCTGGGCGCCGACCGCCATGCCAGAAAGGTAGCAGAGAAGGCCGATCGCGAGCGTCCTCGCCGCGAAGGCACGGAATCTGTGGATCGGCGAGCGGGTCACGACGCTGACCATTCTGGCCGCCCAAGGCTGCAAACTTCAAGCCATGGCCCGCCGCGCGATTGCTAAGATGCCGTGGTGAGCTCCGTGGTCTCTCTGCCCTTGGAAGCGCTCGCCGAGCGGTGCGAGCGGATCCTGCGCCTCTCGCCGGCCGACGCCACGATCGTCACCTGGATCGAGACGGCGCGCGGACACGTGGTGGAGAGCGCCCGGACGCGGCGCGCCGAAGCCGCGCCGGCCCGATCGGTCGTTCTGCGCGTCCGCGAAGGGGGACGAACCGGCTGCGCGCGCGCCGAGTCCGCGGAGGTGGGCGAGCTGCAGACGACGCTACGCCAAGCGCTCGCCTCGGCACGGCTCGCGCCGCCCTCCCCCGACTGGGAGTTCCCCGCCGGCTCGCCGGAGCCGGCGCTCGACACCCGCTCCCCGGTCTGGTGCGATCCGGAGATCGTCGCGCTGCAGCCCGCCACCGCCCAGCAACGACTGCAGCGGCTCGCCGACCGGCGAGCGACCCTGCGTTTCAGCTGGGGAATCCAGCGCCTCGCGGTCGCGGTCAGCGGTCGCGCCACTCGGACGATCGAGCTGACCGACGCGACGCTCGAAGCGCGCACCGGGAGGCGGCCCGGATCCGGCTTCGCGGCCGGCGCCAGCCGCTCGCTCTCCGCCCTCGACCTCGACGAGGTGATCGGCCGCGCCCGGCAGCGCGAGGCGAGCGAGGTGAGCGAACCGGGGCCGGCGCCGGACGGCGCGGCGGTCCTCGCTCCGGAGGTGACGGCCGTGCTGGTGGAGACGTTCGTGCGCCTGGTCTTCTCCGGCCGGCGCTTCGTCGCCGGTGTCGGCCCCCTGGCCGATCCCGCCGAGCGGCGCCAGCTCGCGAAAGCCCTGAACCTCACCGACCGGCCGCTCGACGGCGGCCTCGCGCTGCCCATCGATCTCGACGGGATTCCCAAGCGCAGCCGCGACCTGGTGGTGAGCGGGGACTGCCGTGAGGCCGCGCTCGACCTGGAGCTCGGGGCGCGCTGCGGCCGGCTGACCACCGGCTGCAGCCTGGCGAGCGACGACGCCTATCCCCTCCATCCCTGCCTGCCTTCCGGCGACGTCGGCGAGGTGGAGCTGCTGGCGCGCTCGCCGGGAGGCCTGCGCATCGGATCGATCGAGTACCTGCGCTGCATCGAGGCTCCCGGCCTGCCGTTCCGCGCCCTGGCGCGCAGCGTGCGCAAGATCGGCGAAGGCGGCGACCTGGGCGTCGCCCTGCCGCCGCTCTACTGGAAGGGCAAGCTGCTCGATCTCTTCTCGGCGATCGACGGCATCGGCCGCGACCTGGTGGTCTGGTCCGCCGGCGGCGGCCTCGGCGCCGCGAGCGCCCCGGCGCTGCGGGTGCTGGCCGCCGGTGAGCTCACCCCTTCGCCCGAGGGACGGATCTAGATTCTAGGCGTATCCGCCGGATGGCCGGCGGCGGATGAGCAGCACGGTCTGGTCGTCGCCTTGCGGGGAGCCGGCGGCGAAGGCGGTGGTCGCGCGGTCGATCTCGGCCAGGATGTCGACCACCGAGCGCTCTCGACTCTCGCCCAGCAGGAGCGCCAGCCGGTCGGCGCCGAACTCCTCGTCCGAGGGCGCCGTCGCCTCGGTGATCCCGTCGCTGTAGAGGCAGAGCAGGTCGCCCGGCGCGAGCGTCAGGCGCTCGGCGCGAAAGCTCGCGCCGGGCATCAGGCCGAGGGGCAGTCCGCCGGGCCCGAGCTGTTCGATCCCTCCGCCAGCGCGCACTACCAGGCCAGGATTGTGCCCCGCGTTGAGGTAAGTCAGCTCGCCATTCGCCGGGTCGAGCTCGCCCAGGAACAGCGTGATGAACTTGTTGGGCGCGCTCGACTCCAGGATGTGCTGGTTGAGCCGCGAGAGCAGATCGGGGCAGACCGACATCCGTTCGACCAGCAGGCGAAGCGCAGAGTGCAGCGTGGACACCAGCAAGGCCGCCGGGACACCCTTCCCGGAGACGTCGCCCACCACCACCGCAAGCCGCGTGGTCTCGTCCTGCGGGCGGAACAGGTCGTAGTAGTCGCCGCCGATGTGGCGCGCGGGACGATTCCACCCCACCAGCTCCCAGCCGGCGACGCTGGGCAGCCCTTTGGGCAGGATCTGGCGCTGAATCTCCGAGGCGAGCTCGATCTCGCGCTCGAGGCGTTCTTTCTCCAGGGATTGGCGGTGGAGCTCCGCGTTCTCGAGCGCGATCGCCGCCTGATTGGCCAGCAGCTCGAGCGTTCGCCGGTCGGACTCGGGGAACGGCCCGACGCCCCGCCGGCTCTCCTTGTCGCCGACCACCAGGATCCCCTTGGCGATCCCGTCGCTCTCCACCGGCACGCCGAGGAGGTGCTGCGCTCCGGGCAACGCGCAGCAGTTCGGTCGCGCCTCGCCCGAGAGCAGCGCGCGGACCTCCGTCGACTGCGGATCGAGCAGCGGCTCGGCCGGCCCCCCGAACGCGCGATCGAGCTCCATGCGCGAGCCACGCCGCAGGTAGAGCGCGCCGCGTCGCGCATCGAGGAGCGAGACGGAGCGCATCAGGATCTCCTCGCAGAGCTTCTCGAAATCGAGCGTGCCGGCGATCGCCAAGCCGACGTCGTAGAGCGCTTCGAGCTGAACGCCGCGCGTCTTGGCCTCGAAGTCGCGACGCTTCAGCTGCTCGAGGAGGGACAGCTCACGCGCCGCGGCGGTCACCGCGACCAGCAGCGCGGCGAGGTCGGACCGGCTCTCGGGCGACGCCGGCGTCCAGTGCAGGAAGCCGCCGCCGAAAGTCAGCACGTCGGAGGAATCCGCGGGGGGCCCCGGAAGTTGCTCCGCGAACGTCGCGTCGCGGGTCGCGAGCTCGCGGCGGAAGCCGCGATCGGAGCGCAGGTAGAGCGCCGCCGGCCCGCCGCTCGCCAGCGCGAGGAGGCGCAGCAGCTCTTCGGCCAGGCGCCGGCCCTCGGTTTCGCCGCGTGCCAGCCGAGCCAAGTCGGCGCTCGCCTCGACGATCCAGGAGCCGCTCCCCGCCGAGGTCACGAACCGTGCTGACTCAGCGCCGCAGTCTGGTCCGCGTAGATCGTGGCGTACTGAGCGAGTCCCATGATGTGGAAGGTCTTCTCGATGGTCGGAGTCAGGGCGCAGAAGGCGAGCTTGCCATCGACCTCGATCATCTTCTCGATGATCTCGATCAGGATCGAGATGCCGATCGAATTGATGATCTTGGTCCCGGTCAGGTCGAGCAGCAGATTGCGGTAGCCGGCGTCGAGCAGCTCGTAGGCGGCCCGCGCGATCTCCTCGCCGCCCTGGTTGTTGATGTAGCCCTCGGTCTGGATCACGGCGAGGCCGACGCGGCGATCGATGGTCAATTTGAGCGCTTCGGTCATCGTTGGCCGTCCCTTCCTCAGCGTGCCTTGCTCATGACGACGGTGGTTCCCTGCGACCCGGAGAGGATGCTCACCTCGTCCATCAGGCCCTGGATTATCTTAAGGCCCCAGCCGCGTTTGCGACCGCTCTTGAGCTTAGCTTCGATTCGTGGCTCTTCGACGTCCGCGGGCGAGAATCCGACTCCCTGGTCGTGGACCCGGATCTCCAGGCAGTCCGGTTCCTTGTCTCCCAGCAGGCAGAACGTGACGTCCACCCGGTGATCCGCCGAGTGACTGTGCTCGAAGGCGTTGATGCAGGCTTCGACCACCGCCAGCCGGACCTCGTCGACCCGGTCCGGACTCATGCCGATGAAGGCCGCGAGAGCGCTCGCCGCCTGGCTCGCCACGACCTCCATGTCGGGAGCCATCGGGAGCGTGAGCTTGACCTCCCGCAACCGGGTCCTTCCGGGCATCAGCGGTTTTCGCGCCAGGTGGTCAAAATGCGAGGAAGAGCTGGACGAGGTAGACCAGCACGGGTGGGATGCGGTCCGCCGTGAGCAGCCAAGCGACGCATCCGAGGGAGGCGGTTCCGGCGATCCATTCGATCGGCAAGGCGCGAGTCGGGACTGAACTGGCAGCGGACTGTAGCATAGGCCTCTCCTTGGCTACCTACACCTAAGGCAACCTCGCTGCCAGTTCGCCGGGAGGCTCCGTTGCGGAGCTCTAAGTCGAGAATTCCAAACGATTTACTTCAAACAGCCGCCCTCGGGTGCGACGCCCTTGCGAAGGTCCATGCGCGACATTTTGCCGCATCCCGGCGAGCGCTGCCGTTGATTCCAAGCTGAAACGGCCCGAGCGATAGCAGTTTTCTGAACTTGGGCCAAAATGTCTCGCCATGGGCAAATAGTCGCGCCGGATAGCGCGAGGAGGTGGACCGACCTCGGACTTCAGAAGCCCTTGCGCAGCAGCGTCCGCCGATCGAGGCCGAGTACTTTGGCGGCGGCGCTCTTATTGCCCTTGACGAGCTGCAGCACGCGCTGGATGTGGCGACGCTCGACGGTGTCGAGGTCGAGCGCCTCCGGACCGCCGCTCTTTGCCGTCGGACCCATCAGCGAGCGCAACAGCGAGGCGTCGATGACGCCCTCGGCGAGCGCCGCTCCGCCCTCGATCAGGTTCTGCAGTTCGCGGACGTTGCCCGGATAGTCGTGCTCGAGCAGGAGCGCCAGCGCGTCCTTGGCGAGGGTGGGCGCGGGGATCCCCTCGCGGCGCCCGAACTGCTCGAGAAAGTGCCGGACGAGGAGCGGAATGTCCTCCCGGCGCTCGCGCAGCGGTGGCAGGTCGAGCTCCACTCCCTTGATCCGGTAATAGAGGTCCTCGCGGAAGCTGCCGTCGCGAACCAGGTCCTCGAGGCTGCGGTGGGTCGCTCCGACGAGGCGCACGTCGATGCGGATCGACCGTTCGCCGCCCACCCGCAGGATCTCGCGTTCCTGGAGCGCGCGCAGCAGCTTCACCTGCAGCGCCGGCGTCATGTCGCCGATTTCGTCGAGGAAGAGCGTGCCGCCGTCGGCCAGCTCGAACTTGCCGCGCCGCGCCGAGACGCCGGTCGCGACGCCGCCCTCGATACCGAACAGCTCGCTCTCGAGCAGCGACTCCGGGAGCGCACCGCAGTTGATGGCGACCAGGGGTCCGCCGCGTCCCGAGTGGTGGTGCAACAGCTTGGCGATCAGCTCCTTGCCGGTTCCGCTCTCACCGCGCACCAGGACGTTGACGCCGCGCGGTGCCACCCGCTCGACCAGCTCGAGGACGCGTCGCATCGGCGGCGAGGCGGCGACGATTCCCTGACCGCCGGCCTCCCCGGCGAGCTGACCGCGCAACACCTTGTTCTCCTCGGCCAGTCGCTCGCGCTGGGTCTCCAGGCGCTCCACCTGGCGGGCCCCGTCGATCGCCACGCCCGCCAGCGCTGCGACCGACTCGAGGAAGCGCCGGTCTTCGCCGCTGAAGCCCGCCTCCGCCCCGCCGCGAGCCTCCTTGTCGAGCAGCGCGATGTAGCCGAGGTAGACCCCGCGATAGGCGAGCGGCGTCGCCACGAGCTCGCGGTAGGACACCCCGGCGAGCTCCCCGTCGCGTCGGGTCAGGGTCTGACCGGCAGCGAGGAGCTCGCGCCAGAGCGGCGTCGCCAGGAGGTCGACTCCGGCCGGGCGCTGGTGCGGCCAACCGACCACCGCCAGGGCCCGCCCGCCGGCGGTCGGCTCACGGGTGATCACCACCGCGACCGCCGGATCGAGCACCGCGCAGACACGCTCGAGCAGCTCGTCGAGCAGCTCCTGCTCGCCGCGCTCGGCATAGAGCTTGAGCGCGAGATCGTAGAGCGTCTCGAGCTGCAGGAGACGTCGTCGGTCGGCGAATGTCGGGCCGTTCGCCATCGCGGAAATTGTACGCCCGGCGATCAGTCGACGCGCAGCAGCACCACGGTGCAGTCGTCCTCGAGCCTCGCGCCGTCGACGTGCCCGGCGACCGCTGCGAACAACGCATCGATCATCTCGCCGCCCTCGCGGTCCTGAGCGCTCTCCAGGCTGCGCGCGATGCCCTCGTCGCCGAAGCGCCGGCCGCGCGCGTCGGCGGCCTCCCAGATTCCGTCGGTATAGAGCAGCAGCGCATCGCCGGCACGCAGTCCGAGGGGCCATTCGGGCGTGAACGACTGGCCGCGCCGGATGCCGAGCGGCAGGTTGGCGCCCACGGCCTGGAGCTGCGACGCCTTGCCGTCGCGCAGCAGCACCGGCATGTGGTGCCCGGTGGTGACGAACTCGAAACAGCGGGTCTCCGGGTCGAGCATGCCGAGGAGCAGCGTCATGTACATGCCCGCCGCGGTGTCCGAGTGCAGGCGATCGCTCACCCGCGCCAGGGTCTCGCTCAGCCCGTCGCCGCGCGCCAGGCACTCGCGCACCGTCGCCCGCACCTCGGCGGCGACCAGCGCCGACCCGACGCCGTGGCCGGCGGCGTCGCCGATGGCGATCGCCACTTGCTGGGAGTCGACCGGCACGAAGTCGTAGTAGTCGCCGCCCACTTCCAGGCACATCAACTGGCGGGCGAAGAGGCGGCAGCCGGCGAGCGTCGGCACCTCTTGCGGCAGCAGCCGCTGCTGGATCGATCGCGCGATCGAGAGCTCGTGGTCGAGCACCTGTTTGGCGAGGAACTCGCGATGCAGGTTCGCGCTCCACAGCACCACCGCCGCCTGGTTGGCGATCAGCAGGGCGAATTCGAGATCGACCTCGCCGAAGGGGCTGCGGTCTCGCTTGTGATTGAAGTTCATCACGCCGAGCACTTGGCCGTGCAGGGTCAGCGGCACGCAGAGCGCCGAGAGGTCGGCGTAGTCCTCGCGCTGCCGCGTGCTGGGCGACCAGCTCGCGACGCGGCGGATGTCGCCGGTCACGATCGGCTGACCGGTCGCCGCGACCGTGCCGGCTACCCCGTGACCGAAGGCGATCCGCGTGCTCGCCACCACCTGAGGATCGATGCCGATCGCCACTTCGATGTGCAGCTCGCGGGTGGCGGGGTCGAGCAGCAGAATCGACCCGCGCTCGACCCGGAGGAGCTCCGTCGCCCCCTCGATCAGCGTCTTCAGGGCGTCGCGAAAATCGAGGCTGGCCACCAGGCGATCGGTGACCCGCCGGATGAGCTCCAGCTCCGGGGCGTGCGTCACGTGGCTCGGCTCCTTCGAATGAGCGGCGGCATTCTATGCCGCCCGGGATCCGGGGCGCTCAGTCGCCGAGCGCCGCGCCGGCGAGTGCGCGGGAGAGGAATCGTCCGGTGTAGCTGGCCTTGGCGCCGGCCACCAGCTCCGGCGTGCCGCAGGCGACGAGCTGCCCCCCGGCCGCGCCGCCGTCCGGGCCGAGGTCGATCACCCAGTCCGCGGTCTTGATGACGTCCAAGTTGTGCTCGACCACGATCACCGTGTTGCCCAGGTCGACCAGCCGGTGCAACAGGTGGAGGAGCTTGCGCACGTCGTCGAAGTGCAGCCCCGTCGTCGGCTCGTCGAGCAGGTAGAGCGTCCGCCCGGTCGCCCGCTTGCAGAGCTCGGTCGCCAGCTTGACCCGTTGCGCCTCGCCGCCGGAGAGGGTGGTCGCCGACTGCCCGAGATGGATGTAGCCCAGGCCGACGTCGTCGAGGGTCGACAAGATGCGATCGATCGCCGGGATGTTGCGGAAGACGTCGCGCGCCTGCTCTACCGTGAGGTCGAGGATGTCCGCGATGCTCAACCCCTTGTAGCGCACCGCGAGGGTCTCGCGGTCGTAGCGCTTGCCGCCGCACACCTCGCAGGTGACGTAGATGTCCGGCAGGAAGTGCATCTCGATCTTGATCTGGCCGTCGCCGCCGCAGGCCTCGCAGCGGCCGCCGGCCACGTTGAAGCTGAATCGGCCCGCCTTGTAACCGCGCGCGCGGGCCTCCGGAGTCATCGCCATCAGTGAGCGGATGTGGCCGAAGACGTTGGTGTAGGTCGCCGGATTGGAGCGCGGCGTCCGGCCGATCGGACTCTGGTCGATGGCGATCACCTTGTCCAGGTTCTCCACGCCGACCAGCCGTTCGTGATCGCCCGGCCGTTCCGAGGCCTCGTAGAAGTGCCGCGCGAGCGCGCGGTGCAGGATGTCGGAGACCAGGCTGCTCTTGCCCGATCCCGAGACCCCGGTCACCACGACGAAACAGCCGAGCGGAAAGTCGACGTCGATGCCACGCAGGTTGTTGTGGCGCGCCTTCTCGATCGTGAGGCGCCGTCCGCTGCCCGCGCGCCGGCTTCCCGGCACCGGGACGGCGAGCTCGCCGCGCAGGTACTTGCCGGTGAGCGAGTGCGGCGCCGCAGCGATCGCCGCGGGAGTCCCCGCAGCGACCAGCTCGCCGCCGTGGATCCCCGCTCCCGGACCGAGGTCGAGCACCCAGTCGGCGGCGCGGATCGTGTCCTCGTCGTGCTCGACGACCAGCACCGTATTGCCCAGGTCGCGCATCCCCACGAGAGTGGCGATCAGCCGCTGGTTGTCCCGCTGGTGCAGGCCGATCGACGGCTCGTCGAGCACGTAGAGGACACCCATCAGCTTCGAACCGATCTGCGTCGCCAGTCGGATGCGCTGGCTCTCGCCGCCCGAGAGCGTCGCGGAGGAGCGATCGAGCGAGAGGTAACCCACGCCCACGTCGTCGAGGAAGCGCAGACGGTCGGAGATCTCCTGCAGGACCTTCGCGGCGATGCCGCGGGCGCGTTCCCCCAGCTCGAGCGTCGGCAGCAAGTGTCGGAGCTCGGCCACCGGCAAGGTCGCGAGCTCGTCGATCGCGCGCCCCGCGACGCGCACCGCGAGCGCTTCGGGCTTCAGGCGGCGTCCGTGACAGGCGGGACAGGTGTGAACCGACATGTACTTCTCGATCTCGCCGCGGATCAGCGACGAATCGGTTTCGCGATAACGCCGCTCGAGCATCGGCAGGATGCCCTCGTAGCGTCCCTCCCAGCGGTAGCTCGACTTCCTGCCCTTGAACTCGAACTCGAGCTCCTGCTCGCCGCTGCCCTCCAGGATGACCTGCCGGGCCTTGGCCGGTAGGCGCTTCCAGGGGGTGCGCAGCGAGAACTGCATCGCCTTGGCGAGCGTCTCGATCATCCTCAGGCGCCAGGACTTGGATCCCGGCTGGAAGAGCGCCAGGGCGCCGGCGTCGATCGATCGCGTCGGATCGAGCACGACCTTCTCGGGGTCGACGCCCATGAGGGAGCCCAGACCGGAACAGGTCGGACAGGCGCCGTAGGGGCTGTTGAAGGAGAAGAGCCGGGGCGTGATCTCCGCCAGGCTCGTGCCGCAGGTCGAGCAGGCGAAGTTCTGCGACAGCGTCTCCTCGGGCAGCCCCTCGGGCGCCGCGATCACCAACCCGCCGCCCACTTTCAGCGCCGTCTCGAGAGAGTCGGAGAGCCGCTTCTCGATCCCCGGCTTGACCACCAGGCGGTCGACCAGCACGTCGATCGAGTGCTTCTTCTGCTTGTCGAGAGCTGGCACGTCGCGCGAGAGGTCGATCACCTGACCGTCGACCCGCGCCCGCACGAAACCCTGGCGGGCCATCTCGGCGAGCTGCTTCTTGTACTCCCCCTTCTTGCCGCGGACGTAGGGAGCGTAGAGCAGCAGCCGCGTCCCCTCCGGCAGCTGCGCCATTCGGTCCACCATCTGCTGGACGGTCTGCGGCCGGATCTCGGCGCCGCACGACGGGCAGTGCGGAACGCCGATCGAGGCGAAGAGCAGGCGCAGGTAGTCGTGGATCTCGGTGACCGTGCCGACCGTCGAGCGCGGGTTCTTGGACACCGACTTCTGCTCGATCGAGATGGCAGGCGACAGCCCGTCGATCGAGTCGACATCCGGTTTCTCGACCTGGGGAAGGAACTGACGGGCGTAGGCGGAGAGCGACTCGACGTAGCGTCGCTGCCCCTCCGCGAAGAGGGTGTCGAAAGCGAGCGACGACTTGCCGGAACCCGAGACGCCGGTCACCACCACCAGGCGATTGCGCGGAATCTCGAGATGCAGGTTCTTGAGGTTGTGCTCGCGGGCGCCGCGAACGACGATCGCATCCATCGGGCGGGAGACTCTAACACCTGCCGCGCGGCTCGCCGGCGCCCGGCCGGGGCCGCGGAGGGCGTCGCGCGGCGTCGGCGCTGCTCTAACGGGCCGGCGGCACCGCCGGCAGATTCCACAGCGGCGACGAGGTGGGCGCGACGATCGCCGCCCGGTTGCCCGCCACGGCGGCTCCCCAGTGCAGCAGTCCGACCACGAGCGCCGCGCCCAGGAATCCGCGGAGGATCACACCTGCGATCGGCCGCCCGGCGAGGAGCTGCAGTCCGCGGGCGGTCGCGAACACCATCGCGCAGGCCGCGGGCAGGACGAAGACCGCCTTCATCGACGAGAAGTGCGGAAACCGGAGAGTCTGGAGCATCGCCGCGCCGAGGAACGCCGGGAGCAGCAGCAGCACGCCGCGCTCCCAGAGTGTTCCCCGGCGGACGATCCACAGGCTGCCGGCGACCAGCGCCGCGAGAGCCCCCAGGCCGAGCGCGTAGAGCGCCCGCGCGAGCCCGTGCATCGCCGGCGTCGGCGGCAGGAAGCGCGGCTCGTAATCGAACCAGAAGCGGCCGAAGATCTGCGTCCAGAACGAATCCACCGTCGTCCCGGCGAGCGTCGGCCGGCGCATCAACTCCCCGATCCGGAAGGTCAGGAAGGTCTCGGCCTCGACCCGGCCCGGTGGTTGGCGTTCGCTCCGGGCCCGGTAGTCGAAGTGCTGGTTGCTCACCAGCAGGACACCGCTCTGCGCCGTCCGCCAAGCCTCGTCGCCCAGCGCCAGAAGGGTGGCGGCCACGAGCAGCCAGCGCGCGGCCCGAGTCGCTCGCGGGCGGAACCAGGCGAGGCCCAGCAGGATCAGAGTCACCAGCCCGCTCTGCTTGGTCCAGGCCGCCAGGACGACGCCGACGACGAGCAGCGCGAGGCCGGTCCGCGACCGCCGGCCTTCCCAGAAGAGCGCGAATCCGAGCGCGGCGATCGACACGGCCATCTCGAGCCAACTGTCGTTGCCGATCGCGGCGGCCGCGTAGAGGTCGCGGGGCAGGATCGCGAGCAGGGCGAGAGCGCCGAGCCGCGGCAGGGTAGTCGCGCCCGGGAGCCTTGCGAGCAGCAGCCCGATCAGAGCCAGCGAGACGCTCGACGCCGCGGCGCCGAGCCCTTGCACGCCTTTCCAGGCGTGCCGGGGTTCGACGCCGAGCCCGCCGAGCCAGCGCAGGGTTCCGGCGGCCGCGAGGTAGTAGGCCGGCGGCTGGTAGCACTGCCAGCATTCGTCCGGCGCCAGGCGGCGCAGATCCGTGGCCAGCCGCGCGATCGGTTCGAGGTGATCGTCGAACGTATTGCCCGGTGGATTGACCCAGGCCAGACCGAAGCGCAGGAGCGTGCCCAGTAGAACGATGGCGACCGCTGCTCCCGAGCCGACGGACCACGGTGTGCTCCCGGAGCAAGGTGGCGAGGTCGGGGACGTCGGCTCGGGCACGGGCCGATCCTAGAGAAAGGCGCCGACCCTCACCAGCGCTCGCCGCTCTTGGCGGCGGCCGCCTCGCGATCCAGCTCGCGGCGGCGTTCCGCCTCGCGTTTGTCGAACAGCTGCTTGCCCTGCACCAGCGCGATCTCCACCTTGATCCGGTCACCGCGGAGGTAGACCGCCAGAGGGACGACGGTGAACCCCTTCGCGCCGACCCGTCCGGCGAGCTTGTCGATCTCGCGGCGCGAGAGCAGGAGCTTCCGCTCGCGCTCCGGCGGATGGTTGTCCCGTCCGCCCTGCAGGTAGGGACTGATGTGCGCGCCGACCAGGAAGGCTTCGCCTCCCCGGAAGGTGACGAAGGCGTCCTTGAGCTGGATCGCCCCCTGGCGCGCCGATTTCACTTCCGTCCCAGTGAGCGCAATGCCGGCCTCGTAGCGATCGTGAACGATGTACTCGTGCGCCGCCCGCCGGTTGCCGGCGAGCTGGCGGACGACGGGCGGACGATCGCTCTCGGGCGGCCTCATGCGACGACCAGTCTAGACGATGTGAGGCGCGGTCAGCGGGTGGTAGATTGCCCGCGAATGACGATCCTCTCGCGCTGGATGCTGCTCGGCCTGCTCGTCGCTGCGCCCGAGGAGCCGAACATCGACCGGCTGTCGATCGCCGCCTCCGGTAGTCAGATCCTGGTCGGCTTCGAGCTCAGCGGCGGCCTCACCGCCGAGACTCGCGAGCGCATCGCCTCGGGCCTCCCCACCGGATTCGTCTACGAGCTCGAGCTCATGCGCGACCGCAAGCACTGGTGGGACCGCGGCGTCGAGGCGAGCCGGCTCGAGGTGGTGGCGATGTTCAACGCGGTCACCCAGGAGTATTTGCTCAACACCAAGCACGACGGTCGACTCATCGGCAGTCGCATGCTGCGCGACGCGGCGGAGCTCGAACGCGCCATGACGCAGTTCGCGCCCTTCCCGGCCTTCACCGTGGAGGCGCCGCAGGATCGCACGCGCTACCTGGTGCGCGTCCGCGTCGATCTCGGCCCGAGCTCCATTCTCGGCTTCATCCCCTATCAGCGCTCGACACCCTGGGTCGAGTCGAACAAGGTCCGGATCCGCGTCGCGGAACCCTGAGGGCGCGCGGCGTGGACTTCCGCGAGAGCTTCCAGCGACGGCGCAAGGATTCGCGCTACATCGCCGGCGCGCTCGTCGTCGTGCTGGTGGTCCTCACCGTCATCTACTACCTGATCCAGCGCGGCCGCGACCTGCCGTCGGTGCTGGTCACCAACAAGGTCCTGCTCTTCGTGCTGCGCAACGCCAATGCGCTGCTCATCCTGGTGATCCTGTTCGTCCTGGCGCGCAACCTCTTCAAGCTCTGGCTCGAGCGCCGCCAGCGGGCGCTCGGGGCACGCTTCAAGAGCAAGCTGGTCGCAACCTACATCGGGCTGTCGCTCGTTCCCGTGCTGCTCCTCTTTTTCTACGCCAGCGAGCTGCTCCAGGGCGCGATCGACCGCTGGTTCTCGGGATCTTTGCGCACCGTGCTCGAACAGAGCTCCAACGTCGCCCAAGCCCTGCAGCGCGAGATCGGCGATCGCGACTACCGTGAGGCGGTGCGCGTCGCGCGGCAGATCGGCGCCTCCGACTTGGAAATTTCCGGCCGCCAGTCCGGCCTCGGCGCCCGACTCGCCCGCGCCCGCGAGGAGGCCGGGCTGCACTTTCTCGGCGTCTACCGCGAGACCGAGCTGGTCAACGCGATCGTCGATCCGCAGTCTGGCCTCAACGACCTGCCCGAGGTCGGGCGCAACCTGCTGCTCGAGGCGGCCGACAAGGGACGCGCCAATCGCGTGCTGCTGCCCGCTGGAGTGCGCGGCCGCCTCCTGCTCGCCGCCGCCGCCGGCCCCGTGCTCTCCACCGGCGATCGGCTGATCGTGGTCGCCGGAACCCTGCTCGATCCCGTCACCAGCATGCGCAGCGAGGAGGTCATCCAGGCCTATCAGAGCTATCGCCAGCTGGAGGTGCAGAAACGCCAGTTCGCCGCCAGCTACATGCTGATGTTCGTCCTGGTCACGCTGCTGATCCTCCTCGCCTCGTCCTGGATGGGGCTCTACCTGGTGCGCCGGCTGATGATTCCCGTGGAAGCCCTCGCCGAGGGGACCCGGCGCGTCTCTTCGGGCGACCTCGCCCATCGCGTCGAGGTCGCGGCCGACGACGAGATGGCGGTGGTGGTCGAGTCGTTCAACCGCATGACCACCGAGCTCGAGCGCAACCGCGAGGAGATCGAGCGCAGCCAGCGCGAGCTCGTGGCGGCCAATCGCCGGCTGGCCGAGGAGCGCGCCCTGGTCGGCGCGATCCTCGAGAACCTCGCCGCCGGCGTGATCGCGGTCGATCGCGACGGACGCGTCCTGTCGGCCAACGGCGCCGCGCTCGACATGCTCCGCCAACGGGAGACGGATCTGGTCGGCAGGACCCTCGCCGAGGCCTGGTCCGACCACGAGCGCCAGCGCCTCGCCGAGCGCGTCACGGCACCCGCGGCCGTCGGCCCGCGCGCGACCGACGAAGTGAGCCTGGTGCTCGGCGGCGAGCGCAAGACGTTCGAGGTCAAGGTCTCGGCGCTGCGCGACCCGGCGGGCGGCGAGGCCGGTCGGGTGGCCGTGCTCGAGGACCTGACGGATCTCATCAAGGCTCAGAAGCTCGCCGCCTGGACGGAAGCGGCGCGCCGGATCGCGCACGAGATCAAGAACCCGCTGACTCCGATCCGGCTCGCCGCCGAGCGCCTGCGCGTCAAACACCGCGCTGGCGATTCCGACACCGGTGCCCTGCTGGAGGAGAGCGTCGAGATCATCGTGCGCGAGGTCGGCAACATGCAGGCCCTGGTCGACGAGTTCTCGCGCTACGCGCGCATGCCCGGCCCGCAGCTCGCCGCGACGCCGATCGCGCGGCTCGTCCAGGACGTCGTCGCGCTCTACCGCGACGTCAAGCCCGGGCTCGACCTCGCCGCCGACCTCGAACCCGATCTCGGCGAGGCTTGGATCGACCCCGAGCAGATCCGGCGCGTGCTGATCAACCTGCTCGACAATGCGGTCGACGCCACCGAGCCTCCGGGAACGGTCCGCGTCGGCGCCGCCCGCCGCGGCGAGCGTCTGGAGGTCACGGTCTCCGACACCGGCAAAGGCATAGCGCCGGAGGATCGCGAGAAGCTCTTCCTGCCCTTCTTCTCGCGCAAGCGGCGCGGTACCGGCATGGGGCTCGCGATCGTGCAACGGCTGGTCACCGACCACAACGGCACGATCCAGGTGGAGGACAATCGGCCGACCGGAACCGTGTTCCGCATCGAGCTCCCGGCGCGCTGAGCGATGTTCTCGGTCCTGGTGGGTACCGCCGGCCACGTCGATCACGGCAAGACCGCGCTGATCCGCGCCCTGACCGGCATCGACTGTGACCGCTGGGCCGAGGAGAAGCGCCGCGGCATCACCATCGATCTCGGCTTCGCGAGCTGGCGCGTCGACGACCTCGAGCTCGGATTCGTCGACGTCCCCGGGCACGAACGCTTCCTCCACAACGCCCTCGCCGGGCTGGGCGGTATCCGTGTCCTGCTGCTGGTCGTGGCCGCCGACGAGGGGGTGCGGCCGCAGACCCGCGAGCACCTGGCGATCGCCGATCGACTCGCCATTCCCGCAGCGGTGGTGGCGCTGACCAAGATCGACGCCGCGCCCGCCGAGCTCGCCGACTTGGCCGAGCTCGAGACCGCGGAGCTCCTCGCCACGACCCGCTTCTCCGGCGCGCCGATTCTCCGCGTTTCCGCCCTGGCCGGCGCGGGGCTCGGCGAGCTCGGGGCGGCCTTGCGCAACGCGGCGGCGACGGTCGGCGCCTCGCCGCGCGCCGCCGACCCGCTGCGTCTCCCGATCGATCGCGCCTTCGTCGTGCAGGGACAGGGTGTCGTCGTCACTGGCACGCTGATCTCGGGAACGGTCGCGCCCGGCGCCGCGCTCGACCTGCTGCCCGCCGGGATCCGCGTGCGCGTCCGCGCGCTCGAGGTGCACGGGCGCCCCCGGGAGCAGGCGGTGGCCGGCGAACGCGCGGCGTTGCAGCTCGCCGGGGTCGAACGCTCGCAGGTCGCGCGCGGTCACGAGCTCGTCGCGCCCGGCAACTGGAGACTGACCCGCCGCCTGCTCGTCCGCTGGTCCGCCCTCGACGACGCGCCGCTCGAGCTCGCCGGCCCGACGCCCATCCGCTTCCACCTCTTCGCCGGCGAGACGCTCGGCATCGCGCGGCCGGTCGGGCCGTCGATCGCTCCCGGCGCCGGCGGCCTCGCCGAGATCGCGCTCGCCGCGCCGGTCGTCGCGGCGCGCGGCGACCGCTGGATCGCGCGCCGGCCCTCCCCGGCGGCAACGCTCGCCGGGGGCGACGTGCTCGACCCGCGCTGGCCGCTGCGCCGCGCCGGCGAGCTCGCCCGCGCCACCGCGCTGGCCGCGGATCGCCGCACCGCGCTGCTCGCCTGGGTCGGGCAGGCCGGCGCCACCGGTCTCGATCCCGGGGCCCTCGCCACCCGGATGGGCCAGGACCCGCGCGCGATCGATCGCGAGCTCGCGGCGCTGGTCGCCAGCGGCGAGCTGGTGGCGCTCGGTGCCGAGCCCCGGCGCTACCTCGCCCCGGCGGCGGTCGTCGCGTTGCGCCGCGGCGCCGGTGAAGCGCTGCGGCGCCACTTCGCCGAGCATCCCTTGGCGCGCGGGATGTCCCGCGCCGAGGCGCCGCAACGGCTCCTGCCGCCGCCGGCCCGCCGGCAGGCCGCGGCCTGGCTCGCCACGCTCGCCGCGCTGGGGGATCTCGAGCTCGCCGGGGACGAGGTTCGCCTTCCCGGGCGCGGCCACGACACGCCCGAGGAGCTCTCGCCGCTGGCGCGCGACCTGGTGGCACGCATCGACGCGGCCGGGCTGACGCCCCCGTCGCCCGCCGAGATCGGGCGGGATCTCGGCGCCAAGAACCAGGTCGTCGAGGGGCTGGTGCGCCACCTGGTGCAGCGCGGCCAGCTCGTGAGGCTGCCCGGCGGCCTCGTCCTCGCTCACGCCGCCGTCGACCGCCTCGTCGCGGAGCTCCGGGCGACAGGCTGGACGCGCTTCGGCGTGGCGCAGTTCAAGGATCGCTTCGCGCTCTCGCGCAAGTGGGCGATCCCGCTCCTCGAGCACCTCGACAACGTCGGCATCACCCAGCGCATCGGCGACGATCGTCGCCTGATGTAGGCGACCGCGCCGGCGATTCAGGCGAGAGCCTCGGTGAGCTCGGCGGGGTCCCCTGAGCAGGAACGCCGTTCCGGCGACATAATGCAGCGCAGCCGATGGCATCTCCGATCGATCCCGTTCGCCTCGCGAGCCGGGTAGCTGCTGGCGCTCGCCGGCGCCGCCGGTACCCTTCTGGCCGCGTCTTGGCGGTCGCCTGCTGCGCGCTCTTGTTGCTCTCCCTCGTCGCAGCCTGCAGTCTCGTCCACGAGAGCCCCCCGAACGAGCCTCGCCTGATCCTCCCGCCGGTCAGCGAGGCGACCTCGCCGCTGGGGATGGTGTCCACGAGCTCACGTCAGGCCACCGAGGCGGCGGTGGCGATCCTGGAGTCGGGCGGCAACGCCGTCGACGCCGCGGTCGCGGCCGCGTTCACGCTGGGCTCCGCCGATCCTGCGACGTCGGGCCTCGGCGGCATGACCTATGTCCTCCTCCGGCGTGCCGACGGGACGACGACGGCGATCGATGGCTCCGCGGTCCCACCCTTTGCGATGGACCGGGTCAGGCTGCAGGCCGCCGAGCTCGCCAACCTCGACCCCGAGTTGTCGGCGGCCTTCGAGTTCGCCGCCGTCCCCACCACCTTGCAGACGCTGGCCTACACCGTCGAGAAGTACGGCACCCGGCCGCTCGGCGAGCTCCTCGCGCCCGCCATCGAGGTCGCCGAGCGGGGGTACCTGATCGACCACCCGCGGCGCGGCGCGATCCAGAAGTACCGTGGTGCGATCCTCAAGTCCGACCCGCTCCGCTGGCTCATCTTGAGGAACGGCGAGGAGGTCCCCTCGGCCGGGGACCGGCTCTGCAACCCCGACCTCGCGCGGGTTCTGCGATCGATCGCCACCCAGGGTCCGCGCGAGTTCACCCAGGGATGGATCGCGCGGG
>CAZPZW010000020.1:0-31741 GCA_964591165.1 uncultured Thermoanaerobaculia bacterium | reverse complement strand
CGAGGTCCTTGATCCGCTCCTGGATCTTGGTCTTGATCTTGATGCGGCCGTCCTGGGGGAGCCGCTTCTCGGCGATGTCGAGCTTGGCGAGGATCTTGATGCGGCTGGTGATCGCCTCGCGCAGCCGCAGCGGCGGATGCATCATCTCGTAGAGGATGCCGTCGATGCGGTAGCGGACCCGGTAGTCCTTCTCGTACGGCTCGATGTGGATGTCGGAGGCCCCGCGCTTGATCGCGTCGGTGAGGATGATGTTCACCAGGCGAACGACCGGCGCCTCCTCCGACTCCTTCTCCAGCATCTCGAGGTCGAGGTCCTGGTCCTCCTCGAGGACCTCGAGCGAGGAATCCGCCGAGGTCTCGGTCAGGTCCTCCATGACCTTCTTGAGCTCGATGGCGTGAGTCGACCCGTAGTGCTTGTCGATCGCCGTGCGCAGCGCGGTTTCCGACGCCACGACCGGATCGACGTTGTAACCGGTCATGAACTTGATGTCGTCCATCGCGAAGACGTTGGTCGGGTCGATCATCGCGAGGGTGATCTTCGCCCCGACCTTGGCGATCGGCAGGATGGTGTACTTGCGGGCGACGTCGGCCGGGATGACCTTGATCACGCTCTCGTCGATTTCGACGCGCTGCAGGTCGATCGCCGGGACGCCGAAATGCTTGGAGAGGAACTCGACGAGCTCCTTCTCCGTCAGCGCGCCCAGCTTCACCAGGGCGGAGCCGATGCGTCCGCCCTTCTCCTTCTGCAGGGACAGCCCCTCCTTGAGCTGCTCCTGGGAGACCTTGCCGGCCTTCAGAAGGGCATCACCTAGCCGATTGCTGCTCATCGTGCGCTGTGCCTTTCGCCGGCCGACGTCGACTCCTCGCGGGCGGCGGACCGGCCCTCCAGGAATCTTGGACGGGTAGGCAAAAAGTCTAGCAGTGCCTCGAGTTGAGGGTCAACGAACGATCGACGCCAGAGTCCGTCACGGCAATGCTCGGATGCGCGCGATCAAGTCGCTCGTCGCGTGGTCCTTGGGGTCCCCGACCAGCGCCGTGCGGCCGCCGTAGGCGGCCACCACCGCACGCTCCGGCACACGATCCGGGCTGCCGTAGTCCGGCCCCTTGCAGTGCACGTCGGGGCGGAGCTCGGCGAGCAGGGGAGCCGGGCTGTCGCCCGAGAAGACGACCACGAAATCGACCGGTTCGAGCGCGGCCAGCAGCTCGGCGCGCTCCGCCGCCGGGACGACCGGACGACCTTCGCCTTTCAGCCGGCGAACCGAAGCGTCGTCGTTGACCGCCACCACCAACCGATCACCCTCGGCGCGAGCCGCCCGCAGATAGCGCAGATGACCTACGTGGAGCAGGTCGAAGTGCCCGTTGGCGAAGGCGATCCGCTGGCCCGCGGCACGCAGCTCCGCGAGCCGCGAGGCCAGCTCGGCGAGGCTCAGGACCTCGCCCATCGCATCTCGGCCCGGGGGCGTGGATCTCCGGCGATCGCTTCGTGCAGCTCGCGCGGCGTGAGCGTCGCGGTGCCCATCTTCATGACCACCACGCCGCCCGCGTAGTTGGCGAGCAACGCCGCCTCGACCGGCGACGCGCCAGCCGCGAGCGCCAGCGCGAAAGTACCGATGACGGTGTCCCCAGCGCCGGTGACGTCGGCGACCTGGTCGGTGCCGTGGACCGGAAGCTGTACCGACTCGTCGGCAGTGGAGAGCGCCATGCCCCGGTTGCCTCGGGTGACGAGCAGGAAGCGGGCGCCCAGGCGCTCGCGCAGGGCGCGGCAGCTGGCGTCGATCCCTGCCGGCGACTCCGGAAACGCTGCAGCGAGCAGCGCCTCGGCCTCCTCTTCGTTGGGCGTCGCGCCGTCGAGACCGCGGAACTCGCCGAGGCGGAATCGGGAGTCGACCAGCACGAGGCCCTCCGGCCCGACCGCGCCGCGCACTGCGGCGAGGAGCTCGGGGACGACCGCGCCGTAGCCGTAGTCGGAGAGGATCGCGACGCGCGCGCCCCGCCGGCCCGCGATCCCGTCGGCGAGCCGCGCGAGCTCCGCAGCCGAGAGCGTCGACTCCTGCTCGTGATCGAAACGGACCACCTGTTGTTTGATGCCGTTGGGGAAGCCCGCCAGGATGCGCGTCTTGGTGGGCGTCAGGTAGCCCGGGCGATCGAGGATCCCCGTAGCCTCGATGCCCCGCTCGCCGAATGCGGCGCGCAGGTCCCGGCCGCTGGCGTCGTCGCCGACCACGCCGTGAAGCAGGGGCCTGCCGCCGAGCGCGCGCACGTTGGCTGCCGCGTTGGCGCCGCCGCCCGGAGTCACCGCTTCGCCGGCGTAGCGCAGGATGAGCACCGGGGCCTCGCGGGAGATGCGCTTGGGCGTGCCGGTGACGAAGCGGTCGACGACGAGATCGACCAGCATCAGCACCGGCTGGTCCGACATCGCGTCGACCAGCGCGTGCAGGCGGTCCTCGGTGATCGGGTTCGCTGCGGAGTTCATGTCGGCTCGGGCGCGCATTCTGTCACTTTCGCAGTCTCCGACCTACCGCGCCGGCGGTTCCCGCCGGGCGAGCAGGCGCACCGGAAAGGCGAACTCCGGCCGGACGAAGGTCGCGACCGCGACGTAGTTGCGCGCGAGCTCGCTCGACGCCACGAACGGCGCCAGGAAGGTCGCGTGGAAGTTGGGGTTGTCGACCACGTAGTCGGGCGGACGGGCCGCGAGCAGTTCAGCGATCCGGCCCTCGCTGCGGGCGGTGAGCACCTGCGGATCGACCAGGCCGACCAGATCGATCACCGGGCGATCGCCGAAGAAAGCGAGGGCGCCGATCTCGACCGCGGCGACCCTGGCCTCCGGCGCCGCGCGGCGTCGCAGCTCGTCGGCGACGTCGCGATAGAGCCGGATGCGCGGGTCGGGGGGCCGACCCCAGGTGTGGAGATAGAAGCGGGCCGTGCCGGCGAGCGCGGTGCCCGCCAGGAGCCCGGCGAGCGCGACTCTGCCGAGCGGGCGCAGGCGACTCTCCGCCGCCGCCCACTCCCCGCGGCGCGGGAGAAGGGAAGCGGCTCCGGCCGCGGCGAGCGCCATCAGGGCGTTGAACGAGGCGATGTGGTACCAGGGGGCGAAGGGAACGCCGACCACGCGATAGAGCACCTCGTGAGCGAGCAGCCAGACGGCGACGGCCAGAGCGAAACGGCGCGCGCGGCCGGAGCGCCGCGCCAGCGCGAGCGCGCCGACGAGCGCCAAGCCAGCGATCGCCAGCGCGCCGAGCCAACCGAAGGAACGCACCCACCAGTCGAGCTCGGCGCGCCCGTAACCGGTGGTGAAGAGTGCCAGCTCGGATCGCTTGCCGGCCAGCGTATTGGGCAGGATCGAGCCGAAGGCGGTGGCGAGCCAGAGCGCGCAGCACGCCGGCGGCAGCGCCGCGGTGAGGGTGAATCGCCAGGGAAGGCGGCGGCGATCGACCCAGAGCGCCACCGCGAGCGCCGCGACGGCGAGCGCCGCATCGAAGCGCAGCGCGGTCGCGACGCCGGCGAGTGCGCCGGCGGTGAGCTCGCGCCCGTCGAGCCCGGCGACGAAGGCGGCGGCGACGAGCGCGAGGATGGGCAGAGCTTCGCAGCCCATGAGCTCGGCGTTCCAGCGCGCCGGTACCGCGAGCAGCGCGAAGCCCCCGGCGACGAGCTCCGGGCGCTCCGAATTGAGGCGCCGGAGCGCGCCGGCGAGCGAAAGCGGCAGGGACGCGAGGGCGACGAGGAAGATCACCGCGCCCCAGCCATCCACTCCCACCCGGCCCGGACCGGCAGCCCGCTCGAGGGCGGCGAGCAGGAGGCCGTAGCCAGGGGCCGAAGTCCCGAGGACGGGCTCGTCGGGGTTGAATACGAATCCCCGTCCGCGCGCCAAATTGTCAGCGTACCGGTAGGTGATGTAGCCGTCGTCATAGGACGCCGGAGCGAAGCCGAGGCCCACCCCGCCCGCCAGGACGAGGCTCGCGACGAGAAGGGTGGGGTGGAGACGCACCGAGGCCTAGCGTACGACGTTCGGGGCGCCTCTGGCACCGATCGTGCGTCGAGAGACAAACGAGGTACGCTTGACGGAGAACGCAATGGCGGCGGAACCAGGGGCGACCGGAGATCGGCGGGCGTTCGAGGTGGCGGCAATGCCCTACCTCGACGCGCTGTACAACACCGCCTACCGCTTGGCGCGCAACGCCGAGGATGCCGAGGATCTGGTCCAGGAGACCTTCCTCAAGGCGTACCGCAGCTTCGATCAGTTCGCCCCGGGGACGAATCTCAAGGCCTGGCTGTTCAAGATCCTCAAGAACTCCTTCATCAACGAGTATCGGCGCCGGCAGGCAGCGCCCCCGGCGAGCGACTTCGCCGAGATCGAGGAGTCGTTCGAGAGCCAGCTCGCGCCGAGCGCCGGCAGCCGGCTCAAGAACCCGGAAGAGGAGGCGCTCGAGCGGGTGTTCGACGAGGACGTCCAGCGGGCACTCGACGCCCTCCCCCCGGACTATCGGATCGCGGTTCTGCTCGCCGACATCGAGGGCTTCTCGTACAAGGAGATCGCCGAGATTCTCGAGATCCCGGTGGGCACCGTGATGAGCCGGCTCTATCGCGGCCGCAAGCTGCTCGAGGAGGTGATGCTGCGCTATGCGCACCGGCGCGGCTACCTGCGCGGCGACCGCGAGCCGGCGAAGCGGCGGGGGAGCGGCGATGCCGATGGTTCGGATGGCTCGGATGGCGCGAATGGCTCGCACCGTCAGGCCGGGGCGGCCTAGGAATATGTCGAACCTGCGCGTGGTTCTGGCAACTGGATGCTGGCGCGCTGTCGCGCCGCCGCCCGAGAGACACCGGCATGGCTTGTAACCGACTTCGCAGGACGGTCTTCCTCTGGGTCGACCGGGATCGCGAGCAAGGGGTGCGCGAGCCTCTCGAAAGGCATCTCGAAGAGTGCCCGGTCTGCCGCGAGCGAGCTGTTCTGGTGGAACAGTTGATCGTCCGCGTGCGCACCCGATGCGCCCGCCGCGCCGCGCCGAGCGACCTGCAGGAGCGCATTCGCGCCCTGCTCGGGCTGGAGTGAGAGGGAGGAACGCGATGAGGGGCACGACGTTGCGCCGGATGACGGGCCTCGCTGCGCTCGCCGTGGCGAGCCTCGGGTTCTTGCTGGCGGACGGTCTGCTGGCGGCTCCCGGCACCTCGCTTCCGGGTCTGCGCGGCGGGCGGCTCTCGGATGCCGACCTCGCGAGTGGCAGCCACGTCCTGGTCGTGTGGGCCTCCTGGTCGCCGCGCTGCCGCGACATCGTGCCGCGGGTCAACGACCTGGGCCGGCGCCTCGGGAACCGCGCACGGCTGGCTACGGTGAACTTCCAGGAGGACCCGCCGGCGATCGAGACGTTCCTCAAGCAGCAGCCCCTCGAAGCGCCGGTCTTCCTCGACCGTGACGGCGAGTTTTCGAAGGGCCATGCGGTCACCACGCTCCCGGGCCTGATCGTGATGCGGGACGGCCAGGTGGTCTTTCAGGGGCGTCTCGAGACCGACGCCGCGTCCCAAGTCGAACAGCTCTTGCGCTGAGCGCGGGAGCCGCGCCTCGGAGCCGCCTCGCCCTCCTCCTGCGCGGGCCCGGATGCTATGATCCGCCCTTCGGATCGAGCACCTCGTCAACCCCCTCTCGAGGAGGACGCCGCGCGCGATGGGTCGAATCTGGCTGGGGAAGGTCTTGCGCTGCATCCGGATCGGCCTTCCCGTCGTCGGCCTGATCGGGTTCTCGGTCCTCGCGCTGACCTCGTGGCACGACGAGCTGATTGCCGCCACTCCGGCGGATCGTCAGACGCTGGCGGCGCCTTCCGCCGTGATCGCGCCGCGCCCACCCGCCGAGCGCCCTGATCGTGCCGCGACGCTGCGCCCCGGAGGAACCCTGGGCAGCCTGCTGGTCGAGCTCGGCGTCGATCGCCGGGAGGTCCAGCCGATCGCTGCCGCAGCGAGCCGGTATCTGGATCCCCGTCAGCTCACCCCCGGCCTGCGTGCCGCCGCTTACGGCGGCGCGAGCGCTCGACCGAGCCGCCTCGAGTTCGCGCTCGCGGGCCGCGGCGAGCTGCGCCTCGAGCGGCGCGGCGAAGCCTGGGAACCGGCCTGGAGGCCCTTTGCGCGCGAGACGCGGGTCCGCGTGGTACGCGGCAGCCTCGCGGGCTCGCTCGAGGGATCGGTCGAGCGGGCGGGCGCGGATCCGAGCCTCGCCTACGCGATGGCCGAGGTCCTGCAGTGGGACATCGATTTCACGCGGGATCTGAAGACCGGCGACCGCTTCGCGGCGCTCTACGAGGAGATCTACCTCGAAGGAGAGTACTTCGGGCTGGGGAGGATTCTCGCGCTCTCCTATGCTCAGGCCAACCGGGAGCTCGAGGCGTACCGTTACGGTGAGGGTGCTTCGTTCTACGATGCCGAAGGGCGGCCGCTCGAGAAGCTCTTCCTGCGCTCGCCGCTGCCCTACTCGCGAGTGACCTCGCGCTTCTCCTCGCGGCGCTTCCACCCGGTGCTCAAGTCCCATCGCCCGCACTACGGCGTCGACTACGGGGCTCCGGTCGGCACGCCGGTGCGCGTCACGGCGTCCGGGACGGTCACCTCGGCCGGCTGGGACGGAGGCGGCGGCAAGACGGTCAAGGTGCGTCACGCCAACGGCTACCTCACCGGCTACCTCCACCTCTCGCGCTTCGCCTCCGGCGTGCGCCCCGGCGTCCGGGTGAGGCAGGGCGACGTCATCGGCTACGTCGGCTCGACCGGCCTCGCCACCGGCCCCCATCTCGACTACCGGGTGCAGCTCAACGGCCGGTGGATCGATCCGCTCTCTCTGCAGAGCGTCCCGGCGCAGCCCCTGAGCGCGCTCGAGCTCGCCGGCTTCCGCGCGTCGCGCGAACCCATGCGCCGGAGTCTCGCCTCGGGAATCCCGCAGCCCCCGCCCGCCGAGGAGAGGGGGCTGGGCCCGCTGCGCAGCGCGGCGCTGGCGCCGTCCGCTCCGAGAGACTCCGCGAAGCGATAGCGCATGGTTCGTGCGACGGCCTGGTGCCGCGCGGACTTCGCCGGCGGCACCCTCGACATCTGGCCGCTCGGGCTCCTGCATCCCGGGGCCTGCACCGTCAACGTGGCGCTCGAGCTGCCGGTCGAGGTGCGACTCGAGCGCCGAGCCGACGGTTACGTCGTGGAGCCGGGCGACGGACGCGTGGAGACGCGCTCGCTCGCCGAGCTCCAGGAGCACCCCGCCACCGCTCTGGCCGGCGTGGTCGCGGGCTGGCTCGACCTGCCGCCGTGTACGATCGCGATCACGAGCGGCTCGCCGCGCGGCGCCGGACTGGGCGCCAGCTCGGCGCTGACGGTGGCCCTGCTCGCGGCTGGCGAGCGGTTGCTGGATCGCGCCGACCCGACGGTCGAAGCGCGAGCCGCCGTGGCGCGGGACCTCGAAGCGCGCCTGATGAAGCTCCCGACGGGCCAGCAGGATCACTTCCCAGCGCTGCTCGGGGGGGCGCTCGAGATCGAGCACGCGCCGGGCGGCGAGCGGGTCACGAGGCTCGAGCTGGATCTCGAGGCCCTCGCGGAGCGGCTCGTCGTCGCCTACACCGGGCAGAGCCACTTCTCGGCAGGAGCCAACTGGCGGGTGATCCGCGGGCGACTGGAGAGTGACCCCGCGCTCACCGCCCGCCTCGACACGATTCGCGACGTGGCGTGCGAGATGTCGGACGCGCTGCGCGCTGCGGACTGGGAGCGCGCCGGACACCTGATGCATCGCGAGTGGCGGGCGCGGCGGGGACTCGCCGAAGGGATCTCGACGCCGCAGATCGAGCGTCTTCTCGACGAGGCGATGACTCTCGGCGCCTGGGGTGGCAAGGCGTGCGGCGCGGGCGGTGGCGGTTCGATCGCGGTACTCTGCCCGCCCGAGCGGCGGGCCGCGCTCGTGGCCGCATGGCGCCACGCCGGGGCGATGCCGCTCGAAGCGGCACGGCCGACGCGTCGCGGCCTCGAGCTCGACCCGAGCTGAGCCGCTCGCGGCGCGCGACGGCACGACGATACGAGGCGGCTGAGAGCGGAGCGGAGTCTGGATCAGAAGCCGAGGGCGCGGCGCTCGAGCGCGGCCCAGGCTTCACCGAGCGACATCTGTGCCGGATCGATCGTACGCAGCTCGCTCCAGGTTCCGTCCGGCAAGGTCTCGCGGTAGTTGAGACGATCGACGTTCTGCCAGGCGAGCAGGGCTCGGTCGCCGTCGAGCGACAGCAGGATCCGGGCCGCCGCCGGCGCGTCGGACGGAAGCTCCCAGCTGTGCGACTGGCGCGCTCCGAGGAAGTGGCTGAAGTCCATCCCCTCGATCGGCACCAGTGGCGGGATCTCGAGGATCCAGCCGGGGACGGGGCAGACGTCCGCGAGGCCGGCCGAGAGGATCTCGCGACCCAGCTCGACGATGTGTCCGCGGGCCATCTCGGCGAGCGCTGGTCCGTCGGCCCCGGGGTCCGCGGCAAGCAGGTAAGCGCCGGTCTCGTTGCCCAAGTGGTTCGCCGCGGCCGGATGGAAGCGAGTGGCGAGCTCGACGATGTGGCCGCGCGCCAGTTCGGCGAGCGTCGGGCGATCCGTCGTCCCGTAGATCGCGGCGAGCTCGACGATGTGCCCGCGGGCCATCTCCGCGAGCTGACCGAGCTCGCCCGGGAGCTGTTGGAGATCGAGCGCCACCAGTCGGCTGGTCTGCGAGTGGACGAAGGAGATGACGACCCTGCCGCTCGGCGTAGCGGTGAGCGTCGGAGCTCGGCGCAGCTCGGCGCCGACCGGCACCGTCGACGGCGTCTCGGCGTTCGCCAGGCCGTCGAGGGCGATCACCGGATTCCAGCCGATGTAGCTGCCGTTGAGGAAGAGGACCGGGGAATAGAACGCGCGGACCGAGCCCGCGTCGTCGTCCTCGGTCCAGACGAGGTGCAGCACCCGGCGTGCGATCCGCGTCTCGACTCCGGCGACCGTCGTCGCGTAGCTGTCCTCGCTCAGGGCGAGGCGGAGCGAGCTCTTCTCGGTCAGCGAACCGCCCGAGATCTCGAGCAGCGGCGACCAGCCGGCGGGCGAGTACGAGCGCAGGTTGAACCGGGAGTAGGTCTGGTTCGCGGTGACTCGCGTCGACCAGACCGCGTGCACCGCGCCCGAGCGCGAATCGAACAGGATGACCGGCGAGCTCTCGACCTCGGGGCCTTCGGTCCCGGGGACCAGATAGCGCAGCAGGGTCTGGCCGGGCGGCGTCAGATCGAGGGCGAGGATCGGCGTCGCGGGCGGGAAGGCCGGGTTGGCGCCGAAGATCTCGCCGAACGTGCCTGCCCAGAGCCGGTAGACCGTGCCGTCGCTCCCCAGGATGGCCGGCGTCGAGGTCGCGCTCCAGCCCGGCGCCGCGAGGGCGAGCAGGAGGAGCGCGAGACGGGCGGTGCGCACGATCATCGCCTAGGCCTTGAGATTCACCAGCGAGCGGACGTCGACCTGGGAGAGCAGCTCCGGCAGGTACTCGGCGTCGGGATAGAAACCGGCCTGCAACCGCTCGAAATGGCGGCGGGCGGCGAAACGGTCACCGCGCGCCTGCGCCGCAGCGCCGCGCAGGTAGAGCGCGTTCTTCCGCGCCTCTTGGTCGGCGAAGCGCTCCGCGAGCCGCTCGGCGCGCGCCGCGTGCCGCTCGGCGTGCCCGGCTTCTCCGGCCTCGAGCAGCGCGAAGGCGAGATCGAGCCGTGCTTTCATCTCGTGTCGCGCGGCGCCCAGCCCGAGCAGCGCGCGCAGGCTCGCGTAGAGCTCGCCGAGGCCCTCGCGCACGCGTCCGACCATGACCTCGCAGTAACCCAGGTTGTAAGCGATCACCGCGCCGCGCAACTCGTGGCGCGAGGGCAGCATGGCGAGCGCCTGGCGATAGATCTCGGCGGCCTCGGCGAAGCGGCTTTCGGCCACCAGGAGGTTGGCGATGTGGTTGCGGCTCGATGCCCGGCGCGCGGCGTCGAGCGCCTCGGCGCGGTCGCTCGCCAGCTGGGCGTAGAAGAGCCCCTTCTTCGATTCCTTGCGCAGCTCGTAGTGGCGAGCGAGGGTGTAGGCGGCGAGGAACGAGTTCTCCGCGTCCTCGTTGCGCATCAGCACCTCGCGCAGCAGCGGGGCGAAGTCCCCACCGCGGCCGAGCTCGAGCGCGATCGCAGCGCGGTTGCAGCGCGCGCGGTCGTAGAGCACCGCGTCGCCGCTCGCCGCGGCCCAGGGCAGGGCCTCCTCGACGAGCGCCAGCGCCCGCTCGAACTCGCCGGCTTCGAACAGCTCGACCCAGCGCGCGCGGGCGGCCTGGAACTCAGCGGCGTTGGTGACCGTGGCGTTCATCGTCAGCTGCGCAGCAGCGGTTCACGCTGCGCGCTCCGGTGGGGGAGGCGGCGCTCGAGGATGGCGCTCTCGATCTCCTCCTGCGAGGAGGCGTCGAGAGCGTGGAAATTGGACAGCAGGCGCAGGTCGCGCGGGGTCAGCGACTCCTGCGCGACCTCTTCGAAGAACTCGCCGATGCCGATGCGGAACTCGGCGAGGATCTTGAACAGCGTATCGAGGCTCACCCGGTACTCGCCCTTTTCCATTCGCGACAGGTCGGACTGCTGGATGCCGAGCCGGGTCGCGAGCTCAGTTTGCGTCAGATGACGCTCCTTGCGCAGCTGGCGGATCTTGCGACCGACCAGCTGGACGGGACGGAATTCCGATGGTTGTGCCATGACCGGGCTATCCCAGCAACAGCCATAGTAGGCAGGGGGCGCGAACCATGTCAAGATGCCATGCAAAGGACCCGTCCCGGGCTCCCGGAAGCCCGTGCGGGTCGGCCGCCAACCCCCTCCCGATGCGCCATCTCTACCTCCTCCGCGAGCTCGTCCGGCGGGACCTGACGAGCCGCTATCGCGGTTCCCTGCTCGGGTTCCTGTGGGCCTTCCTCCACCCGGTCTGGCAGTTGGTGCTCTACAGCGTCGTCTTCTCGCTCTTCCTGCGCATCCCCCTGGTCGGCGAGAAGACGCAGAGTTTCCCCGCTTTCCTCTTCGCCGGGCTCGTGCCCTGGCTGGCGTTCGCCGAAGGGGTGACGCGGGCCACGACCTCGATCCTCGAGCACGCCGCCCTGGTCAAGAAGCTGCGCTTTCCCAGCGAGCTGCTGGTGCTCTCGACGGTCCTGTCCACCTTCTGCCACCAACTGGTGGCGCTCGCGGTGTTCGCGGCTTGGCAAGGGTTTTGCGGCGCGCTCGCCTGGGAGAGGTCAATCTGGCTCCTCGTCGGGCTGATCGCCGCGCTGGCGCTCTCCATCGGCTGCGGTCTGATCGGTGCCGCGCTCCAGGTCTTCTTCCGCGACGTGGCGCAGGCGGTGGGCATCGTGCTCGGGGCGTGGTTCTACCTGACGCCGATCGTCTATCCGCCGGCTCTGCTGCCGGAGCCGATCCGGCCGTGGCTCGAAGCGAATCCGGCGGCGACGATCGTGGCCCTCTTCCGGACCACGCTGCTCGGCAACGACCCGCCGCAGGGTGGCGCGCTCCTCGGGCTGTTCGTCGTTGCGGCGGCGGCGCTCGGGCTCGGTCTCCTGGTATTCGCTAGATTGCGTTCGAAGTTCGCCGACGAGTTGTGAAGCGGTCGAGATCCAACCGAGAAGGGACCTCCAGCATGCGCGTGAGAACGACTCTGAATCGGAGACTGTGGGCTGTCGGATCCATCCTGCTCCTGCCCGCGACCCTGGCCATCACCGGAGCGGCGGCGCAGTCGGCGCCCGAGCCGGGAACTGCGCCCGCCCAGTCGCCGCCGGCCGATTCGCCAGCCGCCGCGACACCACCGCCGGCGGCTCCTCCGGTCGCGCCGGCAGCGCAGCCGCCAGCCGTAGCTCAGCGGGGGCAGCAGCCGCCGGACGGCAAGTGGCTGGTCGATGCCGAGGGGCGGGAGTATTTCGTGACCAAGATCGCCAAGCCCGCGAAGGGCGGCTGGCGCATGCTGAGCGACAACCGCGTGACGATGGGGCCGGCCTACTCCTTCGACATCGTCGACCAGGACGCAGAGTATTTCTATGCCAAGGTCTACCGCGCCAAGAGCTCCGGCGGAAAGCGGCTCAAGGTGCTGCCCACCGAGGCTCAGCTGGCGGCGAAGGCCGCCGAATACAGCTTCACGACCCCCGAGAACGACCGGCTGGTCTTCGAGCCGATCGGCGAGGGCCTCCCCGCGACCGGCCATTGGCGCAACGGCTTCGACCTCGCGGACGTCAATGGCGACGGTCACCTCGACGTCGTCCACTCGGGCGCCCGCGGCCAGCTCAACTCGCGCCCCAACCTCTTTCTCGGCGACGGCAAGGGCAACTTCCGCTACTGGGCCGAGGCGAAGTACCCCCCGCTGCGCTACGAGTACGGCGACATCGCGGCGGCCGACTTCAATCGCGACGGCAAGGTCGACCTCGCGATCGCGGTCCACCTGCGCGGCCTGATCGTGCTCTACGGCGACGGGAAGGGTCAGTTCATCCAGGCGCCGAATGGACCGGCCTACGAGGCTGGCGACCTCCGGCTCGAACAGATCAACCAGTTCGCCTCGCGCGAGATCCGCGCGCTCGACTGGGACGGCGATGGCGCGGCGGAGTTCCTGACCTTGGCCGAAGGACCGTCCGGGATGTTCCAGGCCGGCTCGGGCCCCACCGGCAGGCTGCAGGAGTCCTACGGCGTCGGGCTCTTCCGCCTGCAGGGAGGCGCCTGGCAGCGACTCGGCGGCCGGGCCGAACGCGGCCTGTTCGGCGATTCGGTGACCGTCGGCGACTTCAACGGCGACGGCAGACCCGATTTCGCGATCGGCGCGAACCTCGAAGGGGCGACGAGCCTCGCCTACCTGCAGCTCCCGGACGGCAGCTTCGAGCCCGGAGCGGCGCTCCCGGTGCGCAGCAAGGCCTACAGTCGCTCCGTCGCTGCGGCCGACTTCAACGGCGACGGGCGGGCCGACCTGGCGCTGGGTTTCCAGAGCCGGGAGCACGACGTGCGCCGGTCGGGCATCGACCTCGCGCTGGCCCAGGCGGACGGCAGCTGGCGGCGGAGGGCGGTCTTCAACGAAACCGGGCATGCGGGCATTTTCGCGCTCGAAGCCGCGGACCTCGACGGGGATGGCCACCAGGACCTCCTCGCCGGCACCGGGGACGGTCGCATCCTGGTGTTCACGGGCGACGGCAAGGGGGAGTTCGCTCGAGAGATCTCCGACGAACTGTCCGGTTCCCGACAGTGCACGGTCTGGGACCTGGCGGTCGGGGATCTGAACGGCGACGGCCGGCGCGACCTCGTGGCCGCGTTCGCGGGCGAGGAGTGCCCCGGCAAGGGCTACATCGGCGCCTGGCTCTGGAGTCCCGCCCGCAACTGAAGCGAGCCCCGGAAGGGGCGCTCAGGGGATTGACGGGGCCCCGCCGGTTGGATACGCTGGCGGGGCTCAGACGTGTCTTGACAGCCGATTTCAGGCTATGGCAGCATAGGCAGCACAATAAATCTTTGAACGGGAGGTGATGGCTTCCGGGGTGGGTAGGAAAGTTCTCCAACAAGCCGTTCACGATGTTCGACAAAACTGAGTCGCTTTTTCTGTTAAGGAGATTGTCTCAAATGAAAAAACTCATCTGTTGCTTCGCCGTAGCGAGCCTGCTCGCTTTGGGCGGTTCGGCGATCGCCGAGCTCTGCTCGATCGAGGCGGCTCCGGCGGCGTCTCTGTTGCTCCCGTACTTCGCGGTGGACTACGACAACCCGGCGGGCGTCAACACCATCTTCACGATCAACAACGCCTCCGCGACCGCGGCGCTCACCCACGTGGTGGTGTGGTCGGACGCGTCGGTTGAGGTCCTCGACTTCAACGTCTATCTGACCGGCTACGACATGCAGACCGTCAACCTCGGCCTCGCGCTGAAGGACGGCCTCCTGCCGATCACCGCCAACGATCCCGACATCAGCAACGTCGGCGCGTACTCGGTGGACGACGGCAACAGCTATCCGGGTTGCGACGAGCTCGGCTTCCCCTACGACAACGAGAACCCGCCGGGCGACGGTAGCTGCGGCGAGGTGGGTTGCGCCCGCTTGGCCGACATCGAGGCCATCCTGCTCGGCGACGAGTCGCAGCTGCTCTACCCGGGCGCCTGCGGCGCCTTCGGCGACGGCGACGGGATTGCCAAGGGCTACGTGACGATCGATCTGGTCGCCGACTGCACCCTGCAGACCCCGTGCGGCCAGGGCTGGGAGAACCCGGATCAGGGCCCGTACTTCACGGGCGACCCGGAGACCTCGATCGGCCAGTACGACAACATCCTCTGGGGTGACTGGTTCATGGTCAACGGCGGCGAGAACTTCGCCCAGGGTGACACGCTGGTCCACATCCAGGCGGCCAACCCGGCGAGCGAACTCGAGCTCGGCCTGCTCGACAACGGTTCGTTCTACAACCGCTGCATCCACGATCCGGCCGTTCCGACGGAGACGCCGTACTACGACTATCGCGAGACGCTGGGCACGCACTTCGCGGCGGCTTACTACATCAACGCGCTGTTCACCGGCGGCACGCAGTTCATGGTGTGGCGCGACTCGACCTGGGGCACGGACGTCTCCGCGGACATGACCTTCGACTGCGGCGACACCCCGGGCTGGTATCCGATCGGGCAGCGTCAGATCGTGATCTTCGACGAGGAAGAGAACCCGGTCGTTCCGGAGTACTGCCAGATCTCGCCCTGCCCGCCGGGTGAGGAGAACAACTTCGCGCCGCGCGAGGTCAACACGATCGACATCGCCGAGATCTCGCCCTTCGAGTCGGGCTGGATCTACATGAACCTCAACGAGAGCTTCGGCGCGGATGAGCCGGAGCTGCGGCAGAACTGGGTCCAGACGGTTTCCAGCGCCGAGGGTCGCTTCAGCGTCGGGATGAACGCCATCACGATCGCCGACTTCTGCGATTCGATCGACGTCGAAATCGGCCCGTATGACGACGGCTTCCCGGTCGTCCTCAGCGCGCCGAGCCCGTACGAGATCGCCGAGTAAGCAGTTCCCACGGGATTCGTCCCGTACGAGGCGCGGGTCGCGAGACCCGCGCCTTTTTCTTTTTCGCCGCAGTCCGGCGAGAGCTTGCGGATAAGATCGCCGGGCATGGGCGCGACCGCCGTCCGGGCGTCGGACCTGACCAAGAGCTACTTCGTCTACCGCAGCCCGGTCGACCGCCTCCTCGCCTTCGGCAGCGCGCGGCGGCGTGCCGCGCGCACCTTCACGGCGCTCCGGGATCTCTCCTTCGAGCTGCGGGCGGGCGAGAGCCTCGGCCTGATCGGCGAGAACGGCGCCGGCAAGAGCACCCTGTTGAAGCTCGTCGCCGGAGTCACCCGGCCGACCTCGGGGACGCTCGAGGTCCAGGGCCGGGTGGGCGCGATTCTCGAGCTCGGCGCCGGCTTCCACCCCGACTTCACCGGCCGGCAGAACATCGAGCTCAACGCCGCGATGCACGGCATGACCCGCGAGGAGGTGCGGCGCCGCCTGCCCGAGATCGTGGCCTTCGCCGAGCTCGGAGAGTTCATCGACCGGCCGGTCCGCCAGTACTCGAGCGGCATGGCGATGCGGCTCGGCTTCGCCATCGCGACGCAGATCGATCCCGACATCCTGATCGTCGACGAGGCCCTCGCGGTGGGCGACGGCTACTTCCAGAAGAAATGCATGGACCGCATCCTCGATTTCACGCGGCGCGGCCGGACGCTGCTTTTCTGCTCGCACGCCATGTACTACGTCTCGGCGCTCTGCCAGAAGGCGCTCTGGCTGCGCGACGGCAAGGTCGCGGCGGGCGGCCCGACCGAGGAAGTGGTGCGCAAGTACGAGAGCCATCTCCTGCGCCGCGAAGCGAGCCAGAGCGAGGCGGCGCGCGCCGCCGGCGGCGCGGGCGACGGTTCGGGACCCGCCCGGTTGACCCGGGTCGAGCCGGTCGGCGCGAACCGTGCGAACCGGGTGCCCGCCGGCGGATCGTGGGCGGTGGACATCGCCTGGCGGAGCGAACGTCCGGAGCTCCCCTTCCACGTCGCCGTGGGGCTCGATCTCGAGAGCGGGCTCACGGCGCTCGCGTTCTCCACCCTGCACAGCGGCCTGCCGCCCTTTCGCGGCGCCCGGAGCTATCGCGTCCGGCTGGAGATCCCACAACTGCCGCTGGCCAAGGGCGCCTACAGCGCGACCGTCTTCCTGGTCGACGAGGCCGGTCTCCACGTCTACGATCGCCGCGGTCTCGCCGAGGCCTTCGCGATCGTGTCCGACCGGTTCCAGCACGGATTCGTCCTCGCCGACCATCGCTGGGAGCGGCTCGCCGGTGACTGAGCGGTCGATCGGCCGGCAACCGGGCACCGCGTGCGACTGACCTACCTGCTCGACCGCCCGGAGCTCGGGGGCGGCACCAAGGTCGTCGCCCAACACGCCGACCTGCTCGGCCAGCGCGGCCACGAGGTGACGCTTCTCGCCAGCGGAGCGCGGCCCGCCTGGCTCGCGGGTCGGTTCCGCTACCTCGACCTCGAGCGCGAGGCGCTCGACCTCCCGGCGCAGGACCTGGTCCTCGCGACGTTCTGGACGACGATCGGTCGCGCGACCGCGCTCGGTCTCGGTCCGGTGGCGCACTTCTGCCAGGGCTTCGAAGGGGATCTCGAGCATCTGGCCGGCGAGCACGCGGCGATCGCCGCCGCCTACCGGCGCCCACTGCCCGCCCTCACCGTGGCTCCCCATCTCGCCGAGCGATTGGCGCGCGAGTTCGGCCGCCCGGCGCGCGTCGCGCCGCCGCCGGTCGACACCACCGTCGGCGCGCGCTGGCGCTGGAGGCCGCGCCCCGTTCCCCGCGTCGCGCTGTTCGGGATCTTCGAAGCCGCAGTCAAGGGAATCGAGACCGGACTCGCCGCGGTGGCGCAAATGCGCTCCCGCTGGCCCGGGCTCGAGCTCGTGCGCGCGTCGGCCCTGCCGGCCGGCGAACGGGAGCGCGCGCTCGCCCCGTCGAGCCGCTTCCTCCATGCGGTCGAGCCGCGCGCAGCGCTCGCGGCGCTGCGCGACTGCGACCTCCTGCTCTTCCCGTCGCGCGCCGGCGAAGGGTTCGGTCTCCCGTTGCTCGAAGCGATGGCGCTCGGCGTACCGGCCGTCGCGAGCCGGATTCCGAGCGTCGAGTTCATGGCGGGTGAGCACGGCGTCGTGCTGGCGCCCGTGGACGATCCGGTCGCGATCGCCGGCCAGGCAACGGCGCTGCTCGGCGAGCCGGCAGCCTGGCGGCGCCAACGACGGGCGGGTCTCGCGGCGGCCGCCCATTTCGCTCCGGGCCGGGTGGCGCCCGCGCTCGAGTCGGCCATCCTCTGGGCGGTCGAGGCGGCGGCGAAGGCGACGGAGCGATGAACGACCTGGCGATCGTCCTGGTGCACTACCGCACGCCGCGCCTCCTCGTGGAAGCCTGCGAGAGCCTGCTCGCCGACCTCGCGGCCAGCCGCCTCTCGGCCGAGCTCGTGGTGGTCGACAACGGCAGCGAGCCCGGGGATCACGCGCTCTGGCGGCAGCTTCCGGCCCGCATTCTCGCCCCAGGCGAGAACCTGGGCTATGCCGGCGGCGTGGCGCTCGGGGTGGCGGAGACGAGCGCGCCCGTGCTGCTGCTGATGAATCCCGACGTCCTGGTCCAGCCGGGCTGCGTCGCGGCGCTGCGTGCGGCGCTCGACGGCGGCGCCGACGCCGCCGGGCCGCAGTTCTTCTGGGAGCGTGGTCTTCGCCTGCGGCTTCCTCCCACCGAGCCGACCGCCTTCGCGGCGGAGATCGCGAGCCTGCTCGGGCGTCGGCTTCCCGCCTGCACCAGGATCGCGCGGCGGCTCTGGCGGCGCCATGCGCATCGCCATTGGGGGGCGCGCGAGCCGATCTCGTCCTTCGACCTCTCGGGAGCGCTGCTCGCCGTGCGGCGCGAGGCGTGGCGCGAGATCGGACCGTTCGATCCGCGCTACCGGCTCTATTTCGAGGAGATCGACTGGCTGCTCCGCCTGCGCCGCAGCGGCGGCCGGGCGCGCTTCGTTCCGCAGGCCGCAGCGGTCCACCTCCATGCCCAGAGCAGCCGGCGCGAGCCGCGGGCCGAGGCCTGGTTCGCCGAGGCGCGGAGCACCTTCCGCGCGCGCCGCTTCGGTGCCCGTCGCGCGCGTTGGCTCGAGCGTCTCGAGGGCACGGGCGTGACACGACGGCCGCGCGGCGAGGCGCTGCCGACTTCGGGCCGGCCGCCTGTCGTCGACCGACGCCGGGGCGGTTGTGCGGACGCCGGCGGATGGATCGAGATCTCGCCCTTCGCTTGCGGCTATCCTGCGGCGAGCGAGGCGCTGATCGACGCGGCGGACCGCTGGGAGATGCCGGACGAAGTCTGGCGCGAGCTCGTCTTCGGCGAGGTCTGGCTGCGCGCGGTGACCTCCCGCGGCACTGAGCGAGGACCCTGGATCGCGCGGCGGGGGGAATCGGAGACCGCGTCATGAGCGAGGAGCGGTCCCGGGTACGCCCCTATCGGCCGGGGGACGAGACGGCCATCCAGCGCGCCTTCAGCGAGGTCTTCCAGCGCTCGCGCGAGCTCGCGGAATGGCGTTGGAAGTTCCTGCGGCCGCCGCGCGGGAGCCGCATCGAGCTGGGCTTCGACCCGGCAGGCGACCTGTTGGCACAGTATGCGGCGATCGTCCTCGACGTTGCCTGGCAGGACGAGCGGCTGCTCGCCGGTCAGATCGTCGACGTCTTCTCCCGGCACCGCGGAGGCCTCGGCCGCCGGAGCGGGCCGTTTCTCGCCACCACCGAGTCCTTTCTCGCGCGTTGCCGGCAGCCCGACGGTCTGGCTTTCGTCTACGGCTTTCCCGGAGATCGTCACCAGCGGCTGGGGAAGATCTCCGGGCTCTACAACGAGACGGCCGAAATCGAGCGCTTGACGATCGAGGCGCAGCCGCGGCCACAGCCCGTGGAACGGGTCCGCTGGCTCGCCGAGGGCTACGACGCCACGGCGAGCGACACGCTCTGGCGGCGCGCTGCGAAACGCTACCCGGTGGCGGTCGTCCGCGACGCCGCCTGGGTGCGCTGGCGCTACGCCGAGAAGCCCGGAGCCGAGTACGTTCAGTTGGCGGTGCGCCGCCTGGGTGAGCCGCGCGCCTGGGGGGTGCTCGCCACGACCGGCGCGGTCGCGCGCTGGCTGGATCTCGTCTGGGACGGCGAGGACGCCAGCGACCTCGCGCTGCTGGAGGCGAACCTCCGCCGACGGGCCCACCAGGCCGGAGCGGAGCGCGTCGAGCTCTGGTTGCGCGGCGATCGCGTGGCAGCGGGTGTGTTGCGCGAGCTCGGTTGGCGTGGCGAGACCGAACCGGTCGTGCGGCTCGGCGCGATCGTCTTCGCTCCGCGGGTCACCCTCGACCGCATCTATGGCGAGCTCTATCTCACGATGGGCGACTGCGATCACTTCTGAGCCGGCGACCGCGCGCACCTCGTAGAATCCGACGATGCCCCGCCTCTCGATCGTCATACCGGCCTTCAACGAGGCGGAGCGCCTGGGCCCGACCCTCGAGCGGGTGCTGGCCTATCTGGCAGGCCTCCCGGCGGGCGCCGAGGTGCTGGTGGTCGACGACGGCAGCACCGACGGCACCGCGACCGTCGCGCAGCGCTTCGCAGATCGGGGGGTCCGTTTGGTCCGCCTCGCCGCGAACCGGGGCAAGGGCGCGGCGCTCAAGGCCGGCGTCCTCGCCAGCCGCGGGGACGAGGTGCTGCTCTGCGACGCGGATCTTTCGACCCCGATCGAGGACTACGCGCGGCTGAGCGGCGCGCTCGAGCGCTCGCCGATCGTGGTCGGCAGCCGCGCGGTCGCGGGATCGCGCATCACCCGTCACCAGCCCTGGTATCGGGAGCTCATGGGCAAGACGTTCAATCTCCTGGTGCGCGCGATGGTCGTCTCGGGACTGCGCGACACGCAGTGCGGTTTCAAGCTGCTGCGCGGCGACGTGGCACGCATGCTCTTCGCCGAGTTGAGCGTCGATCGTTTCGCCTACGACGTCGAGCTGATCTGGCTGGCGCGCCGGCGCGGCCTTGAGGTGGTCGAAGTGGGTGTCACCTGGCATGACTCGCCGGCCTCGCGCGTCCATCCGTTGCGCGATTCCTGGTCGATGCTCAGCGACCTCGCGCGCATGCGCTGGCGGCACCGCGGTGCGGGCAGGCGGCGCTGACGGCGATGTGGGCGCCGATGCTACGATGAGCATCATCCACTTCCCGCACCCGTGCGACGGAATGCGACCGGCGTGAACACCCAGCCCCTTCCTCCGGGAGAGACCGCGACGGTCGTCGTGGCGAGCGCCCTGGTGCTCGCCCCGCACTTCGACGACGAGGTGCTCGGCTGCGGCGGTCTGATCGCCCAGATCGCCGCCTCGGGCGGAGCCGTGCGCGTCCTGTTTCTGACCGATGGCTCGGGAGGCGTCGAGGCAGTGGCTGATCGGGCGGCCTACGCGCAGCGGCGCCGCGAGGAGGCGCGCGCCGCCGCGGCCATCCTGGGCCTCGCCGGCCTCGAGGTACTGGAGATCCCGGATGGCGCACTGGAGCTCCGCCGCGAAGTCGCCGCAACGGCCATCCGGCGCAGCCTCCTCGCGCAGCGTCCGCGCCTGGTGCTGGCGCCTTCGCCGCTCGAGGTGAGCGCCGATCATCGGGCCGCCTTCGCAGCGCTGCACGACGTGCTCGCCTCCGTGCGGCCGGGCGACGAGATCGAGTCCGCCATCGGGGACCCCGACATCCTGCTCTACGAGATCAACCACCCTGCGTATCCGGATCTCCTCGTCGACGTCGGTGATCAGGTGCCGCTCCTCGAGCGGGCCATGGCGGCCTACGCCTCGCAGGAGGCGCGGCACCCCTATCTGCGCTCGGCGCTGGGCCTGCGCAGCTATCGCACCCATTCGTTGGCGCCGACCGTGCAAGCCGCCGAGGGGTACCGTCGGCTGCGCCGCGAGGATTTCGCGACCCAGGGCCGCGCGGCGCTGGCGCGTCGTCTGGGTGCGGTGCTCGGGCCGGTGGTGGTCGGCGAGGGCCCGCTGGTTTCGGTCGTCGTGCGCACCCGCAACCGGCCTCGCTTGCTCGCGCAGGCGCTCGAGAGTCTCTTCGCCAGCACCTACCAGCGGCTCGAGGTCGTGCTGGTCAACGACGGCGGCGAGCCGCCGACGCTTCCCGCCGAGACTCCGGTGACGGTTCGCCGGGTCGATCTGGCGGAGAACCGTGGGCGGAGCGAAGCGGCGAACGCGGGCATCGCCGCTGCGACGGGCGAGCTCGTCGGCTTCCTCGACGACGACGACCTGGTCGAGCCCGAGCACGTGGCGACGCTGGCCGGCCTCGCCGCGGGAAGCGGCGCCCGCGTGGTGTACAGCGATGCCGCAGTCGGCCTCTACGAGCCCGATCCCGAGACCGGCCATCGCTGCGTGGCCCGGCGCCTGCCCTACAGCAGGGACTTCGATCCCGACCTGCTGCTGCTCGACAACTACATTCCCTTCAACACTCTGTTGATCGAGCGCCGCCTGCTCGCCGAGGTCGGCGCGCTCGACCCGGCGCTGCCGTTCTTCGAGGACTGGGATCTGCTCCTCCGCCTGGCCGAACGCGCGCCCTTCCTCCACCTGGCGCGGGTCACCTGCGAGTATCGCCATTTCCGCGGCGGAGGAGATCACGTGCTCGGCGAGCGCGGACGGGAGCGCGGGGATTTCCTCGCGATGAAGGCACGGGTCCTCGCCAAGCACCGGCAGCGGCTCGATCCCGATCGTCTGGCGCGTGCCGTCGACCGTCTGCGTGCCGAGGCGGTGGAGGGCGAAGAGCGCCGGCGCCTCCTCGTCGCGACCGAGCGCGAGCTGGCGGAGCTGCGCCACGTTCTCGCGGAGCTGCGCGACGTGCTCGCCGGGCGTGACGAGCAGCTGCGCCGCACTTACGCCGAGATCGCGCGGCTCGACCGACTGGTCCACGAGATGGAAGGGACGCGAGCCTGGCGCCTCCATCGTTGGGCCGAACGCGTCCGGGGCCGGTGAGCCGCGTCGCCCGATGCGCTCCCGACCCGCCAGCGTCTCCGTCCTCGTGCTGTCGTGGAACGGTCGTGCCCATCTCGAGCACTGTCTTCCGGCGCTCGAAGCGCAGCGCGATCCCGGCTGCCGGTGGGAGACGCTGCTGCTCGACAACGGCTCGCAGGACGGCACCGTGGGTTGGGTGCGCGAGCGCTTCCCGCGCGTGCGGGTGATCGAGAGCGGGCGCAACCTCGGTTTCTGCGCCGGCAACAACCGGCTCGCTGCGACTGCCGATAGCGACGCGATCGCGCTGCTCAACAACGACGCGCGGCCCCGACCGGACTGGCTCGCCGCGCTGGTCGACGCCTATGCCGCAGCGCCGAGCGAGGTGGTGGCGATCTCGGGGTGCATCGTCGACTGGGAGGAGCGACGGCTCGACTTCGGCTACGGGATCCGGACTTTCGACGGCCACGCCTTCCAGCTCGACTTCCGGCGTCCGCTCGAGACGGCGCGGATCCCGCGGAGCGGTGAGCTACTGCCCTTCGCCTGTGGCGGCAACCTGCTGATCGACCGGCGCGCGTTCCTCGCCGCCGGCGGCTTCGACGAGAGCTACTTCGCCTACCTCGAGGACGTCGACCTCGGCTGGCGACTGTGGGCTGGAGGCGAGCAGATCGCCTTTTGCCGCGAGGCGGTGGTCGCCCATCGCGCGAGCGCGACCAGCGACCGTCTGGGCCTGTTCAATCGGGGCTTTCTCTTCGAGCGCAATGCGCTGCTCACCGCGTACAAGAACTTCGATCGCGAGCTCTGGCCGAAGCTGATGCCCGCAGTGATGCTCGCGTTCCTGGCGCGGATCGAGACCTTGCTGGTCGAGGGGAACCCCGGCGCCGAGCTCCTGCGGCGCGATCCGATCGCCGGGCCTGCCGCGCCCGGGAGCACAGCGACAGGTCCTGGCGCGAGCCCGGAGGGTCCGTTGCTCGCCAAGTGGCGGCGGCACGGCAGCCGCGAGATGGCACGGCGCGGCGGGCGGAAGCTCGGTCGGGCGCTGCGCCGGTTCCTCGCCGGCGGCCTCACGGAACGGATCGACCTCGACCATCCGCAGGCGATCGCCCACCTGCGGGCGCTCAGTCTCTTTCGCCGGACCCTCGACCTGGCGGCCGAGCGGCGTGCAGAGTGCCTGGCGCGCCGCCGGGTAGCCGACCGCGAGATCGTCGAGCGGTTTCCGCTCAGCCTCGTGCCGACCTACCCGGGCGACGAGGCGCTGTTCGCCAGCCCCGGCTTCGCGAGCTTCCTGCCCGCGAGCCCACCGCTCCAGCGCTTGCGCCTCGCCGACATCCAGGAGGTGTGACCTTGGAGGGCGCGGTCGCGGTCTCGGTCGTCATCCCGGCGCACAATCGACGCGCGCTCCTGCGCGAGGTGCTGGCGGCGGCAGGGGTGCAGGCCGGGGCGCCGCCGTTCGAGATCGTCGTGGTGGACGACGGCTCGACCGACGGCTCCGCCGAGGGCCTGGAGGACCTCGCACTGCCGGTTCCGCTGCAGGTCGTGCGTCAGCCGAACCGCGGGCCGGCGGCGGCGCGGAACCGTGGCGTCGCAGTGGCCCGGGGCCCGCTGGTCGCCTTCCTGGGAGACGACACCGTACCGGCTCCCGATTGGCTCGCGCGGCACGTGGCGGCGCACCACGAGCGGGCGACGGCGACGCCGCTCGCGGTGATCGGCCGCACCGAATGGCATTCGCGAATCCGGCCGACCCGCTTCCTCGCCTACATCAACGAACAGGGGTTGCAGTTCGGCTACGCGCTGATCGATCAACCGGAGCGGGTGCCGTTCAACTTCTTCTACACCTCCAACCTCTCGCTCTTCCGCAGCTCTCTGCTCGAGGAGCCGTTCGACGAGACCTTCCCCTTTGCGGCCTGGGAGGACATCGAGGCCTCCTACCGGCTGACCCGCCGCGGTCTGCGTTTGGTCTACGAGGCGCGCGCCCGCGTCTACCACGATCATCCGACCGACTTCGCGCGTTTCTGTTCCCGGCAGGAGCGGGTCGGCTACTCGGCGGTGGTCTTCTGGCAGCGCCATCCCGAGCTCGGTCCCTTTCTCGGTCTCGGTCCGGACGGCCCGCCCCCGCTGCCGCCGCGCGGTCGGCAGCGGCGGCTCGAGTGGCTGGTCCAGGCCTTGCAAAAACTCCCGGTGAGCCTCCCGACGAAGTGGGAGGAAGGCCTTCGCTACCACTACCTCCGGGGTCTGCACCGTGGGTGGAGCGAGTTGGTGGCGTCGCCGGAAAGGTCCACGTCATGAAGCGCAAGAAGGTGTTTCTCCTCTTCCTCCTCGTCGGAATCGTCGCGGCGGTGGTCTTCGCCCAGCCGGCCTCCGCCTCCCACCGCCACTATCGACACGGCGGCGTCTATTGGAACGCCTGGTATCCCAGTCCCTGGTATCCCTGGGGCTACGGGGGTTGGGGCTGGGGAGGTGGGGTGGTGGTCTACCCCAACGCCAGTTTCCGCCATGGCGCGCTCGATCTCGACGTGTCGCCCGAGCAGGCGGAGATCTACGTCGACGGCAACCTGGTGGGCCGGGCCGACGACTTCGACGGGTTCCCCGACTATCTCTGGCTCGAGAAGGGGACCTACGACGTCGTGATCTACCTCGAGGGCTACCAGACGATCGCCCGGCAGTACTCGATCTACCAGGGCATGGTGATCGACGTCGAGGACCGGATGACTCCGGGCGAGTCGATCCGCCCCGAGAGTCTGGTCGCCAAGAGCACCGTCAACCGTGAGGAGCGGCTGCGACGCGACCGCGAGAACGAGGAGGAGTGGCGGCGCAGCAGCGGCGCCTGGGAGGACGATTCGGAAGCCTACGAGCCGGCGCCGCGGGAGCGTCGCCCCCAAGCCCTCGACGCGCGGGGCGAGCCCGGCCGCCTGGTGCTGCGGGTGGAGCCCGGGGACGCCACGGTCTACCTCGACGGGCGCTTCCTCGGCACGGGGGACGAGCTCGGGCGCCTGCGCTCGGGGCTGATCGTCGATCCGGGCGAGCATCGCCTCGAGATCGTGCGCCCTGGCCGGGAGCAGAAGACGGAGAGCTTCACGGTCGAAGCCGGGGAGGAGCTGCGCCTCGAGATCGAGCTCTAGACGGGCCTGGCGCGCTCTCAGGTGGGTAGGGCAGCGTTCTCGCGCTCCAGGCGGAGCAGCCACTTCTTGCGCGCGCTGCCGCCCACCCAGCCACCGATACCCTCTTTGGTGGGGATGATGCGGTGGCAGGGGATGAGGATCGGGAGCGGGTTGTCGAGCAGGATGGAGAGCACCTGGCGGTAGGCCTCGGGCCGCCCCGAGGCATCCGCGATCTCCTTGTAGGTCCGTGTCTTGCCGTACGGCGTCCGGGCGGTCTCCTTGAGCACCCGGCGCGCGAAGCTGTCGGCCCTGCAGGGGGTCAGGTCGTATTCCAGGTCGAGCGACCGTCGCGCGCCGGCAAAGTACTCGGACAGCCGGCCGAACACCTCGTCGAGGAAATCCGAGTCCTCGTAGGCCGACAGAGGGTGGAAGACCTTCTTGTCTCGGCCGGACGGGGCGATGACGATCCTGCCGATCGCCAAGCCGTAGAACTCGACGCCGAGCGTTCCGATCTGGGAAGGAACGAGCACCCGGACCGGTTCGGGGAGGACCGGGGCCTCGACGCTACCCGGCTCGACCTGTTCCGTGGACATCGGCGGGAGAGGTTACCATGGTCGCACGGGGGGGCAACCCCCGTCCGGGGAGGGGGAGTCGGGGCTCAACCCTGCTCCCGATAGAGAGCCGCGTAGGCCGCCCGGCTCTCCAGCACCCGAACGACATAGGCCCGGGTTTCGCGGAAGCCGATCTTGGCCAGGAACTCCGCGGGGTCGCCTGTCCGGCAGCTGCCCCGCCAGAGATCGACCTGCGCCTCGCCGGCGTTGTAGGCGGCGGCGACATACGCCTCGTTTCCGCCATACTCGCGCCAGAGCTCGGCCAGATAGGCCGCCCCGAGGGTGATCGAGAGCTCGGGATCGTGCAGAGCTTCGGCGTCGGGCGGCGCCAGCTCCAGGTTACCGGCGAGGCGCTGCGCGGTCGGCAGCACGAGCTGGGCGAGCCCGCGAGCGCCGACCGGCGAGACCGCGTCGGCCGCGAAACGGCTCTCCTCGCGCAGGACGGCGGCGAGCAGCCAGGGATCGATGCCGTGACGCGCCGACTCGGCGAGCAGCCGGCCTCGCAGCGGCAGAGGGAAGAGCAGCCGGCGCAGCTCCGGAGCCACCCATTCGAACGGAATCGCCGGCGGGCGCGCCTCGAACAGCCGTTCGGCGGCTTCGAGAGCTGTGTCGGCTTCGCCGCGCTCCGCGGCCAGGGCGGCGATCGAGGCGGTCATCTGACGGCGCTCGAGCCCGGTGTAGCCGGCGATCGCGCGCATCCCCTCGGCGGCGAAGCCGAGCGCCAGCAGGCGTTCCTCGGCGCGATCGAGCGGACGGCGCCAGAGCGGCCACTGCCGGGCCGGCGGGATCACGGCGGCCAGCCAACTCGCGGCGCCGGGGAGCTTGGCGAGCGCGCCGATCGCCCGCTCGCGGGCGGCGGATCCGGTGCCGCCGTCGTCGCCGTGCAGCGACCAGAGCGCGTGGTTGGCGCTCGCCCCGCCGCGCGCCTGCAGCTCCTGTGCGGTCGCGCGGATTGCGTCCGCGAGCTGCGGCGCAGCGAGGCGTTCGCGCGCGGCGGCGGCGAGGGGATGGAACGGCCGCCGGCCGAGCAGGGCGACGTAGGCCCGCACCGCGTCGCCGCCGCGGCCGTCGAGCTCGGCGAGCCGCCCGCGCCAGTAGCTCTGCTCCTCGGCGAACGCTGTCCCGCCGCGCTCGCTGGCCCGTAGCCACCGGGCCGCCCGCTCCGGCGAGCCGCCGCTGGCGATCTCGGAGCTCAGCAGGAAGAGCGCGCCGCGCGCCTGTGCGGTGCGCCAGGGCGGGCGGCGACCGAGCACCTCGAGCAGCGCCTCGGCGTTGGCCAGATCGCCGGCGCTCCAGGCGAGGCGCAGGCGGGCGAGGATCGCGGGTGCGGCCCATTCGCCGAGCGGCTCCGCCTCGTAGGCCCGGGCGAAGTGTCCCGCGGCCGCCGCGTCGCGCGCCAGCTCGCAGCTCCGGCCCTGTTGGTAGAGCGCGTCGGCGCGCTGCGTGGGGCGCTGCGTCGCCGCCGCCAATCGGGCGAAGGTGGTCGCCGCCTCGGAATACCGGCCGAGCCAGAACTGCGCTCTGCCGAGCGCGTAGTGAAGCTCCTCGCGGCGGCGAGTTTCGGGGGTGGGCGCGCCGGCGAGGGCCGTTTCGAGCAGCGGGACGGCGCGCGCGAAATCGCGTTGCCGGTAGACCGCTTCGGCGAGCTGGGCCAGCCGCCGGGCATCGCGCGGCGGCGGCCACCGGCCGAGCCAGAGGTCGGCGGCCCGCAACGCGACCAGGTCGTCGAACGTCTCGTCGAGCAGGTGCTGCAGCTGCTCGGCGGCCTCCCCTTCCCGTCCCTCGCGCAGGGCGCACTCGGCGGCGAGCAGGCGGAGCTTGCGCGCCTGGGCCCGCGGCAGGGTGGAACGCAGCGGGACGGCGAGCAGGCGGCAGTCGCCGCCCCGGCGTACGGCGCGTCCCAGCTGGTCGACCGAGGCTCCGAGCAGGGTGGCGGGCGGCTTCAGCGTGAGCAGCGTCGCCGCCAGGCCGGCGGCGACCTCCGGATGGCCGAGGGATTCCTGGGTCCGGGCGAGGTGGAGGCGGGCCCACGGCGCGAGATCGCCCGCCGAAGCGATCGCCAGGGCGTAGGCCTCCGCTCCTTCGCGAGGCCGCCCCAGGCGGGTCAGCAGATCGCCGCGCAGCAGGTCGAGACCGTACCGGCGGGTGCTCTCCGGATCGCTCGCCGCGAGCCGCTCGACCTCCGCCAGCGCCTGCGGCAGGCGTTGTTGCTGCTGCAGCTCGAGGATCGGGACGCGGGGATCGAGCGCCAGCGCGGTGGCGAGGAGGGCGGCGACGATCATCCGGGCGGCCAGCCCATGCGCCGGCCACCGAGCAGATGCAGATGGAGGTGCGGGACCGACTGACCGGCGGCTTCCAGGCAGTTGGTGACCAGGCGGAACCCGTCGCGCTCCAGGCCGAGCTCGCGGGCGAGCTGGACGGCAGTCGCGGTCAGGCGCCCCAGCAGCGCCGTGTCTTCGGGTCCGGTCGCGAGCAGGTGGGGCACGTGCCGGCGCGGGATCAGCAGCACGTGCACCGGGGCCTTGGGCGCGATGTCGTGGAAGGCCACCAGCTCGTCGTCCTGGTAGGCGAGCCTGGCCGGGATCTCACCGGCGGCGATGCGGCAGAAGAGGCAGTCGTTCGTCACGTCGATCCTCCTGCTCGGCGATTCAGCTCGAGCGCAGTCGCTCGACCTGGGCGCCGAGCGAGTTGAGCTTGGCTTCCATCGTCTCGTAGCCGCGATCGAGATGGTAGATCCGGTCGACGACGGTCGCCCCTTCGGCGACCAGGCCGGCGATCACCAGACAGGCCGACGCCCGCAAGTCGGTGGCCATCACGTTGGCGCCGGAGAGCCGCCGCGGGCCGTGCACGCGGGCGTAGCGCCCGTCGAGGCGGACGTCGGCGCCCATGCGCGCGAGCTCCGCGGCGTGCTGGAAACGATTCTCGAAGACCGTCTCGCAGATCGTCGCCATGCCCTCGGCCTGGGTCATCAGCGCCATGAACTGCGCTTGCAGGTCGGTGGCGAATCCCGGGAAAGGCGCGGTGACGATGTCGCGCGCCACCAGCCGCCCGGGGCGGCGGACGCGGATCGCGCCGCCGTCCTCGACCCCGACGTCGGCGCCGCAGCCGGCAAGCAGGTCGAGTAGCGGCACGAGGTGCTCGGGGCGGCCGCCTTCGAGGCGGAGATCGCCGCCGGTCGCGGCCGCGGCGATGAGGTAGGTCCCGGCCTCGATCCGATCGGGGATCACGCGGTGGCGCGCGCCGCGCAGACTCGCCACGCCGTGCACCCGGATCGTCGCCTCGCCGGCGCCGGAGATCTCGGCCCCCATGGCGGTGAGCAGCGCCGCGAGGTCGGCGATCTCCGGTTCGCGGGCGCAGTTCTCGAGCACCGTCTCGCCTGCGGCGAGCGTCGCCGCCATCAACAGGTTCTCGGTTCCGGTGACCGTCGGCATGCCGAACCGGAAACGCGCGCCGACCAGACGCTCGGCGCGCACCTCGACGTCGCCGTGCGCGAGGGTGACCTCGGCGCCCAGCGCCGCGAGCCCGGCCAGGTGCTGATCGATCGGGCGCACACCGATCGCACAGCCCCCTGGGAGGGAGACGCGAGCGTGACCGCGGTGCGCCACCAGCGGGCCGAGGACGAGGATGCTCGCGCGCATCGTCTTGACCAGGTCGTAGGGGGCGTCGTCGTCGCGCGCCACACCTCCGGGCTCGACGATCAGCACATCGCCCTCGCGGCGGCTGCTCTTTCCGAGGTGGGCCAGCAGGCGGCGCATCGTCTCGATGTCGCGCACCGCGGGAACTTGCGCGAGCTCGACCGGCGCGTCGCAGAGCAGCGTCGCCGCGAGCTCCGGGAGCGCCGCGTTCTTGGCGCCGCCGGCGCGGATCGTGCCGGCGAGGCGGGTCGGTCCTGAAATGCGAAAACGGTCCATGAGCGAGGCGTTCTCCGGTGGGGCGTCAGCCCCGTCTCCTGCATACCACATCTCGCGCGATGCCCGCCGAGTCGGAACGGATCTCGACGAGCTCGAGCTCGGTTCGGAGGGCGAGCTCGGCGACGACCGCCGCCGCCTGGCCGAATCCGATCTCGAACGCCAGCCAGGCGCCGGGCCGCAGCGCCGTCGCCGCGTCGAGCAGGCGGCGGATCGCGGCGAATCCGGCCTCGCCCGCGAACAGCGCCAGCGCAGGCTCGTGCGCGCGCACCGCCGGGTCGACCAGCCCGGCGGCGTCGGGATCGACGTAGGGCGGATTGGACACCACGAGATCGAAGCTCGCGAGGTCGAGGGCCGAGACGAAGTCGCTCGCCAGCAGCGCGACGCGCCGCGTGAGCCCGAGGGCGCTCCGGTTGGTGGCGGCGCAGGCGAGCGCCGCGAGCGAGAGGTCGCTCGCCACGGCGCTCCAGCGCGGCCGTTCGGCGGCGAGCGTGAGGGCGATCGCGCCCGAGCCGGTGCCGAGGTCGAGAACTTGCGCCGCCTCGGGGAGCGGGAGAACGAGCGCGATCTCGATCAACTGCTCGGTTTCGGGCCGCGGCACCAACACCCGCCGGTCCACCGCGAAGCGGCGGCCGAAGAACTCACGCTGGCCGACGAGATAGGCCACCGGCTCGCCGGCGGCGCGGCGAGCGAGGTGCTCGGCGAAGCGTTCGACCAGCGGGACGGGGAGCTCCTCCTCGTCGCGGGCGAGCAGGCTGGCCTCCGACAGGTCGAGCAGCGTTCCGAGCAGCAGCGCCGCCTCGCGGCCGGGCGAGGCGATCCCGGCTGCCGCCAGCCGGGTGCGTCCGGCGGCGAGAAGCTGGCGGATCGTCGGCACGGAGAGATCTTAGTCGGTCGCGAGGTTGGCGTCGGAACCTCGAGGAGCCGCTAGGCGACGACTGAAAACACTGATCTGATTCTGCAATGCAGGCGAATCGACGGCTCCTCGTGGAGATCCTCCCGCAGGCCGGCGAGGGTTGCGCCGAGGCGGAGGGGTGAGCCCGCTCGCTCGGGCGGGCGGGCAGGCGGGTGGGGTCGCCATCGCCCTGGCGGTGGTCTACGTTGTCTGGGGCTCGACCTACCTCGCCATCCGCTTCGCGATCGAGACCCTGCCGACCTTCACCATGGCGGGGATGCGCTACCTGATCGCCGGCGGGGTGCTCTACGCCTGGGCCCGCGCCCGCGGCGCGCCGCGACCCGCGACGCGCCACTGGCGGCCGAGTCTGGCGATCGGCGCCCTGCTCCTGCTGGGCGGCAACGGTGGCGTGGTCTGGGCCGAGCACCGCATCCCCTCGGGCGTCGCGGCGCTCCTGGTCGCCGTGGAGCCGGTATGGATCGCCCTCCTGGCGCCGCTCATCCAGCGCACCCGGCGCTCCGGAGCGCGGGTCTTCGGCGGTCTCGTGGCGGGGCTCGCGGGGGTCGCCGTGCTGGTGATCGATCCCCAAGGCGGGCTCGATCCGACCTCGGTCGATCCCGCGGGCGCGATCGTGGTGGTGATCGCCGCGCTCTCCTGGGCCGTCGGCTCGCTCTACGCGACGCGTGCCGAGCTGCCGCAGGTGCCCGCGCTCGCCACCGGCATGCAGATGCTCGCCGGTGGCGGCACCCTGCTCGTCTTCGGCGCCGCCCAGGGGGAGCTCGGCCGGCTCGCCACGGTGGAGATCTCCACCCGCTCGCTCCTCGCCTTCGCCTACCTCGTGGTCCTGGGGTCGATCGTCGCCTTCACCGCTTACAGCTACCTGCTGCGCACCGCGCGCCCGATGGTGGTCGCGACCTATGCCTTCGTAAATCCGGTGGTGGCCGTGCTGCTCGGCTGGTGGCTCGCCGGCGAGCCGCTCACCTGGCGGGTGGCCGCGGCCGGAGCGCTGATCCTGGCGGCGCTCGGGCTGATCTTCAGCGAGCCGGCGCCGGCGACGGAGGCTCGCGACGGCTGAGACGGCAGGCGCTCAGCCGGTGCTCTCGCGCGCCGCAGCCTCGAGCTTCCCGGCCTGGTGGTGCGCGACCAGCGGCTCGAGCAGCGGATCGAGGTCGCCGGCGAGCACCGCGGGAAGCTGGTGCAGCGTCAGGCCGATGCGGTGGTCGGTCACCCGGTTCTGCGGGAAGTTGTAGGTGCGGATCTTCT
>CAZPZW010000019.1:0-33444 GCA_964591165.1 uncultured Thermoanaerobaculia bacterium | reverse complement strand
AAGATCCTGGCCAAGACCGTGCCGGTGGTGCTGTCCGGGAAGGGGGCGTCGTAGGAGGGTGCAGAAGGTGGAAGGGATCGTGGTGGTTCGTACTCTGCAACTCGAAAGCTCCGTCGTCCTTCCTGCCGGAAGAGCGTGACTTGGTGCTGCGTCTCGTGACTTGGAACTGTCGGATCGGTGGTTTCTGGAGGAAGGCCGAGCAGATCTGCACACTGCAGCCAGATGTTCTTGCGGTGCAAGAAGTTGAGCCCATCGAAAGACGGGCGGCCTTCAGGGGGAAACTCCAGCCCACGTATCGCGATCGCTATACCGACCCTCGGTATCCGCGGAGATCGATCGGGGTGTTCTCCTACACCGGTTTGTCGATGGAGGCGGTCGATGTCCAGGATCCCTCCTTGGCCTTCCGCCGTCATCTCGCGCGGCGGGGGGACTTGACCTTTCACGTAGCGTCGGTTTGGCCTTACAAGACCAAGATTGCAGCAACTTCGTACCGCCAGGCGCACGAGGGGCTGCGGGAACACGACGCCTGGCTCCGGGCCAGGCCAACCGTGGTCTTGGGCGACTTCAACACAAATGCCACCTACCAAGGCAATGCATGGGCCACCCTGATGGCGCTCATCGACTCTCTGGATCTAGTGAGTGCCTATCATTGCTTCTTCAAAGAGCCCTTCGGCGCGGAGCAGTGCCCGACTCACTTTCACCAGGGAAAGAAGCGCTCTCCGTTCCACCTGGACTACTGCTTCATCCCCCGAGCTTGGGTGAACCAACTTCGCGATGTTCGGGTTGGTAAATACGAGGACTGGCGGGAGCTCAGCGACCACGTCCCGCTGATCATCGACTTGAATCTGTAGTGCGCTGACGGATTGGCCGAGAAGAGGTCCCATGGCCAACGACCCAATCCTCGATCGCGTCGATGAGCTGAACGTCTGGAGCCGTAGAGGCGAACGGGCGCCTCACAAACCCCTCCTGCTTCTCCTCGCGTTGGGGCAGTTCTCCCAAGGTAAAGAGTCTCTGCGGTTTGCAGAGATCGAGGAACAACTGACCGAGCTCCTGCGGGAATTTGGACCGAGCCGCCGCGCTCATCGCCCCGAGTACCCCTTCTGGCACCTTCAGAGCGACGGCCTCTGGCGGGTTTCCTCGACGACGCCTCTGGAATTGCGGGAGCCCACGGCGAGCCCTTCCGGGAATCAGCTCCGCACGGCTCAGGCGGTGGGAAGCCTCACTGAGGAAGTTCGAGTGGCGCTTCGCGTCACTCGATCGCTTCTCACCGAGATTGCCCAGCGTCTCCTCTCCGCGCACTTCCCAGAATCGCTTCATGCGGACATTCTCGACGCCGTCGGCCTGTCGTTCGAGCGCGAGACAGTGACCCGCCGTATCCGGGATCCGAAGTTCCGCACTCGCGTGCTGGTCGCTTACGAGTATCGGTGTGCCCTGTGCGGCCTCGATCTCCGCATCGGGAACGTAACTATCGCCTTGGAGTCGGCCCACATCAAGTGGCACCAGGCCGGCGGGCCGGACACGGAGCCCAATGGGGTCGCCCTTTGCTCGCTGCACCATAAGGTCTTCGACCTGGGTGCGTTCACGATTCACACCGATCATCGTGTCTTGGTATCGGAGCAGGCCCACGGCGCCGGCCAGTTCGAAGAGGTTCTGTTGCGCCATCATGGGCAACAGATCAGTTGCCCCGCGCGACGAGAGCACCTTCCCTCGCCCCAATACCTCGACTGGCACCGGCGCGAGGTGTTCAAAGAGGGCCCGCGCTTTCTCCAGGGTCTCGCCTAGGTCCGGCCAAAGGTGCCAGCCGATTCGCAGCCAGCTCGCGGGGGCTTGCGGCTCGGCTGGCACCCTCCTCGGGAGTAGAGTGGCGCGCTTGGAGGGCCCGCGATGGCCGCTTACCTCATCGTCGATCTCGAGGTCACCGATCCCGAGGCGTTCGAGCGCTACAAGCACGAGGTCGCTCCCAACCTGGCGAGCTTCGGCGCACGGTATCTCACGCGCGGCGGGCGCACCGCGGTGCTCGAGGGGGACTGGTCGCCACGCCGCTTGGTGATCCTGGAGTTTCCCTCCATGGCGCGCCTCGAAGAGTGGTACCGCTCGCCTTCCTACGCGCCCTTGCTCGAGCTCCGGCAGCGTTCGGCGAGCTCACGCGTGGTCGCCACCGAAGGGCTCTGACCCGGAACGGGGCGCGCGGAGAATGGTCCCGGGGCAGATGAAACTCGGCTCGCGCGCTGCCTATACTCCCCTCTTCCGATCGAGGATGCATGACGAAGAGAGGTGATTCGTCGCTCGTGGAACGAGGGGCGAGGGACTCGAAGCGACCCGGGCCGACGCGCCAGGACCCCGCGCTCGTGCGGCGGCTGCTGCGCGCCAAGGACCGCATGGACGCCGCGTCGCACGAGGCGTGGCCGGTCTCGCGGCTGGCGCGGGTGAGCGGGGTCTCCGCGGCCCACTTCGCGCGCTCGTTCAAGCAGGCCTTCGGGGTGCCGCCGCACCGCTACCTGCTCACCCGGCGCATCGAGCGGGCGACTGCCCTGCTGCGCGACACCGACCTCTCCGTCACCGAGATCGCCTTCCAGACCGGGTGGGGGAGCCTCGGCACCTTCGGGCGCACCTTCCGCGACATCACCGGCGAGAGCCCGAGCCAGAACCGGGCGCGCGGGCAGGCCGCGGCGCGGGAGCTCGGCCGCGTGCCCGCCTGCGTCCTCGCCGCCGCCCACCGGCCCGGCCTCGAAAGCGCAGTTTCGGAGAAGCGGCGACGGGAGACGGGCGGTGAGAATGGCCCCCCAGAAAAGGAGGCCCCATGAGCCAAGGCGTCGGAGTCGTCGGATTGTACGTACGAGATCAGGAGGAGGCGCTCGCCTTCTACGTCGAGAAGGTCGGATTCCGCGTCCACACGGACGTGCGCAACGGCGGCTATCGCTGGCTCACCGTGCAGCACCCGGAACAGCCGTCGTTCCAGCTCGGGCTGTTCACGCCCGGGCCGCCGGTGCTCGACGCGGCGACCGCAGAGACCCTGCGCGAAGTGGTCGCGAAGGGCGCCATGCCGCCGCTCGTGCTCCTGGTCGACGACTGCCGCGCCGCTTGCGAGCGGATGCGCGCCCGCGGCGTCGAGCTCACGCAGGAGCCCGTCGAGCGCTTCGGCACCGTCGACGCGGGCTTCCGCGACCCGTCGGGCAACGGTTGGAAGATGATCCAGGAACGGAGGGCGCGATGAGCTGGAGCCACGGGATCCGACAGTTCCACCGCTGGGTGTCGATCGCCTTCACCCTCACCGTGGTCGCCAACTTCGTCGCCCTGGCGCTGGGCAAGCCCCCCGCCTGGGTGACCTACTCCCCTCTCCTGCCGCTCGCCCTGCTGCTCGGGAGCGGTCTCTACCTCTTCGTGCTGCCCTATGCCGCCAAACGGCGCGCCGGGCGACGCTCCGGCTGAGCCGGCGCGAGTTGCGGAGACGCTTCTCGGGCACCGCGTGGGGGGCCGGGTGCTACTCTCGCAGCCGCGCGAAGCCGCGCCAGATGAGCCCTTGGGCCCAACGGAGGTACCAGTCATGTCTGTCTGGCTGGAGCTCGAGCAGCGGTATCGCCGGTGGCGGCTGATCGACGCCAAGCTCGCCCAGGCCGCCGCCTTCTGTCTCGCCCTGGTGATCGCGAAGTCCCTGCCGCAGCTGCTCTCGATCAGCGTCTGGTGGTTCGTCGCGCTCTTCGTTGCCTGCGCCCTGCGGCCGGCGGCGCTCTTCTTCCGCTAGCTCGCCCCGGCGAACCGATTCGAGGCCGCCCGTCACGACCTCCTGGAGGATCCGAGATGACCCAGCGAGTGAAGTCGAGCAGGACGCCGCCTGGCCCCGGCAGCGGGGATCCGATCGCCGCCTACGCGGGTGCGCAGCCCGAGGCCTTCCGGACGATCTGCGAGCGCTTGCGCGAGTTGATCGCGGCGGAGTTGCCGCAGGCGACCGCCAAGGTCTGGCACGGCAGCCCCGTCTGGTTCCTCGAGGAGAATCCCGTGGTCGGCTACAACGCGACCAGCAAGGCCGTCCACCTCCTGTTCTGGAACGGCCAGGCGTTCGGCGAGGCGGCCCTCGAGCCGGTGGGCAAGTACCGCGCTGCGCAGGCGCGCCTCGCGAGCGCCGCCGAGATCGACCCGGCGGCCGTGCGCCGCTGGCTGCAGAAGGCGGCGCGGGACGTCTTCGACTCGAAGGGGTTCTTCAAGAAGCTCCGCGCGGGCGGGTGAGACGAGCGACGACGGACGACCCCACCAGCGGCTTCGACGACGACCTGGCGGAGACCTTCCGAGCCGCAGGGTGCGGTCGCAGGGTGCCAGCCGTCTAGCGGACAGCGCGCGGGGTCAGGAGAATCGGCTGGCACCTCCCTCGCGACCCCGCCCAGCTCCCGCCGCCGGAAGCGGTGATCCAGCCGCGGACGTAGCGCGCCGGGGCGCGCGGTCGCCAGGAGACGAGCGATGCATGGCGCCTCGGAGGCGCTTGTGTATCCTCTCTCCATGCGCTCTTCGCTCCGATTCGTCGGGCTCCTTGCCCTACTCGCCCTGCTCCCGGTCGCGCCGACGTTCGCGGCCGACACCACCAACCAGCTCGCCTGGGACACTCCCCTCACCACCACGCGGGGCAACTCGTTCGTCGCCCCCGAGGGATGGATCGTCGAGGTGCGCGGTGACGCCACCGTCCTCGCCCCGCCGGAAGGGGACTCCTGGATCGCCCTGGTCGACCTGCCGGAGGCCGCGGCCGCCGACCCCGACGCGGCGGTCGCCGCGGCGTGGAAGATCTACAAGCCGGCGGCCGCCTGGCCTCTGATCGTCGCCAACGACCGGCCCGACACCGACGGCTGGAGCCGGCAGCGGGTCTACCAGTACCAGACCTCGCCCAACGAGCGGCGCGGCGTCCTCGCGATCAGCAAGTTCGCCGGCGGCACCTGGACCGTGGTGCTGTTCGACATGTCCGAGCCGGTCGCCGAGAAGCGCGGCGGCCAGATCGCCACCATCTTCGGTCGCCTGCTCCCCAAGGGGCACGCGCGCGAGAGCTTCGCCGGGAAGCCGGCCCACCCGCTCGACGCGGCGCGGCTCGCCGAGCTCCGGCGCTTCGTCGAGGACGGGCGGAAGGCACTCCAGGTGCCCGGCGTCGCGGTGGGGATCGTCCAGGGAGGGAAGGTCGTCTTCGCCGAGGGCTTCGGCGAGCGCGAGCTCGGCGGCGGCCAGGCGATCGACGCCGACACCCTCTTCATGATCGCCTCCAACACCAAGGCGCTCACCACCCTGCTGCTCGCCAAGCTGGTCGACGCCGGCAAGCTCGGCTGGGAGACGCCGGTCACCGAGGTCCTGCCCTCGTTCCGCCTGGGGGACGCCGCGACCACCGCGCAGGTCAAGGTCGAGCACCTGATCTGCGCCTGCACCGGAATGCCGCGCCAGGACCTCGAGTGGCTGCTCGAGTTCGGCGACCTCACCCCCGAGGGAGCGCTGGCGACCCTCGCCACCATGCAACCGACCAGCGGCTTCGGCGAGATGTTCCAGTACTCCAACCCGATGGCCGGCGCCGCCGGCTTCGCTGCCGGCCACGTGCTCTACCCGGGCCTCGAGCTGGGCGCGGCCTACGACCGCGCGATGCAGGAGCAGGTCTTCGACCCGCTCGGCATGCGCGCGACCACTTTCGACTACGCGCGCGCCCTCGCCGGCAACCACGCCGGGGCCTACGCGCAGGACATCGACGGCAAGACCGCGCCGGCGGTGATGGCGATCAACTACTCGGTGATTCCGCTGCGCCCCGCCGGCGGCGCCTGGAGCAACCTCACCGACATGCTGCGCTACGTCCAGATGGAGCTCGACCGCGGCCTGCTGCCGGACGGCCGGCGCTACCTCGCCGAGCCCGCGCTGATGAAGCGCCGCGAGCGCCAGGTCGCGATGGGCACCGACGGCTGGTACGGCATGGGGCTGATGGTCGACCGCACCTGGGGGATCGACGTCGTGCACCACGGCGGCGACCTGATCGGGCACCACAGCGACATGCTCTGGCTGCCCGCGCACAGGGTCGGCGCGGTGGTGCTGACCAGCGGCGACCCGGGGTGGACGATCCGCAATCTCTTTTCGCGCAAGCTTCTCGAGGTGCTGTTCGACGGCAACCCCGAGGCCGACGCGCGGATGGCGGCGTCGGCGAAGTCCTACTACGAGGACCTGGCGGCGGGCAGGAAGTTGCTCACCGTGCCGGCCGACCCGGCGGCCGCGGCGGTGCTCGCCGCGCGCTACGTCAACCCCGCGCTCGGCTTCGTCCGGGTCGTCCGCGACGGCGCCCGGACGATCTTCGACTTCGGCGAGTACTCGAGCGAGGTCGCCTCGAAGAAGAACCCCGACGGCACGACCTCGTTCTCGACCATCGCCCCCGGCATCGTCGGCCTCGAGTTCGTGGTGGGCGCCGGCGAGAAGAAGACCCTGGTGATGCGCGACGCCCAGCACGAGTACGTTTTCGCGGCGCAGGAGGGCCCGTCCCCGGCGCCATGAGGACTCTCGACCGCCTTCTCGGGAGCCCACGATGACCGACCAACGCTCGCCGAACCCGCCAGCGAACGCGAGCGACGACGCCTGGCCGCCGGAGCTCGATGCACTGGTGGCGGCCCCGGAGCATCACGCTCTGCTCTTCGAGAACGCCAGCGTACGGGTGCTCGACACGCGGATTCCGCCCGGCGGACGGACGCCGGTGCACACCCACCGCCACCCGGCCGCGCTCTACGTCCTCGCCTGGAGCTCCTTCGTCCGCCGCGACGCGACGGGCAACGTGCTGCTCGACAGCCGGACCGTGCCGGCCCTCGCGACGCCGCCCGCCGCGCTCTGGTCGGCGCCGCTCCCGGCGCACTCGCTCGAGAACGTCGGCCAGACCGACTTCCACGTGATCAGCGTCGAGGTCAAGCAGGCCGCTCCATGACCGAGCGCGATGATCTCCCGGTGCGCGCCTCGGTCTTCGTCGGGGTGAGCCTCGACGGCTTCCTCGCCCGTCGCGACGGGAGATTCGATTTCCTGCCGACCGAAGGGGTGGAGGATCACGGCTTCGACGAGTTCTTCGCCTCGGTGGACGCGATGGTCATGGGGCGGAAGACCTACGAGACGGCGCTCGGCTTCCCGGAGTGGCCCTACGGCGGGAAGCCGGTCGTCGTGCTGAGCCATCGGCCGCTCGCGCCGGCGCCTGCGGGGGCGACGGTCGAGCGCCATTCCGGAGAGCCGCGCGCAATCGTCGATGCCCTCTCCAGGCGCGGGTTTCGCCACCTCTACGTCGACGGCGGCGAGACCATTCAGCAGTTCCTCGCCGCCGGCTGCGTGCAGCGGCTGGTGGTCACCCGCGTGCCGGTGCTGATCGGCGAGGGGATCTCCCTCTTCGGCCCGCTGCCCGCGGACCTCCGGCTCCGTCACGTCGCCACCCGCGCGTTCGCGAGCGGCCTGGTGCAGAGCGAGTACGAGATCCTCGACTGAGCGCCGCCGTGCCGTCCGGCGCCCCGGGTGCGTGCTCCCCCCTAGAATGTCGGGAGAACGACCCTCCAGGAGGATAACCATGGACTTCCGCTTCGCCGACGCCCTGCCGATCCTCGGTCGCACCCCGAACGTGCTGCGCGAGTTGCTCTCCGGCCTGCCGGCCGCCTGGACCGGCGCCACCGAGGGCGCGGGATCCTGGAGCCCCTACGACGTGGTCGGCCACCTGATCCACGGCGAGCGGACCGATTGGCTGCCGCGCGTCGAGCACCTGTTGCGCCACGGCGAGGCGGTCCCCTTCCCGTCGTTCGATCGCGAGGCGATGTTCGCGGCGTCGCAGGGGCGCTCGCTCGCCGAGCTGCTCGACACCTTCGCTCGCCTGCGCGGCGAGAGCCTCGCCCGCCTGGCGGCCCTCGGGCTCTCCGACGCCGACCTGGCGCGCCGCGGATTGCATCCCGAGCTCGGCGTGGTGACCCTCGGCCAGCACCTGGCGACCTGGGTGGCGCACGACCTCGGGCATCTCGGGCAGATCGTCCGCGTCATGGCGCGGCAGTACAGCGCGGCGGTGGGGCCCTGGCGGAAGTACCTCTCGATCCTCGGACCGGGCTGACGCCGTCGCGGCGCCGCGCTCAGGGGGGCGGTACCGTCGCGGACCAGCGGTCGGTGTCTCCCTGCTCGAAGCCGTCTGCGAACAGGGGAACGTCGAAGGCCAGGACGTTCTGGTGGGTGGCACTCCCGGTGCGCGGCCAGAGGAGCTCGCCGCCGGCGAGCAGGCGCCCCTCGGCGCGGGTCATCGCCCAGGTGCCCGCGGCACCGCCGGGGTCGGGGTTCCAGGCGAGGAGCGCGCCGTCGGCGAGCGCCAGCGCGAAGAGGTCGCGCTGCACCGTGCCGACGAAGAGCGGATCGCCGCCGCACTGCGCCGGGCTCGGATCTAGCGGCGTGGTCGAGTCGAGCCAGGCGCGCACGCAGTCGAAGTGGCCGCCGACGAAGAGCACCTCGAGATTGGGGTCGAGCGCGCAGGCCTGCACGCCGCCGTCGGTGGCGATCCAGAAATCGAGGTCGACCGCCCCGGTCGCCGGGACGAAGCGGTTGACGTTGCGCTGATTCTGCTGGTCGCCGAGCCCGCCGGTCGACCACCAGTCGCCGCAGAGATAGACCCAGTCCTTGTCGAGCTGAACGTCGTAGACCTGCACCTCGGGATCGCTCGGATTGGCGTCGGCGAGCTGCGGCGCGAAGGGGGTCGGCAGCGTCCCCGTCGCGACGTCGACCGCGGCGATGCTGCTGCGCGGCAGCGCGTCGACGGTGTCGAACTGGCCGCCGAAGTAGAGCGTCTCGCCGTCCGCCGCCAGGGCGAGGGCGTAGACCGTCGCGAAGCTGCCGCCGTCCGACTCGACGCGCGGATCGAATGCGGTTTCCGCGACGCCGGTCAGCGGATCGACCGCCGCCAGATGGGCGTGGCAGGGCGACGGTGCGCAGCCGCCGATGGCGTTGAAGTTCCCCGCCACGTAGACCCGCCCCCCGTCGGGCGCGACGAGGATCCGCTGCACGCGGTCGTCGGGTTCCGGCAGCCATTGCGCGTCGAGCCCGGCATCCGCTCGCGCCACGCGCGCCGCGTGGCGCCGCGGCGTCCCCGCGATCTCACGGAACTTGCCCCCCAGGTAGATCGACTGGCGGTCGAAGGAGAGCGCCAGGGTCTGACCACGCGGGTTGTTGGCGCAGGTGCCGTAGGTCGCCGGATCGCAGGTCGCCTGCGGATCCCAGGCGAGCACCGCCCCGCTCTCGGCGTCGCAGGCGGCGAACCAGTTGCGCGCCACTTCGAGCGGCCCACCGATCACCTCGCCCGGCGGGCGCAGGTGCGTGAAACGTCCTGCGAGATAGACCACCCCATCGACCAGCAGGAGGTCTTCGACCTGGCCGTCGGCCTGGCAGGCGGCGACTGGCACGCTCGGCGGCAGCTCGGGCAGCTCCGCCGCTCCGGCCACAGCCAGCGAGAGGAGAGCGAGCGAAAGCGCCGGCGCGCCCATCGGCAGAGAGTCTAGCCCGGCGCCCGGAGCCGGCCCCCGGGCACCTGACGCACCTCGCGCGCCGCCGTCGGCGGGAGTATGCTCGGTCGCATCACCACGGGCTGAACGCTCTTGCCGGCGGAAAGGAGGGGCCCCGGGGGACCCACCCCGGAATGGGGCGATGCTGCGCCCGGGGCGAATGTCGGATAGTCTCGCCCCCACTTTTCGGTCCGGGTGAGTTTGCAGTCCTTCGAGGAGCGCACGATGCAGCTCGGGAGCGTTAGACCATGAAGAGAACGTGGATCGGTTTCGCCTTGGCAGCCTGCAGCGCAGTCGCCGCGATCGCCCAGGAGGGCGTGGCCCCGCCCGAGGTGAAGAAAGTGGACCTCAAGGGCCTCGAGCTGAGCTACATCGAGCGCGGGAGCGGCACGCCCATCGTCCTGGTGCACGGCGAGCTCGACGACTACCGCTCCTGGTTGCCGTTGCTCGACGCCTTCGCTGTCAACCACCGCGTCGTGGCGGTGAGCCGGCGCTTGAGCTACCCGAACCAGCCCACTGCCAAGGCGGCCAACGACTATTCGGCGCGCGTCGACGGCGACGACCTCGCGGCGTTCATCAAGAAGCTCAACCTCGACCCGGCGCACGTCGTCGGGATCTCCTATGGCGCCTACGGAGCGCTCGCTCTGGCCGCGAAGAACCCCAACATGGTGCGTTCGCTGGTCTTGAGCGAGCCGCCGATCCTCCCCTGGCTGAACGACATCGAGGGCGGCAAGGCGCACTACGACGCCTTCATGGACAAGGTCTGGCGGCCCACCGTCGCCGGCTTCCGCAGCAGCGACGCGGCGGGGCTCCGCGCCGCGCTCGACGGTCTGGGCGCCTTCGGCTACACGGTCGGCGACCAGCCGCTGAGCTTCGACGGGCTGTCCGCGGAGCGCCGTGTCGCTGTCGGCGAGAACGTGGCGGCACTGCGCGCTTTGACCCAATCGAGGGAGCCTTTTCCGGAGATCTCCCAGGATGTGGTCGGGCGGGTGGTGGCGCCGACCCTGCTCCTGGCAGGTGACCGGACGCTGCCAATACACAAGATGATCGACCGCCAGCTCCAGCGGCTGCTGCCGATCGCCCAGCGGACCTCGGTCTACAACGCGACCCACGCCCTGTGGAGCGAGTATCCGGAGGTCTGCACCAAGCTGGCGCTCGAGTTCATCGCCAAGCAGTGAGCGCCGCCGGCGCCCGCAACGCCGGGGAGCCGACCATGTCCGAATCCACGCCGGCTCAGGCGACCAGACTCGAGTTCCTCCGCCATACCCTGGCGACCCTCGCCTACCGCGGGGGCAAGGCGATCCGCGGGGCGCCGGCGGAGTTCGCGCGCTTCCGCGTCGGGCCGACGAGCCGCCAGCCGATCCAGATCCTCGCCCACCTCGGTGATCTGCTCGACTGGGCGCTCTCGATCGCTCGCGGAGCGCAGGCTTGGCACGACACCGAGCCCGGGAGCTGGGAGGAACAGGTGGCGCGCTTCTTCGCCGGCCTCGCGGCGCTCGACCGAGAGCTCGCCCAGGGGGGCGAGGCGGTCCCGGCGGAGAAGCTCTTCCAGGGCCCGATCGCCGACGCGTTGACCCACGTCGGCCAGCTCGCCATGCTGCGCCGCCTCGCCGGCGCGCCGATCCGCGGCGAGAACTACCTCAAGGCGCGCATCTCGGCCGGCACGGTCGGCTCCGAGCAGCCGGCGGCGGTGCGCGAGTTCGACTGAGGAGAAGGCGGCGAACCCCCGACAACGCAAGGGCCGCCCTTCCGGACGGCCCTTGCCTGGATCCGCAGGGGACCCCTCGCGTCAGGGAAAAACGGTACTCCAGCGATCGGTGCCGAGGCCGAAACTGTCGGCGAAGATGAGGTCGACGCACTCCGCCGGCAGCACGAAGCTCTCCGTCTCGTCGCCGACCACGGCGCTCGACCCCTGACTCGCTCCCACGCCAACGCCGCGCTCGGCGAAGGCCTTCCAGATGGCGCAGGCAAAGTCGCCGTCGTAATTGGCTTGATCGGCGGCCAGGATCGCGTCGCGCCCGGTGACGAAGCCGGGCGAGCAGGGCTGCAGCTTCATGCCGTCCATCACCAATTGGTAGGCGATGTTGTTGCCGCCGTTGCCGTAGTAGAGATCGGCATCGAAACCGAGCTCCCCGACCAGGTTCCAGTACATCTCCCAGAGCATGTTCGCCCAGACTGCGCCCACGCCGTGCGGCACCGACTCGCCGGGGATGTCGCTGTAGGTGAGCGGGTTGGCCACGTTGTCGGTGTTGTAGGGGTAGCTCCGAATGCCGAAGCCGGTCGCCGCGTTCTCGAAAGTGAGATAGGTCGCGATCGGGCGCGGCGTCGTCGCCGTGTCGCTCGCTGCGGCGTTCAGGAAGAGAGCCTGCCAGTCGCTCCAGCCCTCGCCCATCTGCTCCTGATTGCCGAGACAGCCGACATTCGCGGGTCCGCCGGTCAGCCGGTTCGAGATGCCGTGGCCGTACTCGTGGACGATGACTCCGGCGTCGAGGTCGCTGTCCCGGTTGATCTGCCCCGCCGGGTTGTCCTCCAGCGTGGCATTGATCGTCTCGCTGCCGATGGTGGCGAGGAAGAGGGCGCCGTCCGTCGCTCCGATGGCGACCGAGGGGATCGCCGCGTTGCCGCCGAAGTTGGTCAAGGGATCGGGGAGGTTGTCGATGATGATCGCCGCGATGGCCCCGGCGGCGGCGGCGTTGCCGACGAAGACGCTCGAGTTGCAGGCCCCTTCGTTCCAGACGATGAGCGCGATCTTGCCCGCGATGTTGCTGATCGCCTGACAGCCGTCGGTCACCGGCGGCGTTCCGTCGTTGACCAATGCGAGATCGCCGGTCAGCCCGTTACCCTCGCCGCCGCTGTTGGAGGGATTCGCGACGTAGGAGTCGGCGATCCCCGCCGGTGAGTTGACGGTCACGAACTGGCTGAAGGGATTCGTCCAGACGTACATCTGCATGCGCGGCGCGGAGCCGTCCGGAGGGGTGGCGAAGTTCGCGTTGTTGGTCCCAGATCCGTCCTGCGCCTCGGCGGTCACTCGGTCGTTGCCGAGTCCGCCGCGGCCGTAGTTGTTGAGCTGGAAGTTGCCGGCGGCCTCGTTGAAACCGTACTGGTAGGCGACGTCGTGGAGGATGTTGTTCCAGTAGTAGAGATTGACCACCGCCGCGGGGCGGTAGTCGGCCGGCTGCTGGGTCGCGAGATCGAGCGCCGGCTGGAAGAGCAGCGGGTTGGGCAGCGTGCCGCCGCTCGGCTGGCTGCCGGCATCGCAGACGTTGTTGGCGTCGATGTCGGTACAGGCATTGACGTTGTTGCCGGCGGTCAGGTTGGTCTCCGCGCCGAGTACCCCGTTGGTGTCGTGCCAGCCGTAGGGGCTGGCGCCGGTCGCCGGCACCGTCCCGCCCACCAGGTAGGGATCGACTTCGTCGGTTCGCGGGCCGTCGTCGGGCGACTCCTTGGGTAGCGCGAAGACGCGGTAGGTGGCCTCCACCTCGGCGGTCCAGTTGACCTGGGCCAGGATCTCGCCCGTCCCGGCGTCGACCCAGAGGTCGAACCAGTCGGCCTGGCCCGGGGGTTTCAAGTTCAGGTTCCAGGCGAGGGTCAAGCGGTCGCCCCCCGGGGTGCGCAGATAGCGCAGCCGCACCGGAATCGCCTCCTCCGAAAGCTCGGGGCTGGCGAACACGGTGCGGCGATCGAACCCGCCGGCGCTCTCGACCAGCGCGAGATCGGCCTCGCTGCCGCGCAGGGCGAGCCGGCGGGCGGCGGCGCGCACCGCCTCCTCCGGCGCCAGGGCCGGGAACCCCGCGGTGCCGGCGGCGCGCGCGGCGACCGCAGGCACGAAGGCACCGGTGCGATGGAAGATCCGGCCGCTCCGGTCGACGTGGAGGCCCATCTCGGCGCCGTCGATCTCGAGCCCGTGGACGCGCTGGCGCAGATAGACGTGGGTCACGCCGTTGTGCGGCGAGACGACGAGGTCGGTCACCGCGACGTCGGCGACGTCGCCCGCATCGAGCCCGAGCTCCGCCGCGGCGTCGTCCAGGTACGTCAGCGCGATGTTGCGCGCCGGCGCGTCCGAGGGCGCGGTGAAGTAGTTGGCCGGGGTCACTCCGGCGGCGACCGCCGTGGGAAGGGCGAGCAGGATGACTTGCGCCAGCGCGCCGCTCCATGCCCAACGGATTTCGGGACTCTGGTTCATGGATCCTCCAGGGGATCGTCGTTCGAGGCGCCGGAGGCTACTCCTTCCCTCGCCACGACGCAAACCCGGCCCGGTCGGCGCGCAGTGCGGCGATGGGCGCTCGCCGCCCGCTTGACAGGTCGCGACGGTGCGCGCAGACTGCCGCGCGCTGCCGAATCTCGCCGCGCCCCGATAGTCGCCCGGGAGCTTGGCTCCTTGGCGTGGACGTCGAGACTCGGTGTCGGGCGAACGGGGCGGGGCCTGGTCGGGCACCCCGCCTCCGGTCGGAAGCGCAGGGAAGTCACAGCCGGTCGACGATGTCAGAGGGGGGAGTCCACCATGCCGAAGTTCGTCATCGAACGAGAGATCCCGGGAGCCGGGAAACTCACCGCCGAGCAGCTGCTCGGCATCTCGCGCACCTCGTGCGGCGTGCTCTCCGCCATGGGCCCGCAGATCCAGTGGATCCAGAGCTACGTCACCGACGACAAGATCTACTGTGTCTACATCGCGCCCGACGAGGCCACGGTGCGCGAGCACGCGCGACAGGGCGGCTTCCCCGCCAACTCCGTCGCGCGGGTGCGCACGATCATCGATCCGACGACCGCGGAGTGACATCGCGCCGGGGTAAGCTCGCGGCGAGCTTCCCTCTGCCGGAGGTGACCCCATGATCGCCCGCATCTGGCACGGCAGGACGCGCGCCGAGCGCGCGGACGACTACCTCCTTTTTCTCGAGCGCCGCGCCCGCCCCGACTACCGCGCCACCCCGGGCAACCGGGCGGTCTTCATCCTGCGCCGCTTCGAGGGAGAGGTCGCTCACTTCCTCTGCGTCACCCATTGGGCGTCGCGCGAGGCGATCGCGGCCTTCGCCGGGGCCGACATCGCCATCGCCAAGTACTACCCCGAGGATGCCGACTTCCTGCTCGAGTTCGAGCCGACAGTCGAGCACTTCGAGGTCTTCGCCTGACCCCGGAAGCCGGGCAGGCGCCGGGAGAGCGAGGTGCGGACATGGAGGTGGTGAGCCGCGCGAACGCCGCGCACTACGTCTGGGGAGGGACCTGCGACGGCTGGCATCTCCTCGCCGCCGAAGGACTGAGCGTCATCGAGGAGCGCGTGCCGCCCGGGGGCACGGAGGTGCGGCACCTGCACGAGCGTGCCCACCAGTTCTTCTACGTTCTCGCGGGTGAGGCGACGATGGAGCTCGGCGGGCGGAGCGTGGTGGTCGCCACCGGCGAAGGGTTGGAGGTGCCGCCCGGCGTGGCCCACCGGTTGCTCAACGCGGGCGCCGCAGAGCTCCGCTTCCTGGTCGTTTCGGCGCCGCCCAGCCACGGCGACCGGATCCTCGCCGGCGCGGGGACCGGGGGCCCCGCAACGGAGATCCCGTGAACGGCTCCCCCATCAGGCTCGTCGTCGGCTCGTGCGCGATCCTGCCGCTCGCGGCCGCGTCCCTCGCCTTCTTCCAACTCCTCGTTGTGCTCCACGAGGAACCGGCGCTCAGCGAGCGCTTCGGCGCGAGCTACCTCGAGTACCGGCGCGCCGTGAACCGCTGGCTGCCCCGCTGCCGGCGCCCGCCGGAGCGCTGACCGCCCGCCGATCCGCTATCCTTCCGCGACCGACCGACGCCGAGTGCGCGGCCACGAGCGAGGGTCCCATGGAGAAGAACCGGCTGGAGGCTTTCAGCGACGGCGTCGTCGCGATCCTCATCACCATCATGGTGCTGGAGCTCAAGGTGCCGCACGGCGCCGATTGGGCGGCGCTCGCGCCGCTCTTCCCGGTCTTCCTGAGCTACGTGCTGAGCTTCGTCTACCTCGGCATCTACTGGAACAACCACCACCACATGCTGCACACCGTGCGGCGGGTGACCGGCCCGATCCTGTGGGCCAACCTCCACCTCCTCTTCTGGCTCTCGCTGATTCCCTTCGCCACCGGGTGGATGGGCGAGAACCACTTCGCGCCGGCGCCGGCGGCGCTCTACGGCGCCGTCCTGCTGATGGCCGCGATCGCCTACTTCCTCCTGCAGCAGCTCATCATCGCCGCGCAGGGTTCGGACTCCCTCCTCAAGCACGCCATCGGCGGCGACTGGAAGGGCAAGGCCTCGCCGATCCTCTACGTCGTCGCGCTCGCCGCAGCGCCCGTCGCGCACCAGGTCTCGATGGCGCTCTACGTCCTCGTCGCCCTGATCTGGCTGATCCCCGACCGCCGGATCGAGCGGGCGATGGCGGCGCGGGAGGGGTGAGGTACCGCGCTTCGCCGGGCCTCCGGAGAAGCTCCGGAGGCCCGACGCCGCGGCTCGGACGGGTCTAGAAGCTGAAGTTCAGCCCGCCGGTGTAGACCGTCTCGTCCTCGACTCCGAGGTCGTCGAGCACGTCGAGCGCGATCGACTGCTGCGCCATCAAGTGGATCGAGAAGTAGTCGGTGAACTGGATCGGAAGGTCGATGCCGATCAACACGTCGTTGAGATCGCCATTCGACTTCTCCACGCCGAGGGCGTCCGCCAGGTCCTCGTACAGGTTGTAGCCGAAATCGACGCCGAGCGCGGCCGAGAAGTCGAGGCTGGCCTTGGTGGAGAGCGGTGCGCTGTAGGTGAAGGCGATCTGCAGATAGCCGCCGTCGATCACGTCCATGTCCTGCCAGTAGCTGATGGTCGGCGAGAACGTGCTGTCCCAGGCGGCCACGGCGTAGAGCTCGTAGGTGTCGAGGAAGCCGATGTCGTCTTCGGCGTCCTGGTTGTACATGTACTGCACCGCGCCGATCGTCAGGCCGAAGTTCTCGCCGATCGGGAAGGTGTAGTCGATGGCGAAGTCGTCCTCGCGGTAGTCCGACTCGAAGTCCGGAATCTCGCCGATGTAGCCGTCGTAGTAGATGCCCAGATTGCCGAAGGTGAAGTAGGCGTGCGGCACGATCACCTCGTTCTCCCCGAGCAACGGTACGCCGCGGAAGAGGTAGCGCGTCGCGTAGTCCGCGCCCACCTCGACGCTCCAGTTCTTCTCCTGCGCCGCGGCCGGCGCCGCGGCCGCGGCCACCAACGCGAGAGCCGCGACGAGCCCGATCAGTTTCGGATTCTTCATCACATCTCCTCTCGTGGCGCTCACTGCGCCTTGATCTCGGTCCACAACTGGTCGAGCAACGTGGTCGTGTCGCCGACGTCCTCCATGAACTCGCAGCGCGCGATGACCTCGTCGGACGGGTAGATCGACGGATCGTTGAGGATCTCGGGCACGATGAACTCCCGGGCAGGGAGGTTGGCGCTGGCGTAGGAGACGCCGTTGACGATCTGGGCGTTGACCCTCGCCTCCATGATGTAGTCGATGAACTTGTAGGCGTTCTCGACGTTGCGCGACTTCGCCGGGATGCAGACGTTGTCCATCCACAGCGTCGCGCCCTCCTTCGGCACCACGTAGGCCAGCTTCTCCGGCTCCTTGGCCACCACCTCGGCGATCTGCCCGTTGTAGCCATGCGCCAGGTCGACATCGCCGGCAGCCAGGATGTTGGCGAAATCGCCGCTGTTGTAGGTGGCGACCAACGCCTTCTGCTTCTTGAGCTTCGCGGCGGCCTGCTGGAGGACCGCGGGATCGGTCTCGTTGAGCGACTTGCCCATCGTCTTCAGAGCGACGCCGAAGACCTCCCGCATGTCGTCCAGCATCAGAATGCGCCCTTTGTGCTTGGGGTCGAAGAGCGACTCCCAGCTGTCGATCGGTCCCAGCTTCGCCTGGTTGTAGCCCAGACCGGTGGTGCCCCAGAAGTACGGCACGGAGTACTGGTTCTTGGGGTCGAACTGCTTGTCGAGGAAGCGCGGGTCGAGGTTCTTCAGGTTGGGAAGCTTGGCGTGATCGAGCGCCTGGATCAGCTTCTCCTCGATCAGGATGCGCACCATGTAGTCCGACGGCACGACGAGATCGTAGTCGGCCACCCCGGACTGCAGCTTCTCGAGCAGCGCTTCGTTGGAGTCGTAGAGGTCGAAATGCACCTTGATCCCGGTCCGGGCCGAGAACTGGTCGATGACCTCCTGCGGCAGGTAGGCCGACCAGATGTAGATGTTGAGCGAGCCGGCATCCGCGGCGGCGGCCTTCGGCTGCTCCGCCTTCTTGCCGCAGGCAGCGAGCGCGCCCATGACGAGGGTGGCGAGCGCGACGGCGACGATCTTTCTCATTTCTTCTTGCCTCCTTTGGCGGCAGGTTCCTGCTGCATGCGCTGCGCGAGAGCGATGAGCGCGACGGTGAGCAACAGGAGCAGCGTCGACACGGCGTTGACCTCGGGCGTCACGCCGACCTTGAGCATCGAATAGATCTGGATCGGGAGCGTCGTCGCGCCGACTCCGGCGACGAACGAGGTGATCACGTAGTCGTCGATCGACAAGGTGAAGGCGAGCAGCGCACCGGCGAGGATGCCGGGCAGGATGATCGGCAGGGTCACCCGGCGGAAGGTGTCCCACGGCCCGGCACCGAGATCGGCGGCGGCTTCCTCGAGCGAGCGATCGAAGCCGGCGAGCCGCGCTCGCACCACGATGGCGACGTAGGAGACGCAGAAGACGACGTGCGCGAGGATCACGGTGACGAGGCTCAGACGCAGCTGGACGGCACCGAAGAAGGTGACCAGCGCCGCGCCGACGACGATCTCCGGGATGATGACCGGCAGGTAGAGCGCCGCCTGGGTCGCCGCCTTGCCGCCGAAGTCGCGCCGCGCCAGAGCGAGCGCGACCAGGGTGCCGACGATCGTCGTGATCAACGTCGTGGTGAGCGCCACGACCAGGCTGTTCTTCACCGCGCGCAGGATGAGCTCGTTCTGGAGCAGGCGGGCGTACCACTCGAGCGTGAACCCCTCCCAGGCGGCGGTCTGCTTCGAACGGTTGAAGGAGTAGAGGATGAGGATGAGGATCGGAACGTAGAGAAAGAGATAGACGAGCAGGCTGTGCCAGCCGAGGAGCGTGCGCTCCCAGGAGAAGGGCTTGGCGCGCGCCGGCGCCGGCGCGAGGCGTCCGACCGGGCGCTCGGGGAGGTCGAGCCGCCTCGGCACGCTCACAGCAGCACCTCCTGCCCCTTGCGCCGGGTGTAGCGCGCGTACATCCAGAGCAGCAACAGGACGACCGCGGTGAGCTCGAAGGCGATCGCCGAGCCGAAGGGCTTGTTGCGCGCCACCGCGAACTGGTTCTGGATCAGGTTGCCGGCGAGGATGCTCTTGGCGCCCCCGAGGAGATCCGAGACCACGAACTGGCCGATCGAGGGGATGAAGACGAGGATGACTCCGGCCACGATGCCCGGCATGGTGAGCGGCACGGTGACCCGGAAGAAGGTCGCCGGGTGGGAGGCGCCGAGATCGTTGGCGGCCTCGAGCAGCGACAGATCGAGCTTCTCGATCGAGGCGTAGAGCGGCAGGATCATGAACGGAAGCTCGCCGTAGACCAGGCCGATCATCACCGCGAGGTCGTTGTAGAGCAGGGGGAGCGGCTGGTCGATGAGCTGCAGGTTCATCAGCCAGGTGTTGATCAGCCCTTCGCTGCGCAGGATCAGCATCCAGGCGTAGGTACGGATGAGGAAGCTCGTCCAGAAGGGGATCACCACCAGACCGAGGAGAGTGTTCTTCCACTTGGCCGGGGCGACGACCGCGATGTAGTAGGCGATCGGATAGCTCACCAGCAGGCAGAGCACGGTGGTCAACACCGCCATCCAGAGCGAACGCCAGTAGATCGAGAGGTAGAGCGGCTCGACCGAGCGCAGGTAGTTGTGAAAGAAATCGCCCGAGGCGACGTAGGCCGCGAGGTCGGGAATCTCCTTCAGCCCGCCGTACGTGCCGCGCTCGGCGAAGCTGATCACCAGCATGATCAGCAGTGGCAGGACGAAGAAGAGCCCGAGCACCAGCCAGGTCGGGCCGACCAGCAGGTAGGAGGTCCAGCTCTTCTGCTTGGCCTCTTCAGGCATCGGCCGCGGCCGGCTTGTCGTCCCGCATGAGCACGGTGTGTTTGGGGCTCCAGCAGAGGTAGGCGGTGCCCCCGACCTCGAACTTGCCGCGCTCCTCGAACGGGCGCTCGTTCTGCTCGTAGATCAGGAAGCGCTCACCCTGCCGGCTCACCACCACCCAGAGGGTCGAGACACCCTGGTAGACCCGGTCCTCGATGGTCACCGGCATGCACGGAATGCCGTGCGCCGAGAGATCGCGGCTGCGCAGGTCGAGCTTCTCCGGCCGGACCACGAAGCGCACCTCGCTGCCCGGGCGGGCCGCGCCGTTCTCCGCCACGCGGAAACGGTCGCCGTCCGGCATGGCGAGGGAGAGCAGACCGTCGGCGATCCCCTCCACGGTCGCCGAGAAGAAGTTGGAGGCGCCCATGAACTGGGCGACGAACTCGGTGCGCGGGTACTCGAACACCTGGGCCGAGGCGTCCATCTGTTCGACCTGGCCGGAGTTCATCACCGCGATCCGGTCGCTCATCGTGAGCGCCTCTTCCTGATCGTGGGTGACGAAGACGAAGGTGATCCCGAGCTTGCGCTGCAGGTTCTTGAGCTCGACCTGGACCTCCTTGCGCAGCTTCTGGTCGAGCGCGCCCAACGGCTCGTCGAGCAGTAGCATCTCGGGCTCGAGGGCGAGGGCGCGGGCGAGCGCGACGCGCTGGCGCTGGCCGCCGGAGAGCTGACCGGGATAGCGGTGCTCGAAGCCGCCCAGTCGCACCAGCGAAACCACGTCGGCGATGCGGCGCGCGTACTCGCTCTTCGGGAAGTTCTTGTAGCGGAAGCCGAACGAGATGTTCTCCGTCACCGTCAGGTGGGGGAACAGCGAGTAGTGCTGGAAAACCATGTTGATCGGCCGCTTGTGCACCGGCACCGAGGTCATGTCGCGGCCGTGGATGCGGATGCTGCCGCTGGTGGGCAGCTCGAAGCCGGCGATCATGCGCAACAACGTCGTCTTGCCGCAGCCCGAAGGGCCGAGCAGCGAGAAGAACTCGCCCCTCTTGATGTTCAGGGTGACGTCGTCGACGGCGAGGAAATCACCGAACCGCTTGCTGACGCGATCGATCTCGACACTGAACGCGGAATCGCTCATCGGGCGCAGGGGGCGGCGGGGCCTGGAATGACGGGAAACCCTCCTCGAATCGCGGCGAAACCTGTGCGCGTTCTACCACAACGTCCGGGGGCCATCAATCGCCGCGCCGCGCGCCGCGCGCACGTTCGCCGGCACTGCGCAACCTGCGCCCGGGCACTGCGTAGGTGCTCTCTGGCGTAAGCTCTGCGCGACACGACCTGCCGATCGAGGAGAGCCTCTTGACGTTCAATCTGGAGCTTCGCGAGGTGCACAAGGCCTTCGGCGACTTCGTCGCGGTGGACCGGGTCTCGCTCGCCGTTCCGGCCGGCTCGGTCTACGGATTGCTCGGTCCGAACGGCGCCGGCAAGACCACCAGCATCCGCATGATGATGGACATCCTGGCGCCCGACCGCGGGGAGGTCCGCTTCTTCGCGCGCCCGCGGCGCGCCGAGGACCTGCGCCGGGTGGGCTACCTCCCCGAGGAGCGCGGGCTCTACCGCAAGATGACGGTGGTCGACCACCTGCTCTTCTTGGCCGAGCTGCACGGCGTCGGGCGCGCCAAGGCCCAGCCGCTGATCGGCCAGTGGCTGGAGCGGGTCGAGCTCGCCTCCTGGGCGAAGGCCAAGATCGAGGCGCTGTCCAAGGGGATGCAGCAGAAGATCCAACTGATCGGCACGGTGCTCCACGATCCCGACATCCTGATCCTCGACGAGCCCTTCTCCGGGCTCGATCCGCTCGCCCAGGTGCTGTTCAAGGAGCTGATGGGCGATTTCAAGCGGCGCGGCAAGACCATCCTCTTCTCGACCCACGTCATGGAACAGGCGGAGAAGCTCTGCGACCACATCGCGCTCATCTCCCACGGCCGGGTGGTGCTCGAAGGCGAGCTCGCCACTCTGAAGCGCGAGCGCGGCGGCAACCTCTACCGGCTCGCCGCGCGTGGCGACCTCGCCCGGCTGGCGACCGTGCCGGGGATCGAACGGGTGATCGAGCATCTCTCCGGGGTCAAGCTCGCTCTCGCCCCCGACGCCGTACCCGGCGCGGTGCTGCGTGCGATCGCCTCCTTCCTCGACGTCTCGGAGTTCCGCTCCGAGGAGCCCGACCTCGAGACCATCTTCATCCAGGCGGTGCGCGATGCGCGTTGAACAGGTCCGGACCATCCTCAAGCGCGAATACCTGACGCGCATCAAGAGCAAGGCCTTCTGGATCACCACCCTGCTGCTGCCCCTCGGCATGGCGGCCCTGGTGGTCGTCCCTTCGCTGGTCGCGATGCGCGCCAAGGCCTCGCATCGCCTGGCGATCGTCGACCGCACGGGCATCGTGGGCGCCGAGCTCGAGCGGCGGCTGACCGCGGGCCTCTCCACCTCGGCGCGCGAGGACCCGTTCAAGAACCGGGAGACGCAGGTGGCGAACTTCGCGGTGGAGCTCACCGCCGCCACCACCGACCCCGAGGCGCAGCGCGCCGAGCTCGACCGCCGCGTGCTCGCCGGCGAGATCGACGCCTGGCTCTGGATCGACCCGGCCGGGCTCGAGAAGGACCAGGTCGAGTACCACGCCGAGAGCGTCTCGAACTTCATCACCCAGAGCCGAGTGGAGGAGGTCGTCTCGCGGGTGGTGGGCGAGGCCCGCCTGAAGCAGGCCGGAATCGACGCCGGCGAGGTCGAGCGGCTGACCCGCGGCATCGAGATCGAGACGACGCGGGTGCTCGCCGAGGGGAGCCGCAAAGAGGGCGGCCTCGCCGGGTTCTTCCTCGCCTACTTCCTCTTCTTCCTGCTCTACATGGTGGTGATGCTCTACGGCCAGCAGGTGATGAACGGAGTGCTCGAGGAGAAGAGCTCGCGCATCGTCGAGGTGATCCTCTCGACGGTGAATCCGAGCGAGCTCATGGTCGGCAAGCTGCTCGGCATCGGCCTCGTCGGCTTGACCCAGCTGGCCATCTGGCTGGGCACCATGGTCGCGCTCTCGACCCCGGCGGTCCTCGGCGCCCTCGCCATGCTGCCCGACGGTACCCAGCTGCCGCAGGTGACGCTCGGCCTCGCCATCCACTTCTTCGTCAACTTCCTGCTCGGCTTCTTCGTCTTCGCGTCGCTCTACGCCGCGATCGGCGCGGCGACCAACAACGTGCAGGAGGCGCAACAGCTCGCCGGTTTCCTGGTCATCTTCCTGATCGCCCCGGTGCTCTTCGTGGTGCCGGTGATCAACGACCCGGATTCGACCCTCGCCGTCGTCCTGTCGCTCGTCCCGATGTTCACCCCGCTGCTGATGATGTTGCGCATCGCGGTGAAGATGCCGCCCCTCTGGCAGATCCTCGCGGGCTACGCGATCACCGCGACCTTCCTCGTCTTCCTGGTCTGGGGCTGCGCGCGGATCTACCGGGTCGGCATCCTGATGTACGGCAAGAAGCCCACCCTCGCCGAGCTCTGGCGCTGGGTGCGGCACGCCTGAAACGCCGACGGCCCGGCGAGTCGCCGGGCCATCCAAATCCCACACCGTCGGGCGCCGAGCGCCGGCTCAATCGCCGGCCGGCGGGGGCTGAGCGCCCCAGCCGCGGCCGCCGTGCCGCCCACGGCCGCGCTCTGGCCGGGCGTCCTGCAGCGCCTCGAACTGGGCGCGCTGCGTCGGATTGAGAATCGCGGTGAGCTCGCTCTTGAATTGTTCGTGCGCGGCGCGCATCTCGCCGTGCAGCCGGTGCTGGGCGATCGCCTGCTGGCCGATCGCGGTGGCGTCCGGCGTCGCCGCTTCGAGCATCGCTTCCATGCTCTCGCGGCCGCTGCGCAGCTGCTCGAGGAGCGGGCGCACCGTCGCGGCGAGCTCGTCCTGCAGCCGCTCGAGAGTCGCCTGCTGGTCGGCGGAGAGATCGAGCGCGCGGGTCAGGCGCTCGGCGTGCCGCTCGGTGAAACGATCGAGCCGCTCGTCGTCGAACGGCGGGCCGCCGAGCCCGGGCATCGTACGATTGCCCGGGGGGCCGCCGGCCGAGATGGGCAGCGCCACGAGCGCGAGCAGGAAGAGGAGGGCGAGGGCTGTACGCATCGTTGCATCTCCTGGGTGTCGGGGCCTCGCTTGCCCGAGGCCGTGTCCGCAAGCTGAAACCCCCGGCGGCGGCGCTTCCTGCGCCCGCTCCGGCCGCGGAATGCGAGAATCTCCCTCCCGTCAGAGCCGGTCGAGGCGGCCGGAGGGTGCCTGGCGATGCGCAGCGCCGCACGGAGGGGTTGATGCCACCGGAGATCTCGGCCACCAAGGCCATGTTGCGCGAGCGGATCGCCGAGCGCGTGGGCGCGCTCGACGCCGCGACCGCCGCCGCGGCGGCTGAGCGTGTCGCCGAGCGCGTCCTCGGCCTGCCGGAGGTCCGGCGTGCCGGCAGGATCCTCACCTGCCTCTCCTTCGGAATCGAGCTCGACACCTGGCGACTGGTCGACCGTCTGCTCGCCGAAGGGCGCGAGCTCTACGTGCCGCGCGCCGATCCGCGCGACCGCCAGTTGCACGTCCATCCCTATCCCTGTCCGCTCGAGACGCTCCGCTTCGGCCTCCGCCAGCCGCCCCGGGGGACGCGCGAAGTGGCGGCGGCGGCGATCGACGTGACGCTCGACGTCGTGCTGGTGCTCGGGCTGGCGTTCGACCGCAGCGGCTACCGGCTCGGCCACGGTAGCGGCTACTTCGACCGTTTCCTCGCCGGGCGCCCCTTTCCGGCGATCGGTCTCGCCTACGCAGTGCAGCTCTTTCCACGCCTCCCCCGCGAGTCGCACGACGTTCCGATGCGGGTGGTGGTGAGCGAAGCGGAGACCTGCCGCCCCGACCGCACCGCGCCGGCCTGAGGGGTCGGCGGTCCGCCTCAGGGATGGGCGTGCGGCGCCGGCGCGCCGGCGGACGTCGGCTCGGCGTGTGCGGCGTGCCCTTCGGCGAGCGCGGCGAGCGCCTCGACGTAGTGCGTCAGCGCGACGTAGGTCGCCACGAAGTGCCGGCCGGCGGCGACGTCGTGCCCGGCGTGGGCCTGCGCGACGCGCGCCGCGGCGAAGCGCTCGCGCACTCCGGCCGCGACCGCCGCGGTGAGCTCCCCGACCAGAGCGTCGGCGTTGCCCGAGGCGAGCGCAGCGTCGGCCGCCCGGATGGCGGGGGCGATCGGCGCGCCGGCGGGCTGGAGGCCGGTGTAGGGGAAGCCCTCCCCTTCCCGGTGCAGGCGCACCAGGGTCTCGAAGAAGTACTCGTCGGCCAGCTCTCGCGCCGGCGGGCTCGCGACCCGCACGGCGAGCGTGCGCTCGAACGCGGTGCGAATCGCCGCTTCGTGGTCCGGCTGCACCCACTGCAGCACGGGGGTCACCTCGCCCGCGGCGAGCGCGGCGCGCGCCGCGGCGACCACCGGCCCGTCGAGAGTGTCGCAGTGCGCGCCCGCGGAGGCGGGCAGCGTCAGGGTCGTCAACCCGGCCAAGAGGATGATCGCGTTCCACGCCGTGCGTCGGTTCGTCGCTCGCTCCATGGTCTCCGCTCCTGGCTCCTTGGCGCGCTCAGCTCCGCTCCGTGGCGGTGAGCTCGAGGGCGCGCGGGAAGAGCACGTTGTTCTCGAGGTGGATGTGCTCGTGGAGCTCGCGCTCGAGCTCGGCGAGCCCGTGATAGAGGCCGCGAAAGGTGTTGCAGGCCCACTCCGGAGGGGAGAAGCCGGCCGAGAGGGCCCGCAGCTCGCGCAGCATCTCACCTGCCGCGGCGTGCTCGTCCTCGCGCGCCGCCACCAGCCGGGCGAGATCGTCGGCGGGCGGCGACTCGCCGCGCTCGGCAGCGCGCTCGAGACGCTCGATCGCCGGGAAGACCAGCGCCTCCTCCTCTCGCAGGTGGGCGTCGAGCTCCACCGCCAGGGCGCGCACCGTCGCGGCGAGCGGCGGCAGGACCTCCGGCATCTCGGCGCCGTGGACCGTCTCGACCCGATCGGCCATCTTGATCAGGCGCGGCAGCTCGCCGCGCAGCGCCACGTGGTAGCGCCCGACGATCAGCTTGCCCAGGTCGGCGAGCGAGTCGGGCAGCGCGCCGAGCCAGGCGGTCGATCCGTCCGTCTCGCCGAGCGACCGCTCGAGCTCCGCCACCAGCTCGGCGGCGTCCAGCCCGGCGCGCTCGGCCGCCTCGGCGACGCTCCGCTTGCCGCCGCAACAGAAGTCGATCCGGTGGCGCTGGAAGACGCGAATCGTCGCCGGCCGCTCGCGCGCCAGGTCGGCGACCCGGGCCGATGCGAGATCGTCCGGAAGCTCGGTCGGCGGTGCGGCGGCGTGGGTCCGAGGGCTCATGGTCGAAATCTCCAATCGTCGAGAGTCCGCGCGCTGGCGCGCGGACGTGCGAGCGCCCTAGCCGGGAAACCCGCTGCCGGCGAGGGCGCGCAGTTCGACGCCGCGCCGCTCGGCCCAAGTGGTGCCCTGCGCCGCGAGCTGGCGAGCGTCGAGGACCTGCGTCGCGAGGGGAAAGAGCACCTGCTCTTCGTGGTCGAAATGGTCGTGCACCGTCTGGGCGAGGCGCAGCACGGTGCGCTGTGGATCGCTCCGGCCCGGCTCCGCGCTCGCGACCCGCAGCTCGGCCAGCAGCCGCTCGATCTCCTCGTGCTCGGCGCGCATCACTTCGATCGGTCCCGGGGGCATGCGCCCGCTCGCCGCCAAGGGCTCGAACAACAACTCGTCTTCGAGCTGGGCGTGACTCTCGATCGCTTCGGCCAGGGCGAGGCTCGAGGCGGCGAGCTCGCCCCCGGTGAGACCGGGCGCGGCGCGCCGCAGGGACTCGAACCCGTGGCGCAAGGGACCGTGCTCGCCGAGCAGCAGCGCGAGGAGGCTCATCGCGCTCCTCCAGCGGAGCTCGGGGTGTGGACTTCGGTAATGCGGGAGCCGGGCGAGTGCGGCAGCAGGAACGCAAAGGGGTCGGGCGCCATGTCGGAGACCCTAGCCGTTGCGCGGGCAGGCCGTCATGACCGCGGTCATACGGCCCGCCGGAGGGCTCCCGGCCGAGGCGGCCCGGGCGCGGCGAAAGCGCCCTTCACCGTGTCCTGGCGCGCCGTGTTTCCTCCCGCGCCGGCCCTCTGATAGACAGGCGGTGCAGCGCGGGGGGCGGCCAAACGAGGGGCGCGCGATCCGCGCCGGAGGCGAACGCATGGCGCATGTCATCGCCGAGCCGTGCATCGGAGTGAAGGACACCGCCTGCGTCGACGTCTGCCCGGTCGACTGCATTTACGGTGAGCACGAGGACTGGAGGATGCTCTACATCCACCCCGAGGAGTGCGTCGATTGCACTCTCTGCGTCTACGTCTGCCCGGTGAGCGCGATCTTCCACCTGGACGACCTGCCGGAGCGCTGGACCGACTTTGCCGCCGAGAATCGCCGGCGCTTCGGCCTGCCGGTCCGCTGAATCGCGTGCCAACCGCCCGGGGCCGGAGCGCCGGGCCGCTCAGGGGTTGGCGTCGAGGGCGCCGAGCATCTCCGCGATCGATCCCAGTTTGACGCGCGGCCTTCCCGCCGCCTTGCCGCGCTCGACCTCCAGCCGGTCGAGCCGCTTCCAACCGGCGAAATCGACCACCCGCACCCCGCGCTCGGCGAGGCGGCGATCGATCGCGGCGGAGGTTGGTTCGGGGGCGGGCGCCGTCGCCGGCAGATCGGCCACCATCGCCGCGGCGGTCTCGGCGCCGTCCGGCTTGTTGCTGCCGATCAGCCCGGTCGGTCCGCGCTTCACCCAGCCCGCGACGTAGAGCCCGGGGAGCGTGGCTCCCGAGAGGTCGCAGACGCGGCCCGCGGCGTTCGGCACGATCCCGGCCCGATCGTCGAAGGGCACCTCGGGCAGGGGGAGCGAGCGGTAGCCGACCGCACGCACCACCAGGCCGACCGGGAGGATCGATCGCCGGCCGGTCCCCTCGGCGGTGAGGCCGCCGCGCCCGGGAACCAGGCGGGTGCGCTCGATCTCGAGCCTGCTCGCCCGGCCGGCCTCGCCCACCAGCGCGACCGGCGAGGCGAAGAAGCACAAGTGGATGCGGCGCGGGGCGCCGGTCTCGCCGCGCTCGGCCAGGGCGCGCAGGATCTCGAGGTTCTTCTGCGCCTGCGGGTCGGCGGCGAGCTCCTCGGCGCTCCCGGGATCGAGCTCGAGGTCCCGCGGGTCCACCAGCAGATCGACTCCGGCGAGCTCGCTCATCTCCTTGAGCTCGGCGGGCGAGCACTTGGCCTGCACCGGACCGCGCCGCGCCAGGACGTGGACGTCGCGCACCGTCGAGCGGCGCAGCGCCGCCAGGGCGTCGTCGGAGATGTCGGTCGTCGCCAACTCGTCGGGATCGCGCGCCAGGATGCGCGCCACGTCGATCGCCACGTTGCCGATGCCGACCACGGCGGCCGCCGTGACGCCGAGGTCGACCGGAAGCTCGAGGAAGTCGGGGTGCCGGCTGTACCAGGCGACGAACGCGGTCGAAGAGAGGCTGTTGGCGAGATCCTCGCCCGCGACGCCGAGGCGGCGGTCGCTCTGCCCGCCGACCGAGAAGACGGTCTGGTCGTAGCAGCGCCGCAGGTCCTCGAGCCGCACGTCCCGCCCGAACTCCACGTTGCCGAGATAGCGCACCCGCGGATCCCGTCCGGTGCGCTCGAAGACACGCACGACCTCCTTGATCTTCGGGTGGTCGGGCGCGACGCCGTAGCGCACCAGCCCGTAAGGGGTGGGCAGGCGATCGACGAGGTCGATGGAAACCGTGAGGTCCTGGCGAGCCAAGAGCGCCGCGGCGGTGTAGAAGCCGGAGGGGCCCGCCCCCACGATGGCCACCCGCAGCGGTCGCTCGGGAGTTCCGAGAGCGGCGCACATGTTCCGGACGATAGCGCGGCGCGCCGCGCCCCTGCCCCACCTCGCGAGGTGGTCGGACGGGCTCAGGAGGCTCGCCGCATCGCCGGGCTGGCGAAGGCGGCGCGGCGCGACCTCGTGACCCGTCGCCGCAACGACTCGCCCGCCACGAGCAGGACCCCCCCGAGGCTCGCCGCCGCGCCGAGGGCGAAGCCGCGGGGCCGGTAGCGCAGCTCGAGTCGCCCGGCGCCGGCCTCCACGCGAACGCCGAGCAGGCCCTCGTCCGCGACCTCCACCGCAACCGGCCGCCCGTCGAGGCGCGCCCGCCAGCCGGCGTCCCAGGTTTCGGCGACCACCAGCCGTCCGGGCCGATCGTTCCGCCACCCGATCCGCCAGAAACCAGGACGGCGCAGCTCGACGCGAGGCAGTGGAGCGGAGGAATCCTGCCAGCGCACCAGCGGCCAGGCTGTCGGCCGCTCGTAGAGCGTGGCCTCGGGAGCGCGCAACGCGAGCCGCCAACTCGCGTCGGGCGGCGGCTGACCAGGGGCGGCGAGCACCCAACGGACCGCGAGACGATCGAGCCAGGGAGAGTCCCAGCGGCGGATCGGCGAGAAGAAGAGCGTCGCCTCGCCAGCGAGCTCGCGGGCGAGGCGCTGGTGACCGGCGAGCCCCAGGGCGTCCTCGCCGCGCACATCGTCCAAGCCATAGACCGTCGCCGCGTTCGGTCGGAGGGCATGCCCGAGCGCGGCGATCCGCCCCTCCTGACGCGACAGGTAGTCGATCGCCGGGCCGCGGGGATAGAAGTGCGGCATCTCGAGACTGGGGACGCTGACCGCGTGGGCGAGCAGGAGGTCGCAGGCGATGAGGAGCGGGACCGCCAGCCAACCGCGCGGGCGGAGCGCCACCAGGCCGAGGAGCGCGAGCCCCGCGACTCCGATCGCGGTGCCGGCGAGCTCGCTCGCCACCAGGCCGCGCGCCACCCAGGCGTCGGCGAAGCGCCACCAGGCGAGGCCCAGGAGCGCGAGGTAGATCGCGCCGCCGACGATCAGCCCACGGCGCCGGCCCGCCAGGAACTCGGCGAATCCGGCGGCGGCGAGCAACGCCAGTCCGAGCGCGGCCCCGGCGAGGAAGTAGTGGAACAGCACTTTGTGCAACAGCGGGACCGCGGCAAGCAACGGCTGAACCCCGGGCCAGGGAAAGGCGGCGAGCCAGGAGAAGAGGGTGAGCGCCGCGACGCCGCGCCAGCACCCCTCCCGGCGGGCGAGTCCGCAGCCGGCGATGGCGAGCGGCAGGGCGAGTGCGCCGGCGTAGATCGCCGACGCCTCGTAGTTGAAAGGTCCCCACCAGGTCGCGCGGGCGGGGTGGCCGAACGGCTCGGGGAGCAGCAGGCGCGCCTGGAGATCGAGCAGCGGCGCGAAAGGCAGCGCTCCCGTGGGCCCCGATGTGGACCACTTCTGGCTGCTCGCGAGGTCGAGGAGAAAGGGCAGCAGCGCAGCGGCCGCCACCAGCGCAGCGACCCCCCAACCGGCGGCGAAGCGTCCCCAGGTCCGCCATGGCGCGCCCCGTCCCAGCAGGTAGACCCCGCCGATCACCGCCGTGCAGACCACGGTCTCCGGGTGGCCGGCGAGCAGCTGCGCGCCGGCGAGCCCGGCGAGCAGGCTCCATCCGGAGCGTCCGCTCGCCAACCGCTCGACGGCGAGCAACACCCACGGCACCAGCGCCAGAGCGTTGGCGATCGGGAAGAGGAGGAAGGCGGTCAGCATGCCACCGAGTGGGAAGGCGAGGGCGGCGAGGACCCCCGACCGCGCGACGAGCCCGAGCTCGCGCGCCAGGAGATAGGCCCCCAGGCCGGCGAGCAGCAGGCGAGCCCACGGGAGCAGCACGAAGCCGATCTGGAGCGGCAGGAGGTCGAACAACAGGTGGAGGGGGAAGAGCGGAGCGGCCTGCCCGTTGCTCCAGAAAGGTCCGCCCGCCAGCTGGTGCGGATTCCAGAAGGGCCATCGTCCAGCGCGCCACTCGGCGCGCGCCCAAACCAACCAGGGCTCGACGAAGAAGGTCACGTCGCGCAGGTGGGCGTGCGTCGCCGGGGGTGCGCCCGCCTGCTGCCACGGGGGCACGGCGACGAGGCTCCCGGTCGGGCTCGGGATGCCGTCCGCCAAGCGGAGCGAACCGCCGAGCAGAGCGGCGGCGGCAAGGCCCACCACCAGCCAGATCGCGACCAGGTCGCGGTGCCGCCGCAGCGCGAGCGCACCGGCGACGAGGATGGCGGAGATCCAGAGGAGGGCCGGGTTCATCGACCTCGGGCAGGATCGGGGAAGGGAGCGCGCCACGCGAGGCTCGACCCTCCCGGAGTCTCCCGACCCCGGCCTCCGGCTTGCCGACGCGCTGGGCGAGCTGTCACCTCGGCTGGGGACTCTATCGCCCTGCCGATCGCGTCGCGGCCGAGGACCGCGCGCCGGCCCGCGGCTCCGTCGCCGATCAGGGAGACGCCGAAGACGTCGTGGACCCCGTAGAAGCGGGCGATCCGCGGGGCGGGAGCCGCTCGAGCGTCGCCTCGACCCGGTCGAGCGCCTCCCTCGCCTCGGCCAGGCGCCGGCGCAGCACGCCGGCGGCTTCGGGCTCGCTCCGCGATTCCTCGACGCGCACCTTCTCCAGGTTGTCGAGCATGACCGCGACGAACAGGTTCACCACCACGAAGACCGCCGTGAAGATGAAGCTCGCGAAGTAGAGAAAGGCCCAGGGGCGCCCTGGGCGGACCTCGCCCTGGATTTCCGCCCACCCTTCGAGGGTGAGCACCTGGAACAGGGTCTCGACCGCGAGCCCGAGATGCCCCCAGCGCGCCGGGTCGGCGGCGCCGAACAGCTCGACCCCGACCACCGCCCAGACGAACAGCAGCAGCGAGAGCAGCACCAGCACGTGGCCGATCGACGGGATCGAGCGCAGCATCGTGCCGACGATCAAGCGGAGGTCGGGCACGCTCGACACAAGCCGCGCCACCCGCAGGATGCGCGCCAGCCGGGCCACCGTTGCGAAGGGCCCCGCCGCCGGCAGCAAGGAGAGCGCCACCACCGTGAAGTCGAACAGGTTCCAGCCGTCGCGGAAGAAGGCGCCCGGCCGCCGTCCGTGGGCGCCGAGCCGGACCGCGATCTCGGCCACGAACAGAAGCTGGACGAGCGCGGAGAGCGCAGCGAGCGCGCCACCCCAGCGCTCGCGCACGCCAGGAAAAGTGAGCAGGCCGAGGAGGAGGGCGTTACCCACGATCAGCAGCACAACGCCGCGCCGGAAACCGGGCGCTGCCGCCAGCTTCCGGCAGCGCTCCGGGAAGGAGCGCGGGGGGCGACCGAGCGAGCTCATGCCGCCCGCCTCCCGCCCTCCTGACCGGCGCCGAGCGCGGCAGCGATGCCGATCGCCTCGGCCAGGTCCTGTTGACTGACCAGGCCGAGGAAGCGTCCCTGCTCGACCACCGCGCCGCAGGTCACGCCGGCCTCGGCCAGCGCCTCCTGCGCCTCGACGAGCGAGAGCGAGGACTCGAGCCGCGGCACCGGCGCCTCCAGGAAGTCGAGCACCAGCGGATCGTCGCCGCGGCTTGCCGCGACCGCCAGCGCCCGCTCGCGGGTGACCACGCCGGCGAACGAGCCGCCGCGGTCGATCACCGCGAAGTCGGGCTGGTAGCTGGTCAGCAGGTAGTGGACGACCCGCGACAGGCGGTCGCCGGGCGCCAGCACCAGCGCGTGCCGGTTGTAGGCGTCGGCCAGGCGCAGGCTCTCGAGCACGTGGCGCGCTTCGGCGTGGGTGCGCTCCTGACCGGCGCCGAAGTAGACGAAGGCGCAGAGCAGCGCGAGCAGGAGTTGGCCCGAGAGCAGCGCCCAGACGCCGCCGGCCACCGCCAGCCCCTGTCCGATCGCCGCCGCCCATCGCGTCCCCTTGAGCCAACCGAAGCGGAAGGCGAGCAGCGCACGCAGCACGCGGCCGCCGTCCATCGGGAAGGCGGGGAGCAGGTTGAACAGCACCAGCGAGAGGTTGGCGCCCAGCAGCCAATGGAGCAGGGTGCCGAGCGAGGGCCCCGCGGCAGCGGGGCGCAGCAGACCCGCCGTCTCTCCTGGCAGGGCCGCCGGTGCGACGCCGATGAAAACGGCGAGCCCAGCGGCGATCACCACGTTGACCGCGGGCCCCGCGAGCGCGATCCAGAGCTCCTCGGCGGGCCGGCGCGCCGGCCGCGCCAGGAAGGCGACGCCACCCAGCGGGAAGAGCAGGATCTCGCGGGTCGGAATTCCGTAGTGGCGTGCGGCGAGCGCGTGACCCAGCTCGTGGAGCGCGACGCAGGCGAAGAGCACGAGCATGAGCAGCGCGCCGAAGGCTGCTCCCGCCGTCCCGTGCGCGCTCCCCCACTGGAGCGCGCCGAACAGGACGATCAGCGGAAAGGTGAAGTGCAGCCGCAGGTCGATGCCGGCGAGCCGTCCGATCGTCCAGCCCCCTCTCATCGCGCGGCCTCCGCGGCGGCCGCCGCCTCGCGCCGGCGGGCGCGCAGCAGCGAGGCGGCGATGGCGACCGCGAGGATCGCCGCCACTACGCCGAGCGAGACCGCCGACGGGATCTTGTAGACGTCGACCAGCGCCATCTTGCTGCCGACGAAGACCAGGATCGCGGCGAGGCCGAGCTTCAGGTACTCGAACCGGTTCATCACCCCGGCGAGCAGGAAGTAGAGCGAGCGGAGACCCAGAATCGCGAAGACGTTCGAGGTGTAGACGATGAAGGGGTCCGCGGTGACCGCGAAGATCGCCGGGATCGAGTCGACGGCGAAAATGAGGTCGGTGGTCTCGACCAGGGCCAGCACCAGGAAGAGGGGCGTCGCCGCCAGGGCTCCGTTCTGCCGAACGAAGAACTTCTGGCCGTGGTAGCGGTCGGTCACCGGCATCAGGCGACGCACCAGGCGGACCACCGGGTTCTTCTCGGGCTCGAGCCCCTTGTCGGGGGTGAAGACCATCTTGATCCCGGTGAGGATCAGGA
>CAZPZW010000018.1:30610-33460 GCA_964591165.1 uncultured Thermoanaerobaculia bacterium | reverse complement strand
GCCGAGCTCGACCAGGTGATCGCCATCACGCCGCGCAACTTCAAGGCCTACGAGCGGAAGATCGACGTGCTGCTCGCCGCAGGCGACAAGGCGAAGGCGGACGAGGTGCAGAAGGCGCTCGAAGCGCTCAAGGCGACCCCCGCCCCCTGAGGCGCTCCAGGTCACGCGGCGCTATGCTCCACGAGGCATGGCGCCGCGCGACCGGCTTCCGCTCGCTCTCCTCGCCGCGACCGGCGTCGTCCTCGTCGTCTCGGGCATCACCCCTCACGACCGCCTGACCTGGCTGCTCGAGGTCTTCCCGATCCTCGCCGGAGTGCCGCTCCTGGTCGCGACCTATCGTCGCTTCCCGCTGACTCATCTGGTCTACTTCCTGATCTTCGTGCACGCGACGATCCTGGCGATCGGCGGTCACTACACCTACGCCCTGACCCCGGTCGGCTTCTGGCTGCAAGAGGCCTTCGGCTTCGCGCGCAATCACTACGACCGGCTCGGGCACCTGGCGCAAGGGTTCGTGCCGGCGCTCGTCGCGCGCGAGATCCTGCTGCGCAAGACTCCTCTCCAGCGCGGCGGCTGGCTCTTCTTCCTGGTGCTCTCGGTCTGTCTCGCAATCTCGGTCTTCTACGAGTTCATCGAGTGGTGGGCGGCGCTGCTCTCGACCGAGGCGAGCGCCGCCTTCCTCGGCACCCAGGGCGATGTCTGGGACACCCAGTGGGACATGTTCCTGGCCGGCGTCGGCGCGCTCGCCGCCCAGCTCCTCCTCGCCCGGCGCCACGACCGGGAGCTCCTGGCGCTCGCTCCGCCGACGTGAACCGCCGCCACCTGGCGTGGGCCTTGTTGGCGCTCGCGGCGCTCGCCTACTGGTGGGCGGGCCGGCCGCGCGCCGAAGCGAGCGCCGAGCCGGTCGACTGGCGGCGCGACCCGATCCAGACCCCGACGGAGCGCACCCCTTTCAGCCTCGAGACCGTGCGCGGAACGGTCACCCTCACGCCCCGGGCGGGCTACGACATCGCCGCCGTGGTCGCCTCCACCCGGCGATACCGCTTCGACGGCATGGCCTTCCTCTCGCCGCTCGATCTCGCGCTCCTCTGGGGGGAGCTGCCGACGCCCGCCTTCGCAGACAGGCTCGACTACTCTCAGAACTGGCGGGCCTTCACCTGGCGGACCGCCGATCGGGAGCTGGATCACGGCTACGTCATCCGGCACGCCGCCAACACCCATCTCATCCCCGCCAACCGCAACCTCGAGCGGGCGCTGCTCGCGATCGACCCTGGCGACGAGGTCCGCCTCCAGGGCCTGCTGGTCGACGTCGCCGGCCCCGGTCTCGCCTGGCACACCTCCACCGTGCGCAGCGATCACGGCGACCACGGCTGCGAGATCCTCTGGGTCGAGGCGGTGGAGACCGGCGGGCGGCGATATCGTTGAGCCCCCGCAGCGGGAGGAGCGCACCATGAAGACGCGACTGGTCGATTTCGCGGCGCACTACTGGGGCGAGTACCTGGGCAAGATCGCCACCGCGATCGAGCCGCTGAGCGAGGCGGAGATCTGGTGGCGGCCCAACCCGGCGAGCAACTCGATCGGCAATCTGCTCGTCCATCTCGAGGGGAACCTCCGCCAGTGGGTGATCTCCGGCCTCGGCGGCGAGCCCTACGAGCGGCATCGCGACGCCGAGTTCGCGGCGACCGGAGGCATCCCCAAGCGGGAGCTCCTCGCCCGCCTGCGCACCACGGTGACCGCTTGCCAGGCGACGCTCGGCCGGTTGAAGCCGGCCGAGCTGGCGCGCCGGCACACCATCCAGAAGTACGACATCGAGGGCTACCGCGCGCTCTTCCACACCGTCGAGCACATGAGCTACCACACCGGCCAGATCGTCCTGCTCGCCAAGATGCAGGGCGCCGCGCTCGACTTCTACCCGCAGCACCGCGGGGAGTAGGCCTCGGGGCCAATGAAACGGCCCTCCCCGTCACCGGAGAGGGCCGTGGGTGAGACTAGCGAACCGACGCCGGTCAGCCGTGGCGGCGCAGCACTACGAAGGCGGCCGCGGCGAGCAGCAGGCCGAGCGCCAGGAGGCCCAGCGTCGAGACGGTCGGCACCTCGAGCACCGTCACGGCCCCGAGGATCACGTTGAAGGTGCACTGCGCGGTGTTGTTCGCCGGATCGGTCGCCGTGCAGCCGACCGGCGTCTGACCAGCCGGGAAGTAATCCCCGGAAGGCGGCTGGCAGTCGTAGATCGCCGAGCAGTTGTCGGCCACCCCCGGCGCGTCGTAGTCGACGTTCTGGCCCGGCGAGCCCGGCGGCAGGTCGAGCACGACGTCCGCCGGGCAGCTGATGGTCGGCGCTTCGACGTCGTTGACCGTCACCGAGCCCGGGGCGGTTGCCGTGTTGCCCGAGGGGTCGGTCGCCGTACAGCTGATCGGCGTCACCCCGACCGGGAAGGTCGAGCCGGAAGGCGGCACGCAGGCCGCCGTCACACCGGGGCAGTTGTCGCCCGGCGTGGGGGCGATGGCGACCACCGCCGAGCAGAGGCCCGGATCGTTTGGCGCGACCGGGCTCGGCGTGACGATCGTCGGCGGCTGGGTGTCGTTGACCGTGATCGTCATGGTGGCATTCGCCCCCGGCGCTTCGGGGTCGCAGGTCACGAGGGTCGCGCCGACCGGGAAGAAGCTGCCGGAGGCCGGCGTGCAGGGCACCATCCCGCAGATTCCCGTGATCGTCGGTGGCGGATATCCCACCACGGCGCCGCACTGGCCGGGGTCGTTGCTCGAGGTGACGCCGGCCACCTGCGGCGTCACCACACAGGCGCCGGTGCAGCAGACCGGCGTTCCCGCCGTGGTGATGGTGAGGCTCCAGCCC